>JBMLQF010000103.1:0-27477 GCA_049241705.1 Fluviicola sp. | reverse complement strand
GCAATATTCATCAACACTTCTTGTTCTTTCGCAAGTGTTTGCATCAATTTTTGAACAGCAGCACCGGCTACCATGAGGATCGTTTTCTTAAACCCGTTTAATAAATCGCGTTCTTGTCCGAGCGGATGTTCGGATGCTTCTTTCATTTCCGGAATGCTCATCAATTCATTTGCAACTTGCATCGCAGGCCCCATAAGATCCAATTCTCCTTTCATGGCGCGTCTTAAAACCATGTCAACGGTTAGTAGACGGTTGATTTCATTCGTTCCCTCAAAAATGCGATTGATGCGTGAATCGCGGTAGCTTCTTTCCACCGGGGATTCTGCACTGTATCCCATTCCCCCGAAGATCTGAACGCCTTCGTCCACCACATAATCCAAGCATTCGGATCCTGCAACCTTTAGCACAGCACATTCAGGTGCGAATTGCTCGATTCCTTTCAAGGTTGCAGCTTCTTTGTCCATTCCACCTGCTACATACGCAGCAATGGCATCATCAATATTTTGTCCAGCGCGATAAATGGCTGACTCCACGACATAGGTGCGGATTACCTGTTCAGCTAGTTTTGTTCGAATTGCTCCGTATTTAGAAATATGTCGACCGAACTGCTCGCGTTCATTGGCATAGCGCACGGAATCAGTGATCGTTTGTTTGGCACCACCTAATACTCCGGCAGCCAGCTTAATGCGTCCAATATTCAGGATGTTCAAAGCGATCTTGAATCCGTTTTCACGTTTACTCAGCATGTTTGCAACCGGAACTTTGACATTGTTAAAGAATACTTGTCGCGTAGACGAGCCTTTGATTCCCATCTTTTTTTCTTCCGGATTCAAGGAAATTCCTTCAGAATCGGCTTCTACCAAAAATGCTGATAAATTGGCGTCCTCATCAATTTTAGCGAATACTGTGAAGAGATTAGCAAAACCCCCGTTGGTGATCCACATTTTTTGACCATTCAATATATAATGGGTACCATCAGCGGAAAGGGTTGCTTTGGTTTTGCCGGAATTCGCATCCGACCCCGAACTTGGCTCTGTCAAACAATACGCAGCCTTCCATTCACCGGTGGCTAATTTCGGAATGTATTTCGCTTTTTGAGCAGCTGTTCCATAATAGAGTAAAGGAAGTGTACCAATTCCCGTATGTGCTCCGTAAGCTACGGAGAAGGAATGTCCAGTGCCCAGACGTTCTGTTGCAAGTAGGGATGTTTTAAAATCCAATCCCATGCCGCCAAGATCTTCAGGTATGGTAAGCCCAAGCATTCCCAAAGCACCGGCTTTTTCCAACAGGGAAGGTATCAATCCTTCTTCCATTTTGTCAATTCGTTCTAGAACTGGTGTAATTTCCTGAGTGATAAAATCATCACACGTTTGCGCGATCATTTGTTGCTCTTCTGCCCATTCTTCCGGAATGAAAACCTCTGTGTGATGTACGTCTCGGACGATGAATTCGCCACCTTTAATTGCTTGCGACATAGTTTTCGATATTAATTTGTACCAAAATACAAAAATATTCGAAATATTATGCTTGCATAATAAAAAATTATCGAATTACTGTCCCCAGAGCTTTTCCGTGATGGGTATGATAACCGATTGGTGGGTGAACCGGAAGGTGTGGATAGGTTTTAAGCGCTTCCATGACTTCATAAACGGTTATCTGCTGCATACATTGGTTGTCGCCTTTACAAGGTGGAACCACAAATTCATGGACACAAGGGCTGCAATACAGATTTTTATAGATTGACTTCACCTGAGAGCCAAGTCCGTACTGTTGCGGTGAACATGGTCCAAAAAGAGCGAGTACATTTGTTTTAAGTGCCGCTGATAAATGCATTGGGCCGGTATCATTTGTGATCACTAGATCGGCATGTTTGAGTAAACTCAGCAGTTCGTCAACACTCGTCTTTCCGCTCAGGTCGATCACGCGATCCTCTCCTTGGAATTCTCGGCTAATGGTCTGCACGTAATCGTGTTCGTTTTTGGAACCGATCAAAATCAATTCGATCTCTGGATAGTTCAATAGCAACTCCTGGATCAGCTGGATGAATTTGGTTGCTGGCCAACGTCTTTCATAACGCAGGTCTGATGCGTTCGGATTGATCACCCAATAAGTATTCGTTCTCATCGGATGATCTGAACTTTGCAATGGATACAATTCGGGGGTTGCATCTGCCACACCCAGTAATCGGGCAAATTGCATGTAGGCTTCAGCAATCGGAGCTTTCGTATTGAAATACATCATGTGGGTGTACAGTCCCATCCGATAAGTATTTGAGCGCAAGTAGAAGCCGAAGCGATCATGTGACAGGCTTAACGTCGTGACGATACTGCTGAAATGTGAGTAGATCTCGAGGTCGATGTAGATGTCCGCTTTTTTTTTGATCAGTCGGGCAAGTAATCGAAACGTATCACCGATCAATTTTCCTAAACTTCGGTCGTCAATTAACAATACCGAATCCAGGATTTCAATGCGTTCTAAAATGGCTTTGTTTTCGATGGAACTGATAAAAATCAATTCGGCATTTGGATAGCGAGTGCGCAAAGCTTGTAATAAAGGAGTGGCTTGAACAATACTTCCCATTCCTTTGAATTTACAGACCACGATTCGCTTCATTTCGCGTTGCAAAGTATGGTCATAACGCATGATCTTGCCAACCAAACGGACCAATAGATTAAGTGGATAGGCCACAAAAAATCCGAGGGCTTTGTCTAAAGCTATTTTGGTGCGCGTATTCATTTCGGTTCTAAACTAACGATTTGAATTGTTTTGATCGTTATAGGTTGCACTGCATTTAACAAAATTGGTTCTTTGGAATACACGCAGTTTTCAGACATTCCTAGGGGAAAGTGATACGTATGCGTTCCGGATTTTAGGTCAAAGGAAAGCGAAAAACCTGTTTTATGCACAGTGATTACTTGGTCCACAGCACTGGAAATTCGCATGCGCAAGAATGATCCCGGCTTCAAGGAGCTGCTCCATTGGATCTCGTTCGAAAGGAACTTAACACGGCTTGCATGAATTTCCCATTTTTCAGTTTTTTCCGGTTTCCAGAAATAGGGGATCTGACCTAAGTTCCATTGTTCGGAAGGTGACGATGCGCTTATGGGTTTATGACCTTTTAGCTCCCAAATCCTGAATTTTCCAATGGTGTCCATTGGTTGGTAGTTCTTGTAAATGAAAGCTGTTATCATATGGTATCTTACTTTGTTTGGTATACCATCCGAATTGTCGAAATAACCTTCTGGGACTTGAGAGAAGACCACATACTTTGGTTTTTTTCGATTGAGAAATTTCAGATTGATGCCTTGCAATTTGTTCGAAACCGTGTTCTGTAGGTATTGATTGAAGTAAGACGGGACTTTTCTTTCAGCGTAAAAATAGAGCATTGGAGAATTGGAGAAATCCAGAAAACTTTCTTGTTTTCCCAGGTTATCTCTCAAAAAGGCGATGAGTGGTTTTACGTTTTGATCGAATTCTGGGCTCGGTTTCACGCGACTTATACCATTCATCCCGCTGATGGAAATATCTTTCAAGGAGAACCCCGCATCTAGTTGAAAAATGCTCTGATGCTGTTTCCCAGGTGCGATGGAGAATATAAATGGCGCGATGAAACTACAAGCGATCAACAGGTGACTACTTTTTGGTTCGTTTCTATGCCGGAGCCACCAGATGCATTGGGCAATCAAAATCGACCATCCCAAAGAAAGGATTTGAGTGTCGTATCCTTCCACAAAACTGTGGCGAACCATTCCACGTTGCAGATTGAACAGGTAGAAAACGCCTGCGATGAAAACATATGCTTGCAAACGATCCCAATTCTTCCAGTTGGAGATCAGATTGAAGACCAAGATAGCAACAACGACCAGCGGAAGTATGAAATAGTCGATCCAGTATAAATTGGACTCGTTCAGTGTCATTACAGAAAAACCATGTGCTTGATTCGCGCCGAAGTATCCAATTATTTGTTCTACATTTTCTGGATATCTATAGGCAAAAAACGATACGATCAAAACAAGAGGTAAACCAATGATGAGCATTTTTAGGATGGCCATTCGGATCCATTTCGGGTGTTTAATAGCGGTGAGAATAATGCCGACAATACTGGCAATAACCAAGGAAACCCCAATATCGAGTCGCCAAACAAAAAGGATGCATATGGATAAAAAGAACCAAAAGGTCTTTTTTCTGGTTGGATCCTGAAACATGCGGACGAATAACGCGATCGGCCAAAAGACAAGTGCATAATAGGGAGGAAGCAAAAAGAAAAAGCCGGGGCTTAACATCATGATCCACAGAAGTGTATTGGAATTTGGAAAGAGTTGGCGAAGCAAATAGTACGTGGCCATCATTCCCAATATAAAAGTGAAACTGTCATAGATCAGCATAGCTGCACTGGCCTTGTATCCATGTAAAATGGTGTAGAGAAAACTCCAGAAATAATCGCTTATCAAATGGCTTGAAATATGATCCGTGAACGGAAGTTCTCCGAATTGCCAGCGCATGACCGGATTCACTTTGTTGGCGTATTCAAACAGGTCTAATGGCTGATCGATCACTGGATGATAAACGTGCATCAATGCAATTCCGGCAAGTGTATATGGGATGGTTCTTTTGACCAATATCGACCAATCATCCAATTGGATCTTACGTAAATAGATCAGTAACAGGATCATTAAAATTGCCAGTATCCAGAGGTATGAAACATTCAAGTGATTTGATGCTGCTATAAAGGATCCTTCGATTGCCAAACAGCAGATAAGCGGAACTGCAGCGACGAATGGAATAATTCCTTTAGGGACAGAAACGAACTTCTGTTTGCTTATCCAAATAGTAAGAAAAGCAATGGATCCACCGAGCAATGCGGAATGGAATAACTGGTAATGTCCGACAAATATGGCGCTGATTTGAAGCAAGTCGGTCTCGCTCATTTTCGCTTTAGACCATTTTTCCAAGATTACATTCACCGTTACCAAAAGGGTGGTCCAATGTGTGATCTCGATAAATTCGGGTTGTATGAAGGCAAAGATACCAGCTAGAAATCCGATTAAAAGAAGTTTTTGCTCCGAGGAGGAGAAATTCCATTTTATTTTTCTACTGATCAGATGGAGCGTGAAAGCCACAACACCGAAAAGCAAAAGTAGTTGATACCACTGAGAGATGCGGTGAGATACGGATACGCCTTTCGCTGTAGCTTCGCCTATCAAAAATGCATCCTGTTCAGTTAAGGCATGTGTGCACCCGTTATTTGCGTGAAAGCAAACAATCAGTGCAATGATTGAAAAATAAAACAAACGGATCCGTTCCATTTGTCAAAGATAACAAACGGGATCAGATATGGGGTTCCATCAACCAACGATTGCCGAGCAATTCGTAATCCGTCAACGTTTTCAAGAATGCGATCAACTGTTGTTTTTCAGTACTTGTCAACACGATACCTGTTTGAAGCAATGGATCCAATGTTGCTGATTGTTGCACACCTGTGTGGTAATGATCCAATACTTGCGAAAGCGTGAAGAATCGTCCGTCGTGCATGTAGGGATAGGTCAATTCAACATTTCTCAATGATGGTACTTTGAACTTGCCATTATCGCTCGAGTTTCCGGTGATCAATCCTCGACCAAGATCCGTGAATGTCTGGTCCAGACCATTGTTGCGGTAGTTGTGATCAGTAAATAAAGGCTCTGTATGACAAGCACTACATTTTTGAACAAATAAGTCAAAGCCAGCCTGTTCGGTACTTGTAAAAGCAGCCTCGCCACGCTTTACCTTGTCGTATTTGGATTGATCGGAAATGATCATGGCTAGGAACTGAGCAAGGGCTTTGAGCATTTTCTCATCAGTTACCTCTTCATTGCCGTATGCTTCTTTAAAAAGTTTGCGGTAGCGTGATGAATTCTGAAGTTTTTGAACCACGTTCGCCATAGTCTCATTCATTTCAACTGGATTGGTAATTGGACCGATCGGCATCACCTCGATGTGATTGATTCCACCATCCCACATGAAGGTTGGATTCCAGGCCAAGTTGAAAATAGCGGGAGAATTACGCGTTCCTACCTGATTGTTTACACCTGTGCTGAATTGAGAACTATGTCCGCCAAAAGAATGCGGTTGTTCGTGACAAGTGGCGCAAGAAATTGTGCTGTCAATAGACAAGTATTCATCGTAAAATAAAGCTTTCCCAAGCAAGAACTTGTTATAACTTAAGGGGTTGTTTTCAAAGTTGTAAACGGGAGTCGGAAAATTCTCGTCATAATTGAAGCCCCATTCTTTTAACGGTTCTACTTTGTTCTTTGAACAGGAAGCGAACAGTGCAAGAAGAGATAAAGCAAGAAGTGTCCGCATGAGCTTAATTATTTACGTAAGATAAAGTCCAGCCATTTACGAAGTCAGTAGCCATGGTGTTTGCTGCAGCACCTGCCATCTGAAGATCTGAGACCGTAGCGAGATTAGGCGACGAGTTCCACATGGCGGCCGCGTTGATGTTTAAACCTATTTTTCCATGACTTGTTTCTGATATTACGCTGTTGGCGATGCCTGACAGGTTAAAAGTCTTCGTTTTGATCACACTATTGGTTCCTTGAAAGCCACCGAGATGAAAAGCAAATGATCCGGAAGAACTATTCGGACTGATACCTTCCGCTTTCATCATAATGTAGCCGGTATTCCACGACCAGAACATGCCATTAACAGTTGAAAGTGCTCCTGTTTGGGCTCCGGAAACATTGCGTAAACTATCTACGCCAAACATCAAAGAGATGTCGGTATAGGTTCCAGTGGGAACATTATTAATGCTAATGCTTGCGGTGTTCCCGGTGTTTAGATCAAGGAGATAATAGGATTCAGGAACACTGTACCAACTGCCATCGGAATTTTTTAACCGGATGTTCGAAACATAATATTTGAATGTGGTAAACTCAAAGGTGTCGGAGGTGATGGGGTGCACGCGTTGCGTACCCAATTGTAAACTGTCAGTATCCCAAAAGTGATGCATTTTCAGGTGCAACATTCCAGTCGACTCCACCTTTGTGTCGTCTTTATCCTTTTTACAAGCAGACATCGCTGCGAGTAAAACCACCGGGAAGATCAATTTCCAATTCATAGACGAAAATAACTAAAACTACTTCAAATTTCAAGGATCATATTATTTTCAATTCTTGTGAAGCTAATTTTATTCACAATCGTTTGAAATACAAAAAAATAACTTTTATTTGTTATTAATCAGACTACTATATGACTCAAAACAGTATACTCACCATGTTGCAAGCGCTTATATCCGGGTTGGATGAGCGTTTGGTTATCTTTGACAACAAAGGTGAAATATTATTTGCGTCACATGGAGTTAAAGAACTCTTTGGAGAAGAAGTTCATCCGGGAAATACCATTTTTGAATACATCGATGGGGATGCGAACGATGTACGTGTTTTCTTACAAAGTTTAAATCATTCACATTTCGTCGATTTACAGTTGTCTATGTTGCGGAAAGGGAAACGTTTTCCTGTTCGACTCCGGATGGCTGCATGGTCCATTTCAGCCACCGAATTTGTAGTCATTGCTTCACTGGTTGATGCCACAATGATCGAACGTAAAAAACGCGACTTACTTCGCAAAACTTTGACCATCGAACAATTGTCAAAGTCACAAAAGATTCGTGCGGGGAAGTTGCACGATGCGATTTATGAGATCTTGGAAATGTCATCTAAAGCAGTGGGTTCAACTCGTGTGAATGCCTGGTTATTCTCAGAGGATAATTCCCGCATTGAATGCATTGGAAACTTTGATTCTCGGGTAAACGACATGGTGCCTCAAATGGATCTTCCTGTTTTTGATAAGCCGACCTATTTCAACCAATTTGAAACGGAAAAGATCATTCTGGCTCCGGATGCGCAACAGGCAGAGACTACATCTGAATTGAATGAATCCTACTTGATCCCGAATGATATTCAGTCATTAATGGACATTCCTTTGCGCGTGGAAGGAGAGATCATTGGTGTTATCTGTTTCGAACAGGTAGGTTCTCAGCGCGTTTGGACATTGAATGATCAGAAATTCGGATTGATTGCCTCCCAAATGGTTTCGCTTGCTGTGGAAACCCACAAAAGAAAATTGATCCAACAAGAGTTAGAAGAAGCATTGGCACAACAAAAGCGCATTACTTCTGAAACCAATCACCGGATTAAGAATAATCTGGCAATTACGCTTAGTTTATTGCGCTTGCAACTCAATAAATGTCAAGATGATTTCCACCGCAATCTCATTCAGAATTCGGTAAACCGTGTGCATTCAATCGTGGCTTTGCATGAGTTACTTTCTGATAAAGAACATTTTAGATCACATGTTCCATTCAAAAAATATGCAACTCAATTGATCCATGGGATTGAAAGCAGTATGCAAACCGAAGGCAAACATATCGAATTGGTCCATTCGATCGAATCCTGTGATGTAAGCAGTGATCTGGCTATTACCTTGGGGTTGATCATCAATGAAAGTGTTACGAACGCGTACAAACACGCATTTGAAAAAGCCTCAACGGGGAAGATCGAAGTACGGTTCAACAAAGATGCGAAAGGTGGACACTTAGAGATCACCGATAATGGTTCCGGCTTACCACTGATTGGACACGATCATGAGGGAGAAGGATTGGATATTTTAAAAGGAATGGCAGAGCATATTGATGCCAACCTACAAATAGATAGCAAGTCCGGCACACGCGTTTCGCTTGATTTTGTGCTAGACTAGCATCTTGTACATTTCATAATGTTGTAAAACATCAAACAGCTTGTAGGAAGGGCCAATCAAGATGTAATCTTGTTTTTTATAAAATGTCACGGCGTAATCACGCGCGTGCAAAATGATCTTTTCAAATCCATGTTGCAAAGCGGCTTCTTCAACTGCGCTCATAATCTTTAAACCCAGGCCCTTGCTTTGTTGATCGGTTTCAACAGCCACAAAACGTACTTGACAAATGTTTTCCGGTAAGGTATCTAAGCGTGCTACAGACAAGATGCGTCCGCCTTCAAAAAGGGCAAAATGTTGAGCTGTTTCGTCGCCTTCATTGCGTTCACTTCCGCGTGGTTTGTTAAATGGCTCACGCAATACGCGGTAACGGAGGTCATAATAGGCCTCCCATTCTGATGGGTTTTGAGGTGATCTGATTTCCATATCAACGAATCTGAAATGCGATTTGTGTCACGCGTTTGGTATTGACGCCCTCAATTTGTTCGGTTCGAATAAGTTTTTGAGCCTGATTATCCGCGAATACTTCATCCAAAGCTTTGATGATTCCCATTGGAATAAAAAGAGCATTCATGATGCTTTGTATTTGTGCTGACTCAAGAGCGATAATGGCATTTGACAAAATTTCATACATCACCTTTCGATTTTTTACGCGGGCCACATTGCTTTCGAAACGCACGTCAATTGGTAAGTCCTGAAGATGTAGAAAGTCACATAAGCCTTTGAAGTGGCGATCGTTTCCAATAGCAAAGGTGATCAATTTATTGTCTTTTGTTTGGAAGATCTCGCCGTAAGGTGCAATGTTCGGATGCAAACTACCAATGCGTTGAGGAATGTGATTTGCCATCAAATAATTGGATGCTTGATTCGCCAGTGAACAAACCGCAGCATCATAAAGTGAAACACTTACAACACTTCCCTTGTTTGTGGAAGTTCGTTGATAAAGTGCACAAAGTAAACCTTCTTTCAACTGATGCGCGGCCAAGACATCGATCAGCGCAACAGGCATTTTTACTGGACCGGATTCCGGGGTGCCATTCATGGACATAAATCCACTTTCTGCCTGAAGGATCAAATCATATGCTACGCGATCTGATTCTGAGCCGTAACCGGAAATTTTTCCGATGATCAATTTCGGATTTTCTTGCAGTAAAAATTCATCACTCAAGCCAAATTTTTCGGCGTCTCCTTTTTTGAAATTGCTAATGAAAATGTCGGCTTCCTTCAAGGCGTTAAGAACGGCGGCTTTGTCGTTGGGATTGCGAAAATCAGCGGGAGCATAGGTTTTTCGATAGTTTACAGAAGCAAAATAAGCGGAAACTGCAGTTTGTGCATCCTCACTAGCCAACTTCCAGGTGCGCGTAACATCCGGATTGGTTGGATTCTCGAATTTGATAACCCTAGCTCCAAGTTCTGCAAAAAATGTAGCTACAGATGGCCCGGCAAGAACCGTAGAACAATCGATAATGGTAAGTCCTTCGAACATGTGTCGAAGTTACGAATTCTAACGAAGCGAATCCTTATGAATTTCCTCCACAGTAACTTTCGTGATGCCGCTACGCACAAAATTCAGTTGTTTTGCCGCAGCCATGCTTAAGTCGATGATGTGCGGAGAAGTTTTCCCCATGCGGTCTATGACACGCACATAAACTACCGAGTCGTTTTTCTTATTCGTGACTTTCAAGAGCGTACCAAAAGGGAGTGTTTTGTGCGCGCAAACCATACTGTCTTTGTGGTATTTTTCGCCTGATGAGGTGCGGCGTCCATGGAATTGATTGGCGTAATAACTGGCGTTACCCGTTTGAGTGAATAACTCCTTTGCAGTAAAGCTCATTAACCCAAAAACGATTAGAAATCCAATAAATTTTGTCATACCTTCAAATTGCGGGGGCGAAGATACCGTTTCTTTTTCGGGGAATAATTTCATTTACAATTCATTAACAAAAAAGGCCGACCCTTTTTATGAGGTCGGCCTAGCGAGGTAGAAAGGATTTCTTAGTGCTGGATGATCAATTTAGAAGTTTCGATCGTACTAGTTGTTTCGATCAATACCTGATAAATTCCATTTGCAAAATGCGTAGTTGAGAACGATGTTTTTCCATCGGTTAATTCCAAAACCAACTGTCCGTTCATATCCAATACCTTCACGGAATTGTATGCTCCGCCAGTAATCGATACGATGTCTTTTGCCGGATTTGGGTACAAATTGAACGATGACTCTAAGTTCTCGTTGATTCCAAGCGTGGAGTTGATGTTGGAAGTGGTGTTCGTGATGATCGGGCTGTTGAAATCAAGATAAATGTATGCCGTATTTTGAATTTCGCTATTCAACGGTAAAGCGGCATTTTCAGTAATTTCATAAATGATAAAGCCTTTTGAAGCCTCTTCGTCCACTGAACTAGGCGCTAGGTTGATATTGCTGAATGAGAAAGTCACCACTCTTGTTGTTGGGTTCAACGACGTTGCCACGCCATGTTTAGTACCTAGCACTTTGAAGGTTGACAAATCTAGATTTGAATCCAACGTATCTTTCACAACAACATGAACAGCATTGTAATGTTTTTAATACCTGTGTTTTAGGACGAATCAAAAGCACTTATTGACATGTGAAATGTATGATTTTTACAATTTCATTCAGTGTTTGACTTGAAAGATTCCACTTATATTTGCTTCAATGACAAAACAAGCCTATTTACAACAGTTGACAAGTCTGTCAGCAAATTCGTGTGCTAATACAATGGACTTATTGAATGAAGGGGCAACAATTCCCTTCATTGCTCGATATCGAAAAGAACGTACAGGTGGTTTGGATGAGGTTCAAATTACTCAGATCCGCGATGCTGCAAAAAAATATGACGAGATCATTTCGCGTCAACAAACCATTTTGAGTGCTATTTCCGAGCAAGGAAAACTGACAGATGATTTGAAGCAACGTATTGAGTCGTGTTTTGAAATGAATCTGTTAGAGGATATTTATTTGCCGTACAAGCAAAAACGTCTGACCAAGGGCGAGAAAGCGAAGAAACAAGGTCTGGAACCATTGGCAAAAATGATCATGTCACAGCGCGGTGGAGACCCCGAATACATGGCTGAAAAATTTGTAAAAGGCGAGATCGAAGAAGAAGCACAGGCCTTGCAGGGCGCAGTAGATATCATGGCAGAATGGATCAATGAGAATGCTGCAGCCAGATCGCGATTACGTCAACTGTTTCAAAGAAAGGCAATTGTTTCAACCAAGTTAGTAAAAGGCAAAGATGAGGAAGGGGCGAAGTACCGCGATTATTTTGAGTTTTCAGAACCGCTGTATAAAATTCCTTCTCATCGTTTTCTTGCGCTCATTCGCGCTGAAAGAGAAGGGATAATTTCCATGAAGACGCAGCCGGAGAAGTCAGAAGCGTTGGAGTTGTTGGAACGATTCTTTGTGAAAACCGATGATGCATGTGGAGATTATGTGGCTCAGGCCTGCAAAGAATCTTACTCACGCATGCTTTGCTCGTCCTTGGAAACGGAATTGATCAACGAAGCTAAGCGCAAAGCAGACATCGAAGCGATCAAAGTGTTTTCATCCAATTTGCGTCAATTATTACTTGCGGCTCCTGTTGGAAATAAGCGGACGTTGGCCATCGATCCCGGATTCCGAACAGGTTGTAAAGTGGTTTGTCTGGATGAACATGGTTCTTTATTGACCAATGTGACCATCTATCCGCACCCACCCCAAAACGAAACGGACAAAGCAACTGCGAAGATTGCCCAATTGGTCCAGGCATATAAGATCGAAGTCATTGCTATTGGTGACGGAACAGCAGGTAGAGAAACAGAGTCTTTTATCAAACGTGTTCGTTTTGACAGAGATGTAACTGTATTTGTTGTACGAGAAGATGGTGCCTCGATCTATTCAGCGAGTTCTATTGCCCGCAAGGAATTCCCGGATTACGATGTCACGGTTCGCGGCGCAGTGTCCATTGGTCGCAGGTTAATGGATCCCTTGGCGGAATTGGTGAAGATTGACCCGAAATCAGTTGGAGTGGGGCAGTATCAACACGAAGTGGATCAGCATTTATTAAAAGATGCCTTGGATGATGTTGTGGTTTCTGCTGTGAATGCAGTGGGAGTTGATCTAAATACGGCATCCCCCTATTTACTGAGTTACGTTTCAGGTCTAGGGCCGGCATTGGCGGAAAACATTGTTGCTTATCGCTCGGAAAACGGCGGGTTTAGATCGCGCAATGAATTGAAAAAAGTAAAGCGTTTGGGAGACAAAGCCTTTGAACAGGCGGCAGGATTCTTGCGCGTTCGCGAGGGGGAACATCCTTTAGATAATTCATCGGTTCACCCGGAGAGTTATTCCATTGTGGAGAAAATGTGTAAGAAGCTAGGTGCATCTGTTGGTGATTTGATCGGAAATAAAGAACGGATCGATCAATTGAAGAAGGCTGATTTTCCGGACGTGGATGGATACACCTTCGAAGATATCATTAAGGAGTTATTGAAGCCTGGACGAGATCCGCGTCAAACGGCAAAAGTGTTGGAATTCGATGCGCGTATCCGTACGATAGAAGATCTGAGAACAGGAATGATATTGAATGGGATCGTTACCAACGTGACGAATTTCGGAGCCTTTGTGAATATCGGGATCAAAGAAAATGGGTTGATCCATAAATCAAATTTATCGGATAGTTATGTGGAGGATCCAACACGAGTGATTTCCTTGCATGAACATGTTGAAGTTCAAGTGATTGAAATTGATCCGTCACGAAAAAGAGTTGGACTCAAGAAACTTTAGTGTATTTTTAACCAAACCAACTGCTCATGAAACAATGGATATTAATTGCGTTTATTGGTCTTGTATTAACTTCTTGTGGAAAGTCTGATAATGAGGCGGTCATCGGGAAGTGGCGCTTTTCCAGAATGGTTGCCAATGGTTTGTTGGTGGTTTCAGATGATAAGTCCGAGCAGCAAAAGATTGTTGACCAAGCTTTGAACCAAGTACGCTCGGAGCTTCGTCAAATGAATCAAAGTGATGCAGTGTTTACCAAAAAGTTGAAGCGTGATATGGAGTTGATGTTGCGCGTTACCTTCGATTTCAAACAAGATAGCACGGTTTTAATCAATAGCAAGTCATCGAAAAAATCCAATCCAACTGTTTGGCGATATCGCTTAGAAGAACCCAAAAAGCAGTTAGTCATTTATGAGCCAAATCGCACGGTTGTTTATACCTATGCACTGAAAGAAGATCAATTAACACTTTCTGATCAGCGAGATAGTATTGTTCTGAAGCGTTAATTACCGGCCGTACTTCGCCCAAATGGCACCTTTGAACGGTGTCCAAACACAACATTTCTGTCCGGATACTTTTAGTCCTTCGTTTGTCCATGAATTGCACGTGTAGAGCATGCTGTAAGATATGGAGGAATCGAAAAACAAATTGTACGGACCATACGGATGGATGGCGATACGACTGACTTGATCATTTTCGCGACTAAAACTTTCCGAAATGAACGAGCAGAGTTTCTGGTATTGTTTCTCGGTTAATTTCAACGGAATTAAGGTGTTGGGATCAAGGTCTTTTGGACAGCAAAGCACGAGGTGCATCGCTCCTTCGCCTGTGCCGAAAATAGCTTTTGCAGCAGTGCCAACCGTCAGATCACCCCAATTTTTGGTTTTTAAGAAAAAGTTCTTATCACCCCAACCAATTGCAAAGTGGGTTTGAAACGTGTCAACTTGTAGCGCGTCAGTTACGTTCAGTTCATGCTCCCAGTTTCTCAAATGAGATCGAATGGGAATAACGAAATCTGTATGCACGCCATTTGTTGACAGGTAAATCAGCATTGTTTTTGGTTCTTGAACGGGCAATGCCTCGATGGTTTGAAAAGATATTGTAAAGTAACAAAGAAAGTAAAGTGATGCGAGTGCCAGAATTCCTTCGATAAATCGGAAAAGACTCTTACCAATAAATTGAAGTGCATGCATGATCCATGTTTTTGTTGGGTTCATTATTTCCTGAATAGTTGGGTTGAATTTATGTATTTTCTGAATGAGAATCAGAAATTCTTTTCAATCTATTCCTGGTCAGGCAGATCAATTGACTTTTCAGGTAGATCAAGGAACACCCATGTATCACAATTACCTGATTCAAGCAAACCTATTCAATGAATTTTGGGATAATCAGGCCAAGGTTTCTTAGGCTTTGGGAAAAAATGGATTGAATACCTTTTTGTCCTTCGACAACGAACGTTCCATTGCTGAAAAGGCGAAGTACATTGTTGATAATGATTTGGGTGGTGCAATCATTTGGGAAATTACAGGAGATTACATCGAAACTTTTCCAGGTTCGGGGGTAATTGCGAATACACCATTGGTGGATACGCTGAACAGTGTATTGTGTAATTATGCGGGAGGTGGATCCAGTGCCGGTTTAAATGATAATTCCATGAATAACATACAGATCTATCCGAATCCTGCGAAGTCCTTATTTACCATTGAAAATAAAGGTTTACAACATTATTATGTGGTCATCAGTCATATGAATGGCGCACAAGTTATGGAATCTCTTGAGATCGAATCGCTCACAGCATACAAACTTGATCTTGATTTACCTTCAGGTACTTATCTGGTCAATGCGATAGATAAATTAGGTTATCAAGAATTTTTCAGATTGGTAATTGATTAGTTAAGTAGAGGGAGTGAGAGCTCCCTTTTTTGACCTTTTTACTTTCGTTTAACGGCCAAATTCCGTACTTTTGCGGCCTTAATTAATTCACAAAACATGGAAATTCCAAAGACGTACGACCCACGTATCGCAGAAGAGCGTTGGTACAGCCATTGGATGGCAAAAGGTTACTTTCATTCTGAACCAGATGATCGCGAGCCTTTTACGGTCGTCATTCCGCCACCAAACGTGACGGGAGTCTTGCATATGGGACACATGTTGAATAACACCATTCAGGATGTTTTGGTGCGCAAAGCGCGCATGGAAGGAAAGAATGCGTGTTGGGTGCCAGGAACAGATCATGCCTCGATCGCCACAGAAGCGAAAGTAGTGCAGAAATTGCGTCAGGATGGGATCAAGAAATCTGATCTTTCTCGTGAGGAGTTCTTGCGTCATGCTTTCGATTGGAAAGAGAAGTATGGAGGTGTGATCCTGCAACAGTTGAAAAAGTTAGGTGCATCTTGCGACTGGGAGCGCACGGCGTTTACGATGGATCCGGATTATTCAGATTCAGTGATCAACGTGTTCATTGACTTATACAAAAAAGGCAAGATCTACCGCGGAGTGCGCATGATCAACTGGGATCCGGAGGCGCGAACTGCACTTTCTGATGAAGAGGTGATCTACAAAGAAGTGAATTCGAAATTGTTTCACGTGCGCTATAAGGTTGCAGGTTCGGAAGATCAGTGGTTGACAATTGCAACAACTCGTCCGGAAACGATTTTGGGTGACTCTGCGATCTGTATTCATCCTGAAGATCCGCGCTACAAACATTTACATGGAAAACACGCCATCGTTCCGATTGCAAACCGCACGGTTCCTATTATTACCGATGAGTATGTTGAAATGGAGTTTGGAACAGGATGTTTAAAAGTTACTCCTGCCCATGACGTGAACGATTACGAATTGGGTAAGAAATACGACTTGGAAACGATCGATGTTTTCCACGACAACGGAATCGTCAATGAGAACGGTTTGCATTATCAAGGAAAAGATCGCTTCGAAGTACGCAAAGAGATCGCTAAGGAATTGGATGCGTTGGGTTACTTGGTAAAAGTAGAAGATCACATCAATAAAGTTGGTTTTTCGGAGCGCACAGATTCAGTTATTGAACCGCGTTTGTCTTTGCAGTGGTTTGTGTCTATGAAAGAATTGGCACAACCGGCACTCGAAAACGTCATGAATGGAAACATTGCTTTCCATCCGGATAAATTCAAGAATACCTACCGTCACTGGATGGAAAATGTGAAGGATTGGTGTATTTCCCGTCAATTGTGGTGGGGACACCGTATTCCGGCATTTTTCTATGGGAATGGTGCAGATGATTTCGTTGTAGCCAAAACTGTTGAGGAAGCATTGGAAATGGCGAAAGCAAAATCTGGAAACACTTCTCTAACAGCTGCTGACTTGAAGCAGGATGAGGACGTATTGGATACGTGGTTCTCTTCTTGGTTGTGGCCAATTTCGGTTTTCCGCGGGTTGACAGATCCAGGAAATAAGGAGATCAAATATTATTATCCTACCAATGATTTGGTAACGGCTCCGGAGATCATGTTCTTCTGGGTTGCGCGTATGATCATTGCGGGATACGAATACATGGGCGAATTGCCATTCAGAAACGTTTATTACACAGGTATTGTACGTGATAAATTGGGTCGTAAAATGTCCAAATCTCTTGGCAATTCACCGGATCCAATTGAATTGATCGAGAAATACGGAGCTGATGGGGTGCGTTTAGGGATCCTGATTTCTTCACCAGCTGGAAACGATTTGCCGTTTGATTCAAGTCAATGCGAGCAAGGCCGAAACTTCACTAATAAGGTTTGGAATGCGGCGCGCTTGGTGAAAGGATGGGAAGTGAAGGATATTCCACAACCGGCAGCTTCGAAGAAGGCAATCGAGTGGTTCCATGCGCGTTTCAATCAGGAATTGGAAAATATCAATGATCTGATGGCGAAGTTCCGTATTTCGGAGGCTTTGATGGCGATCTACAAATTGGTATGGGATGATTTCTGTTCGTGGTATTTGGAGATGATCAAGCCGGGTTACGAGCAGCCGATCGATCAGGCTACTTTAGATCAGACTTTAGATTATTTCGATAAATTGTTGTGCTTGTTGCAACCGTTTACGCCTTTCGTTGCAGAAGAATTGTGGCATTTGTTGCGTGAGCGCAAAGAAGGAGATGACATTATCGTAGCTAAATGGCCAACCGTAGATGTATTTGATCCAGCGATTTTACAAGCGTTTACTGTAGCTGAAGAGGTTATTACGAATATCAGAACCATCCGCAAACAAAACAATGTTGCCAACAAGGTGAAAATGGACTTGTTTGTGAAGAAGAATGCAGACATGAATACCGACTTCGACGCAGTGATCGTGAAAATGGGGAACCTGTCACAATTGGATTACACCTCTGATAAAGTAAGTAATGCTAACTCTTTCTTGGTGCGTTCAAATGAATACTTCATTCCTTTTGGTGAGAACGTGGACGTTTCTGCTGAAAAAGAGAAAATGGAGGAAGAATTGAACTACACGAAAGGATTCTTGAAAAGCGTTCAAGCTAAGTTGAGCAATGAAAAGTTTGTGAGCGGGGCTCCAGAACAAGTCATTGCGAATGAACGCAAAAAAGAAGCTGATGCCCTGCAGAAAATTGCAGTTTTAGAAAATAAGATCGCTGAGCTGTCAGCTTAGGGAGAATGATAAATTGTAATTGGGGAGTGCTTTTTGTGCTCCCCTTTTTTATGCAACTGCTTTGCGTTCAGAAATAGCTACCAAGAATAGTTCGATCTTTCCGGAATAGGATAATACCTCTTTTTGTAGCGCGTTCAAGAAGTTTGGAGTTCCAGTTAGATTTCCGGAGTATAATTCATCCATTAACATGATCAGAAAAGAGAATCTTGAAACCATGCCAGCCATTCTTTGAGTTGGATCGATGGTTTTACATTCTGAAAAATAGCGTTTCTCTATTTCTTTATAATAAGCGATTTCTGATTCCCACTGACTGTTCATGACTGTTGTTTTCTTTTCTAACGGGAAAGAAACAAACATATTGGGTGTGGAAGATTGAAAAAACTTAAAAGGTAGTCCTTGTTTATTTTACGGTTTCGATTCGAATTTTTGTGAAAGTATCCAAATCAATTCTCAACGGAATCCTTGGCTTTATAACCCAATAATTCGTCAACGGTCATGATAGAAACAGGATGATAATTTTCACGTGCTCGACCGTAAACCTCCAAGGCCCATTTCTTGCTTTCCTTTTCTTCTGACAAGGCCGTGTAGATTGGCAACAAGAATTTGCGACGACCGATCTTCATTAAGAAGCGTTCGATATTCGGACGAATATCCGTGTATCCAGCTTTGATGCTCAAGACATACCATTCAGTAGCTACCTCGGCATTACCCCAAGAATTGAAATGCAAATGATCATCAATATTTTTTAATCGCTCTGGAGAAATACTAGCCGGTAGTTGGCGGATAAATGCCTGCCATTCTTGAGGAGTGTACGTGTCACGTGTGAGTTTTGGCAAACGTTTTTGTCCTTTACGTTTCTTTGGCTGTTTGAAAATGTCTTTACCGCGAGCATATTGTTTTGCTAATTCCTGAACGGTTTCAAAGCGCGGAGATATGATCCCGTAACAATTCTTAGGCAATCCCGGTTTGTACAACCATTCGTCGACATTGAAAGATAAGTTGTTCGGTTTCAGTAATTTTTTATTCAGATAGTTTTTAAACTCCTCGGTAGTGAGCGTTGTAAAGGCATGATCCTTGAAATAAGAGCGCAAGAATTCATCAAAACGGCGACGTCCACAGTCACGCTCTAAGGATTTTAAAAAGAAAGCTCCTTTAACGTAGGCCACAGATGTCATTCCATCGTCCGGATTTCGTCCTTTAAGTCCCAATTTCAAATGGGTGTCGTCTGCCTGACCTTCTTCCGTGAATGCCTCTATTTCTTTCTGTAACTCCTGAAATTCGATCAGCGCAAGGATGTCGGCAGTTTCCTTGCCATACAACTCCTCCATGATCCGGTTCTCGAAATAAACCGTGAATCCTTCATTCAACCAAAAATCATCCCAAGTTGCATTAGTGACCAAGTTACCAGACCAGCTATGTGCTAATTCGTGGGCAATTACGGAAACTGCACTTCTGTCACCGGCAATCAAGGTCGGATTGGCGAAAGTCAAGCGGGGATTTTCCATCCCACCAAACGGGAACGAATATGGAAGAACAACAACATCGTATTGTCCCCATTGATATTTACCGTAAAGATTCTCAGCCGCTGTGATCATCTTTGGAAGGTCAGCGAATTCCCAAGCAACATCGCGAATCATTTCCGGTTCGGTGTAAACACCGCAGTTTGGTCCCAATTTTTTATATTCCAAATTCCCAACCGCCAAAGCGATCAAATAAGCCGGAATCGGTTTGTCCATTTCAAAATGGTATTTTCCTTCTGGTGATTTTTCTGTGACATTTGTTGCCGACATCACGGCCATTAATTCTGAAGGAACGGTAACATCTGCACTGTACGTAATGCGATTAGCCGGAGTACACTGTGAAGGAATCCAAGTTCTGGTTAAGACCGCTTGACCTTGAGTGTACAAGTACGGGTGTTCTTTTCCTGCGGTTAAAGATGGTTCTAACCAATCCAAAGCAGCTGCATTGTCGGTTGTTTTGTAATAAATATTGATGTGCTTGGTGTTCTTATCAATCTTTACACTAAGCGGTTTTCCTAAGAATTTCTTGTGTGTACCAATGATGAAATCGGCGTCTTTCTCGTTGCCCTTTTTACCGATAGTTACTTTTTGAATTTCAGGTCCGTTGATATCGAAAATAGCGGTGTCAGTTTCCTTCAACATTTCCATCTCGTGACGAGCAACACCATAAATGGTTTTGTTATCGAAGTTCACGTCCAATTCGAGGTGCAAATGTTTGGTGCGGATCTGATCAATGTTGGAATAGGTGTGAGCGTCAACAGATGATACTTTTGTGTTCACAGTTTGCGACATACCTGTTGTAGCCTCTTGTTCTTCACAAGAAAAAAGGCTAACCAGCATAAAACCGACCAAGATGTACTTCACAAGTGCCGTCATTTTCGGATGAAATTGGGAGGCAAAGATACTAAATTTTAAGCATCTGTAGCCCCTTCGCTTTTACGTTCTTTTTCAATGAAATAACGGATCACATCTGCTGCAGCCATAAGGCCGAATAAAGCCGGCATGTACGACACCGTTCCGTAGAATGATTTTTTGAAATTTAGACCATTGGTCATCTTCAAGGAATCCTTTTGTTGTAGCTCTGAAGAAAACACACAGCGCACTCCCTTGAATCCGAAATCTTGACGTTTTAAACGTTTTTTAATGTGGTGCCCGAGTTTACAGTTGTGACTGTTCTTTAGCGGGCCAACTTGCACTTTCGATGGGTCCGTTTTTCCTCCCGCCCCCAAAGAGGTGATGATCTTGATCTTTTTGCGTTTGCAGACCATGATCCATTCCAATTTCGGCGTTACAGAATCGATGCAGTCGATCACATAATCCGGGTTGTATTGATCCAGCAGTTCCGAAACACGTTCTGGCATCACAAATTCCTCGACAACGTTTAGCTGAAGTTCCGGATTGATGTCAAGCAATCGCTCACCCAACACCACCGCTTTGTTTCTTCCAATGGTGGAATCCAATGCAGTCAATTGTCGGTTTTTATTTGAGGGATCGAAGACATCACCATCGATGATCGTCATGGTTCCTACACCGGCTCTCGCAATAAATTCTCCGGCAAAAGATCCAATTCCGCCCAGTCCGACGATCAGGACGTGGGCATTTTTCAAGCGTTTCATTTCATTCTCTCCCAAGATCAGGGAGGTACGTTCTAACCAATTATTCATGAAAAAAAAGCGTGTTTACGTTTTTTGATATCGATTCAATTATCGTGCTCAAAGGTAATTGTTTTAGCCCAGCAATGGTTTCGTAAATCGTATCAATAGATTCTGAACTTTCATCCGTTTCGGCCAGGATGCGATCAAGAGGAATCCGTTTTACTTCTTCTTGTAAAGCTTTATTGTGCAGAACACTCGCGCCAAGACTGATGAAAATAGTTGAATGTTTAAGCACCGTGGAGACATGAGAGGCTTTGTTGAATCCGTGAAAGATCATTGGTATGTCAGGCGCATGCTGTTTATGCAAAAAAAGACAACGATCGATGCGATTGACGCAATGCAAGATGATCGGCTTGCTTGTATCCTTGGCCAAATTTAGTTGAGCGATGAACAATGCTTCTTGCGCTAGATCATCCGGATAACGTGAATCTAGCCCACATTCACCAATAGCCAAACAGTTTGGATCTTGAAGGTGTTCGAGCAGCCAATTCAAAAAGATGTTTGGTGATTCTTTTGAATTTTCTGGATGTACTCCAACGGAAAAGTATGAATCGTGTTTTACAGGAGATTCAAATGGAAAGTATTGATAAACAGAAGGGTAGTTGCTCGATGGCGCGTGCGTATGTACATCAAAATAGGTATGTGCCTGCATGGGAATGTGTCAAAGCCTCGTCTAAAATTAGATACTTTGTTCGATTAAAAGGGATTTTTAGCTATTTTCACCGAAGCTAAAATTAATAATTGACATGAGTTCACAACGAGATATTATCGCTGAAGTAGAAAGCAAAGGAACTATTTTCGGTCACCCAAAGGCTTTGTACTTGTTGTTCTTCACTGAAATGTGGGAGCGTTTTTCGTATTACGGAATGAGAGCAATCTTGATGCTTTACATGACGAAGTTATATATCGAAAATGGACTCGAAATTGATAAAGGAACAGCATCATTAATCTATGGATTCTTTACTGGATTCGTTTATTTTACTCCGATTATTGGAGGATGGTTAGCTGATAAGTTCTTAGGTCAACGAAAAGCAATTACTATCGGTGGTATTACCATGTTTCTTGGTCAAATGGCCTTGTTTGCGATCAATTCACATGTTGGTTTGGCAATCGGTTTATTATTATTGATTATCGGTAATGGATTCTTTAAACCAAATATTTCGACTTTAGTAGGTCGTTTGTATCGTCAAGGTGATGCACGTCGTGATTCTGCATTCTCAATTTTCTACATGGGTATTAACTTGGGAGCGTTGATTGCACCAATTGTTGTTGCAATTTTATGTAACGATTGGTTCGCTACGAAAGGTGTTGACGCTGATGGCAAGGAAGTGATCATGTCTTTTGGCTACAAATACGGGTTCCTTGCTGCTGCTATCGGAATGTTGTTGGGTCAATTATTATTTAATTCATTGGCGAAAAAATACCTTTCGACGATTGGCGAACAACCGGAAAAAGCAAGTGCTGCTAATGAGTCAAATGAAGAAAATGCAGCTGCATCTAAAGCATTGACAGTTGAAGAAAAGCAACGCATGTCGGTTATTTTTATTCTTACCGCATTCATTATTTTCTTTTGGGCTGGATTTGAACAGGCCGGGTCCTCGATGACTTTGTATACGGATTCTTACATTGACAGAACAATCGGAAATTGGACAATTTCAACTGAATTATTCCAGGCAGTAAACCCGGCATTCATTGTTGTTTTGGCACCGGTATTTGCCTGGTTCTGGAGTTCTAAGACTGGTTCTCGCATGTCTACACCAGTGAAGATGAGTTTGGGTATGATCTTGCTTGGTATCGGATTCATTTTTATGTTGATTGCAACTGGCGAAGTTCAAACAGAAATGGTTAATGGTAAAGAAGAAGTTTTGAAGAAAGCGGGACTTTGGTATTTGGTTGTTACCTATTTCTTCCATACGATCGGGGAATTGTGTATTTCGCCAGTAGGATTGTCGGTGGTAACTAAGTTGGCTCCAGTAAAGTTGGCTTCAATGCTAATGGGTGTTTGGATGCTTTCAACTTTTGTTGCAAATATTTTGGGAGGTTTCATTGCTGCTTACGTTGAAAAACTGGGTGCAGCAACAATTTTCTCGTCAATTGGATTGTTCGTTATTTTCTTGGGCGTGATCATGTTGTTGGTTTCTCGCAAACTAAGCAAGATGATGCATGGAGTGAAATAATACTTATTATACCGAAGAATCCTCCAACATTTAGTTGGGGGATTTTTTTTGTCTTCAAATTAGTGTAGTTTTATCCGGATAAACATTGACTATGGCAGATCAGATTACTATTGATCAGAATTCGGTTCAAGCGGAACTCGATAAGATTCAAAGTTTCAAAGGGAAATATCCCCGTCAACTTTGGGCATTGTTCTTCAGTGAAATGTGGGAGCGTTTCTGTTTTTATGGAATGCGCGGGATGATTGCTTACTTCATGGTGCACCAGCTCGATATGAGTGAAAAACAATACAATTTGCAGTACGGTGCTACGCAGGCATTTGTTTATGCATTTACATTTATCGGCGGTTTTTTTGCGGACAAGATCTTGGGATTTAGAAAGTCATTACTCTTTGGTGGATTGATGATGATCTTAGGTAGTTTGATATTGGCTATGAATCCGAAAGATTTCTTTTTTATTGGGATCGCATTCAATATTATCGGTACAGGGTTTTTCAAACCGAATATTTCATCCATGGTAGGGTTGCTCTATAAAGATGGAGATGCGCGACGAGATGCCGGATTCTTATTGTTCTATTCAGGAATTAACATTGGGGCCTTTATTGGGGGGTATGTGATCGCGATCGGAAAAGGTGAAATGTTCACTTCCTTCATTCCTGTTGATCTAAGATGGAATTTTGCCTTTGGTGCAGCTGCTGTGGTAATGACCATTAGTTTGATCACCTTTATTCTTACGAAAAAGAATTTAGGACCAATTGGTTTGTCGCCTTTAATTAAGGTTGATCTCAGTAAGAGAAAGATTTACGAGATAGCTACTTATGTAGGTGCGGTTGCCATTATACCTTTGATCATTATCATGGTGAAAAATACCATTTACACAGATTATTTCATGTATGTGATTGGACCGCTGAGTTTGCTGTATCTGGGTTACGAAATGACAAAATCGACTTCCAGTGAGAATAAAAAACTATTCGGTGCACTCTTGTTTATTTTCTTCTCTGTCATTTTCTGGGCGATCTTCGAGCAGGCAGGAGGAAGTTTATCGAATTTCTCCGCTACGAACTTAACCAAAGATCTTTTCGGAATGCAATTCGATCCGAACGGGGTTAATAATTCGATCAATGCCTTATTTGTGATCATGTTCGCACCGGTGATCGGGTTGTTTTTTGTTGCCTTGGCAAATAGAAAATTGGAACCGTCTTCTACCGTGAAGTTTGGACTTGGATTTATTTTCCTCGGCTTGGGTTTTCTGACATTCTATTCATTGCGCTTCGGAATGGATGATGATGGAAAAAGTTCAATGAATGTTTTTGCTGCTGGTTACTTAATTGTAACACTTGCTGAGTTATTCCTTTCGCCTATCGGGTTGAGCTTAATGACCAAATTGGCACCGATGCGTCTGCAAGGGTTCATGATGGGGATGTGGTTTTTGGCTTCTGCCTATGGGCAATATGTCGCTGGTTTGTTTGGTGCAAGCATTTCACCGGAGAAAGGTGCAGACAATGCTCAAAGAATGTTGGTGTACACGAAGGGATACTATGATTTTGCCTGGTACGCGATCATTGCAGGTGTCATTTTGATTGCACTTTATCCAATTATTAAAAGATTAACTCAAGAAGTAAAATAAGGTATATATGTCAAACGATATAGTTGATCAATTAAGTGGAGGTCAAGGAGTGAAGGCTCCGACGGGTAAACAACGCAAACATCCACACGCTTTACCTTATTTGTTCCTGTCTGAAATGTGGGAACGTTTCGGGTACTATTTGATGATTGGAATCTTCACACTGTATTTAAAAGATGCGGATCAAGGTTTTGAAATGTCAGAGGCAGAATCTGCAAGTCTGTATGGTACCTTCATCGCCTTGGTGTTCTTTACTCCATTTATAGGTGGTTTGCTCGCAGATCGCTTGCTGGGATACCGCACACCGATCATTGCCGGAGGAATTTTGATGGGTATCGGATATTGTTTGATGGGGATTCATTCGTTTTCCATGTTGTACACCGGAATGGTCTTAGTGATCCTGGGGAATGGTCTGTTTAAACCAAACATCAGTACGCTTCTAGGGAATTTGTACAATAAACCCGAATATCTTCCACAAAAAGATGAGGGGTACAATATCTTCTACATGGGGATCAATATAGGTGCCTTTGTATGTAATATCGTTTCTGCTTTTCTTATAAATAAGTATGGATATTCTGTTGCGTTTTTCGGGGCAGGTGTCGGAATGTTCGTTGGTATCGTTGTCTTCTTATTGGGTTCGAAGCATTATGTAGAAGGCGACAAGGTGAAAGAACCAATGCCAGGTGAAAAAGCATGGTGGATCGATTTGGCTATTGTTGTGGTTCCAGCTGTAATATTTGCAATTGTTGGGTACTTCATCAATGGTGTGCCGTCCGATACAAATGAACATTCTTTCTTGGTAAAGGACGATGTGACCGATGCGTTCTTATTCGCGTGTATTCCGGTGATTTTCTTTTTTGCTTATGTATTATTTACTTCACCAAAATCAGAAAGAAGAGTGGTGAGCGCAATTCTGGTAGTTTGTCTTGCGGTGATGCCGTTCTGGGCGATCTTCAAACAAAACGGAACGGTATTGAATACTTGGGCGAATAATTATACCGATCGCGAAGTACCGGCAGCCATGAAGAATGGACTGAAATCCATGAGTTTGGCAGATGTGATTACGTATGAGAAGTCGGAAGAACCGGAACAGGTTGTCGACAATCACTATCGAAAGGTAAAAGGTAAAAAGGAGATCCAGTACCCAACTTATTTCAAAAACGATAAGAAACACGCTACTATTAAGGATGGAGACGAAGTGGTTGTCTTTAATACCAATATATTCCAGTCTGTAAATCCTTTTTGGGTTATCGTATTAACACCTTTGATCGTGGGAATCTTCCGTTTCTTGCGCTACCGCAATATGGAGCCGTCTATCCCGGTTAAGTTTGTCTTGGGACTATTCATTACAGGACTTTCATGTTTGGTAATGGTAATGGCCGCCGATGCTTCGGGTAATGGGGCTGTAAAAACGAGTTATTGGTGGTTCTTTGCTGCCTACGGTGTTATTACTGTTGGGGAATTGTGTTTATCGCCAATCGGACTTTCCATGGTGTCGAAGTTATCACCACCGCGATTGACAGCATTGCTGATGGGAGCATGGTTCATTTCTACCTCGATTGGAAATAAGTTGAGTGGAGTCATTGCGTCTTTATGGGATTCTTATGACGACAAGTCTTCTTTCTTCATGCTGAACTTCTACCTGATGATGGGCGCGACCCTAATCTTGGTGGTGTTGCTTCCTTGGTTAATCAAAATATTCCGCGAACAGAAAAATAAATCATAAACGGCATGAAAAAGTATTCAGGGTATATCATTGTCTTTGCTGTCCTTTTAATCTTGATTCCGGTTTTGGCCATGAATGGGCTTTTACTTGCTGCGAAGATCTTGGGTTTTGTTTTGGTAATTGGTGTGTCGGTGGCACTGCGTATTTGGTTGGTCAATGCACGAAAAGCGAAATACCGATTAGATGCAGTTCGTTTGAATGTGAATGATCGTTATTTTTTGACGTCTACATTTGATCAATATAAGAGTGCGACCTCTAAAGAGCGAAAGGAACTGGAACGATCCATGGGGTTCATTTTGGGGAATACTAAATTTGATATCGCAGGTTCCGATCAACTGACGCGAGAAGATTGTTTGGTAGCTGCGATGTATTTTACAGGGGTACTAGATGATGACAATCTGAAAGACTTAGCAGTAAAGGGAGTCGTAGTTTTAACCAATGGAACTGGAAAAAGTCCGGAGTTAACCCCTGAAAAAGATGCGCTTTTGATCGATACCCATTGGGTACGTGAAGAAATGAAAGCCGCTGCAGCAGCTGCTGAAAAGCTGAATCACGAGCAGATCCGTAAGTATTTACTGGGGATCGACTAATTTTTTTCTTCCCCCAACACATCTCAAATCAGCCTGTTAGGGTGTATAGCGAAAC
>JBMLQF010000102.1:0-4375 GCA_049241705.1 Fluviicola sp. | reverse complement strand
GCACATGGTGTCGTTCATCGAAGCAAACGATGAAGACTACGTGAACGAAACGATCGAGACCTTGGAACATCTGATCGATGCACCGGGTTTGAAAGATGAAGAGTTGGATGCGATCGGTGAGATCTTGTCGAATTTTTCAGGAGCGTTGGAAGTTCACCGCGAAATGAAAAATGGCAAATCGCAGCGTGATGCGCTGAACGATTTCATGAAGCGGGTAACCGGTTCGATTGATAAATAAGCAAAAACGGTCATCACTTCGATGACCGTTTTTTGTTGGTTATTTCAATTGCAATTTGACGATTTGGTAATGGGATTTGATCACCCACAGGTTTTGGAAAAATTGCCGTTGCCCCAGGTGTTCTACATTCAGTTGGTTCAGATCCAATGGCGTATAGCCTGCAGCCAGTTTTTGCAATTTTTGTTCGGTACGGTTCACCGAAGCCACCAATTGTTTCCAATCGTTGTAGAGTTTCGGCGTGGCGAACAATCCGATATGTGAATCCAGCGGAAAGGTTTGCATCGCCTGCTCGCGTGAAGCTTCAGTGGTCCCCGGATCTACTCCTGCCAATTCAAAACCCAGATCTTCCAGTTCCTGAACTTTCGTTCTCAGCAGGTCGATCTCCGTTGTCAGTTCTTGGAAGCTTGTGCTATCTGCAGGCTTGTCCCAAACGATCGGCTTTTCTTCCGAAAGTCGCAGCAAAAGCACCGAAGATTGATCCAAAGCCACGTTCATCTTGGTACTGCGGTGTAAATTGAACATCGCAAACAGCAATCCTCCGGCAGAGAACATCAACACCGCATTCACCATTGTGTTGAACCGCAGTTCTGGTCGGCGAATACGCGTGATCAAATACAAGGGCACATAGGCAAAAGTAAAACCTACAATCCCGGTTAGCATCAACACATTGGCGAAAGGCCAGTGCATGATCTTGAAGAGAAATCCGAGTGAAGCAGCAATACCAAGCAGGAAGCCCAAAGCAAACACCAATCGATCGCTTTTTGTGGTTTCATCCCGAAACTTCAGAATGATCATCAAGGGTAAAAAGAGTAAGGCAAAAATGGCTACTCCCAGTACGATCGCAATTCCGGCTCCCGGTAAATGTGCGATCTTCAATATAGAACCCGTTAGGGTAAAAATGGCCGAAGTGATCCCGGCGATACTCAATGTTCGTTTCATGGCGTAAAAATGTTTGAAGGTGATCAATAATTCAGCCTCCTCCTGAATTTCACGCAAGTTGTCTTTGAAAAAACGAGGCCAAAGCGCTTGCAGGAACCGGTGAAAGTCGTCCGCTTCCGACATTTCCTGCTCGATGATACAACAAACGTGATCTACGAGATTCCATAGGAGATCATCCAAGGTAATCCCGCGTTTGCGAATTTCATCGGCAATGAAATCAACTTGCTCGTCGGTTACTTTATACATTCCCGGTTGCAGGCGCGGTGTTCAACAAGAATCGTAAGGTGTTCATAAAATCGGTTAACTCGTTCACTTTTTCCTGAGCCGTCGACTGCCCTTGTTGGGTTAACGAGTAGTACTTACGGACCCGCTTCCCGATGAATTCTTGTTCGGTTTGCAGATCTCCCTGAGCTTCCAATGCATGCAAGGTTGGGTAGAGCGCCCCTTCCGTTATTTGGATCTTCTCAGCAGTCAATTCCTTCACACGCTGTGTAATTTCATAACCGTACATTCTCCCCTGCTCTTTTAGAAGATTCAGCACGATCGTTTTCAGCGTTCCTTTTATTAATTCTGATGAATACATAGGACAAATATACATAAGTATTTTAGGTATGCAAATAAATACCTAAGAATTTTATGTATTTATTTCATATCGACCACTTTTTCGTGATCAAATGAGCGATCTACTGGCTCCCACAATTCAACGCGATTCCCTTCTGGGTCTAGTATATGTAAGAATTTACCGTACTCATAAGATTCGATCTCGTTGCACACGGTTACACCTTTTGTTTCCAATGCCACTTTCAAAGATTCGAGGTCATCCACCCGAAAATTGAGCATCACTTGTTGTTTATCCGAACCAAAATAGTCCGTTGAAGCTAGGAATGTTCCCAACTGCAAGTATCCTTTTTCAGAATGACCGTTGTTGAATCCGAAAAGCACACCGTAATCATTCGCTTGTAAACCGAGTACCTCCTCGAACCAACGTTTTATCTTATCAGGGTCCTGATATTTGATGAACACACCTCCTATTCCGATCGCTTTTGCCATAATCGCTTCGTTTCTACGAAGAAACTACTTTTTCTTGTTCGATGTGAACTTTTTGAACCCTTGAACTTTCCGTCCTCCCTTGTTCTCGATACCCCGCTATTGCGGCACCCGTCTGACTGCGCAGCCAGGCAGGCTCGAACAGACAGGAGAGCGTTTGATCTTTTGATCTTTTGATCTAGTTGAACTTATTTTAACGCAGAGGAAGGAAGAATGCAGAGCCTCCTTTTCTTCTTCACTCATTTACTTTGTGTATAAATAAGAAAGCACGCGAAATAAAACTTAAAACTCCCTTTTTCATTTCTAACGTAAAGGCAGGATCATAGATTTTAATTCATAATTCTGAACTCGTAATTCTTCATTTTCTCTTCCTTTTCAATTCTACATTCTCAATTCTCAATTAATTAAACTTATAAGTCCGTCACTTGTTCTCGAATAATATACCTTTGAGTCGTGAACAAAAAAGCTATTATCATAGGATCCGGAATCGCGGGCATAGGCGCCGCACTGCGCTTGCGTGCAAAAGGTTACGAGGTGGAAGTTTATGAAAAGAACGCCTACCCAGGTGGAAAGCTGACGGCTTTTACATTGGGGGAATATCGTTTCGATGCTGGACCTTCCCTATTTACCATGCCGCAATACGTGGAAGAACTATTCGGTTTGTTTGGTGAACATCCGGCGGATCATTTCAGCTATGTAAAGCACCCCACAGCTTGTCACTATTTCTTTGAAGACGGTACTTTTTTGCCCTTTTACGGAGATCAAGAGCGCTTATTGAAATCCGTGGAGGAAGTATTAAACATCGACACGAAGCCGCTCCAAGATCATTTGGAGTTGAGTGCCTACATTTACAAAAAGACCCATAAAGTATTTCTAGAGCAAAGTCTGCATAGCTTCAAGAATTACGTTTCAACCGATATTTTACGTTGCGTGGCTGCCATGCCGTGGTTGCATTTGTTTGAGTCGATGCACAACGTGAACCACAAGAAATTGAACCACCCGAAATTGGTACAGATCTTTGACCGATACGCTACCTACAATGGTTCCAATCCGTACAAGGCGCCGGGCATCTTGCACATCATTCCGCATTTGGAACATGGCTTTGGGACCTTCTTTCCGAAGAAAGGCATGCACGCTATCACGGAATCGTTGGTGGATCTGGCAAAAAGACACGGAATACGCTTTCATTTGAATGCAGAGGTTGCAGAAATACTTATCGCTAACAAACAGGCAAAAGGCATTCGTCTCAAAACAGAAACAGGCCAATTACTTACCGAAACAGCTGATCTGGTATTCTGCAATTCCGATGTGAAACCGGCTTATAAGAACATGTTACCCACGCTCAAGGCTCCAAAAAAAACCATGGCACAAGAACCGAGCAGTTCTGCTATGATCTTTTATTGGGGAATCGGAAAGCACTTTGATAACATCGATCTACATAACATTTTCTTTTCAGAGGATTACGAAACAGAGTTTGCCCATATTTTCGATAAAAAGACCGTGTACTCAGATCCAACGGTTTACATTCACTGCTCTTCGAAGATCGTGAAAAGTGATGCTCCGGAAGGCAAGGAAGCTTGGTTTGTGATGGTCAACGTTCCTTCGAATTCCGGTCAAGATTGGGAGCAAATGCGCCACGAAATTCGTAAAAACATTCTCGCTAAATTGTCGCGCATCTTGCAGGAAGACATCGAAACACTTATCGAAGAAGAGGATTATTTAGACCCGGTAAGAATTGAGCAACGCACCAGTAGTTTTGCGGGCGCACTATATGGCGCTAGTTCCAATGATCGCATGGCAGCATTTTTCCGTCATCCGAACGCTTCAAAAATTGACGGGTTGTATTTTGTTGGAGGAAGTGTGCACCCCGGAGGAGGAATTCCCTTATGTTTGCTTTCAGCAAAAATTGCGAGTGAATTCATTCCCAATTGTTTGAACTAATTGTACTGAAATGCTCATCCATCGAACTACTGCTCTCAACGACAACCAAATAGCTCAGATCCACCAATTGTGGAATGAAGAGTACCCCACTAACTTATATGGTCGTTTTTAGATGTTATTTAAAGAAAAAGAAAAAAACCCCCATTTTTTAAACACAAAACATTACGATTTAAAAAATTGCGGGTGTGTGTTTTTTTTGTACGAAAGTAA
>JBMLQF010000101.1:0-4922 GCA_049241705.1 Fluviicola sp. | reverse complement strand
GATGCACTAATTTATCCTAATCCGGTAAAAACAGAAGAACCATTTCATGTTCAATTTCCTTTCGATGCCACAGATATTGAAATCGAGATTCGAGATCTGAATGATCAATTGGTGCTACGGTCATATTTGGCAAATGCCAGTCTGTATTCAACCGAACTGGAAATCGCTGTTGGATACTACATTGCCCAAATCGCATTCACAGATAATTTCGGTACAAGACGCCTGGAGAATCTGACTTTTGTCGTGATAAATCCCTGAATGGCGCATTACGCTCAATCAATGTAAACCTTAAGAAGATCCGGGAAGAAAATTGGTTGCTCGCATTCCGATTCGATTATATTTGTAATGTAAATCGAAAATAAAATCCCGATGAAAAAGTCCCTAGCTATTGTTGTTTTGAGTTTAAGTGCAGTTGTATTGGTGAACTGTGGAGGATCAGGTTCTGAAACGAAAGACTATTCGAAAGAAGTAGATGCCGGTAACTTCAAAGGGAACACCTACAATTGTGAAGAGCTGGGTTGGTCAATGACCTTTCCGGACACATGGACAATCACGAAAAAAAGTAGTTTGATTGCCGCTGATAAACGCAGCAAAGTAGTTTATGACGAAGACTCAGTAAACACTTCAGGAATCAAGCGACTTCTGGCGTTTCAAAAGAACTTCGATAATAATTTTCAGTCGACAATGGAATTGATCGGCGATAACGATTATTACAAATTGATCGGTGGTATGCGCAAAATGATGTACCAAAACTATTTTGATCAATACATCAGCGTCGACACAAGTTCATCAATAGTCCCAATTGACGGAAAGAAGTTTGATTGTTTTGAAATCCGCTTATTTGACAAACAAGGCAAGGAATATACGAAGCAACATTTGTATACGCGCGTGGTGGAAGACTATTACTTCTCAGTGGTTATCACAAGTAACAATAAAAAGGATCACGACAAAATGACTCAGGCATTTAAAGAATCTAATTTCGCGAAGTAGATATTGGACGGTTGATTAGGGCTGAGAAAATTTATTTTTTTGAAGTGAAAAGTTTGAACTTTGCATCTTCGCAAAATTGCGAATTATAGAATTAGTTAATAATACAATTCGGGAATTCGATATTTATCGAAATCATGATTAAATCAGTCTTCGGCCTCTCCAATTTCTTTGATCACCTCGATTACCAAGTCCATTTCAAAGCCTTTGGATAACAAGTAGCGACTCAATTTTGCTTTGCGTTTCCAAATATCTTTTTCTTTGAACAGGTCCTTCTGTTTCTTCAGCGCTTCCTTATTCAAAGCATCCCAATATTCATCAGGGTCAATATTTTGGATTGCATTCCGAATGATCAGTTCGGGAATGCGCTTCATTTTCAATCCTTGTCGGATTTTATTTCGTCCCCAATGTTTGATGCGCAGTTTTCCGGAAACATATGCCAAAGCGAACCGCTCTTCATTCAAGAAGTTCCATTCGATCAAATGCGCCGTCAAACGGCCGGATTGTTCTTCATCCAATCCCCATTGCAGCAACTTGCTGTGCACCTCAAAATGACAACGTTCTTGATATGCACAATAGGCTTCAATCTTTGCCTTTGCCTCTAAAAACGAAATGCTCCCCATTAGAGAGCAATTTCGTTATTATTTCCGTCCATAAAGCTGTATTCAAGCAAATGGTGAGCTGTAACGCCTCGTACTTCCACCCATTTCTTATACTTGAAGAACCATTTCCATTGTTTCGAAATGAATCCTTGTTTGAAATAAGCTTCTAAATATGGGTGTACCAAAAGCACGACCTTCTTTTCTTTGCGATCAGAGAGCAAATAATTTAAATTATTCTCTATCTCTTCTGCAAACAAAATGGATGCTTGAACTTCACCAGTACCATTACATGTTGGACATGTTTCTGAAGTATTGATATCCGTTTCCGGACGCACACGCTGACGCGTGATTTCAACTACTCCGAATTTCGATGGAGGTAAAATATTGTGCTTTGCACGATCAGAGCGCATGAACTCTTTCAATTTCTCATAGAGTTCCTTATTGTTCTCCTTGTCATGCATATCGATGAAATCGATGCACACAATACCACCCATATCTCGCAATTGCAAAATACGAGCGATTTCCTCAGCTGCTTCGATATTGGTAGCTAAAGCATTCGACTCTTGCCCATCGGCACCTTTTCGATTTCCGCTGTTCACATCGATAACGTGCATCGCCTCGGTATGTTCAACGATCAGGTACCCTCCTGAAGGAAGTGGTACTTTTTTACCAAACAAGGTCTTGATCTGCTTTTGAATGCCGAAACGCTCAAAAATATTAAGCTTTCCGTCATACAACTTCAAGATCTTTTCACGACCTGGAGCAATTCCACTGATATAGTCTTTCAACTCTGACATGAGCTTTTCATCGCTCACATGAATGTTTGTGAAATCAGCATTCAATAGATCGCGCAGGATTGAGGAGGTTTTATCTATCTCCCCTAAAACACGACGAGGTGGATTTGCTTGTCTCAGGTTTGCATGCATGGATTTCCATTTCTCCAGCAAATTGCGCAAATCCTGATCTAACGCTTCCACTTTTTTGTTTTCGGCAACTGTACGGATGATCACCCCAAAGTTCTTTGGCTTGATATCATCCATTAGATTACGCAAACGATCTCGCTCTTCTGTACTCTTGATCTTCTGAGAGATCGATACTTTATCAGAAAATGGTACAAGCACCAGATATCGTCCAGCCAAAGTCAACTCGGCACAAAGCCTTGGACCTTTACTGGATATTGGTTCTTTTGCAACTTGTACTAAAATCGGAGAAGATGACGAAACGATGTCTGCGATCTTACCATCTTTTGGAATGTCCTTTTCCGGCTTAAAATACAGCAAATCTGCTACATTTTGTTTCCCGTGAAGGGTATCTCGGGTGAATTTATCCAACGACTTGAATTGTGGGCCTAAATCCAAATAATGCAAAAACGCATCTTTTTCATAACCCACATCAACAAAGGCTGCATTCAGACTCGGAACGACCTTTCGGACCCTTCCAAGATAGATATCACCAACTGCAAAGTCAGTATTCCCTTGCTCTTCATGCAATTCAACCAATTTACCATCACGTAAAAGAGCAAGCCAGACACCCCCTTGACGGGTATCAACAACTAGTTCTAAACTCACGATGTTAAATTAGAAAGTGACTAAAACAGAAAAACTTAGTAAGCATTAACTCACTAAGCTTTTCATTAAAAACTTATTCAGAAGATTATTTCTTCTTTTTATGACGATTTTTTCTTAGTCTTTTCTTACGCTTGTGCGTCGCCATCTTATGTCTTTTTCTTTTTTTACCGCTTGGCATAGCAATATTTATTTATGGTTAATAATTTATTTTTCTCTTCTAAAAGCCTCTAAAAAGAAGCACTCCTGCGTCAAACAGGAGTGCAAAGATATTAAAATAAATTTTTTAGCAATCGCTTGATGCTAAAAAGAGGCAATTTATTTCACCAATTGTTTGTTCTTCACCTCTTCAACGAAAGTCTTAGCAGGTTTGAACGCAGGAATATTGTGCGCAGGAATGATGATCGTTGTATTCTTAGAGATGTTACGACCCGTCTTCTCAGCTCTCTCCTTCACAATGAAGCTACCAAAACCACGCAAGTAAACGTTTTGACCCTTAGTCAATGAGCTCTTGATTGAAGTCATAAATGCTTCAACAGCTTTTTGAGCTTCGTTTCTTTCCAATCCTGTTTCTTCTGCAATCTCAGCAACGATATCTGCCTTTGTCATTTTGTTATAGATTATTAATTTTCAACAATGTGATTTTCAGTCGCAAAAGTAGTTAGTCAAAAGCGTTTATTTTTGTTTTCTGTTAACTTTTTATCAATTTTTCCCTAAATGACTGATTTTGTTCTACAAATCACCGATTGGTACAGACAAAACGCAAGAATCCTTCCTTGGCGATCGACTACTAATCCCTATTTCATCTGGCTATCGGAGGTCATTTTGCAGCAAACACGTGTAGATCAAGGACTAAATTACTACCTGCGATTCACTGAAACGTTTCCAACAATCACCGATTTAGCCAATGCAGAGGAAGACCAGGTGCTGAAACTTTGGCAAGGTTTGGGTTATTATTCGCGCGCTCGAAATCTTCACTCAACGGCCAAAATAGTCCAAGAAAACTATCATGGAGAATTCCCCAACAACTACAATGAGATCTTAGCGCTAAAAGGAATTGGTCCATACACCGCGGCAGCGATCGCTTCTTTTGCTTTTAATCTACCTCATGCAGTAGTAGACGGTAACGTGTATCGTATATTGTCGCGTTACTTTGGAATTGACACTCCAATCGACTCCACAGAAGGCAAAAAAATATTTCAATCACTTGCCGATGAACTGATCCCAAAAGATCAGCCTGCGCTTTTCAATCAAGCGATCATGGAATTCGGAGCAATCTACTGCACACCCAATAATCCACCCTGTGAAAACTGCATACTTCTGGATACTTGTGCCAGTGGAAGATATGGCTTGGCAACCAAAAGACCGTTTAAAGCCTCTAAAACAAAAGTAAGAAATCGCTATTTACACTATTTCCATTTGGTTTCTAATGATGAGATTGCCGTTCGCAAAAGAGGAAGCAACGATGTGTGGGAGGGGTTGTACGAATTTCCGGTGATTGAGACGGAGGCACCTGACCTAAACCCAGACCAACTACCTTCCTGGATCAACGATATCAATGAAGTCACATTCTCCGCCAAGCACATCCTTAGCCATCAACGTATTCATGCGCGCTTTTACCGTATTTCAACTCTTAAACTGGAGCACTTTTCAGATCAAGATCTGCAATGGGTTGATCACGAAACGTTTGAGTCACTCCCCATACATCGACTCATGCACAAATATTGGGATCAACTTTCGTAACTATTAGTCCGGATTTAACTTTACC
>JBMLQF010000100.1:0-3412 GCA_049241705.1 Fluviicola sp. | reverse complement strand
CCGTGCATACCACGCGTACCAATTTAGGTCTGGATAAGTTGTTGTTTGACTACGGTATCAAGATGAATGACAATTATGCCATTGACACGCGATGTGGTCCGATTGCGGTACCATTTGCGAAAGAAAGTCTTCTACCTTGGTTCTATTACGTTGCTTCAAGCCCAACGCGACATCCAATCTCTAGAAATATTGAACCTGTTATGTTACGTTATGCGTCACAGATTCAGTTGATCCCTAATGACAATTGGCTAGTTTCTCCCGTTTTAACGACCTCTACAAATTCCAATGTTACTGGAATGGCTCCATTGGTGAGTTTGGCTATGCCGATGAACTATGGCAAAGTACCGGCTTTGGCAGAGGACCCTAAAAGCGAGGCAAACAAAGTGTGTTTGGCAGGATTGGTTGAGGGACAATTCACCTCCCACTTCAAGAATCGCATCATCGATGCCTTTGCGAAAAACCCAGATGCGAAATACCGTGAAAAAAGTGTTTCTGAAGGTAAAGTGTTTGCGGTTGGGAATGGTTCTTTCCTGAAGAATTACTACGACTCCATGCCAGGTAAATATGGCAAGATGCAATATCGTCCGATCAGTTTCAACAACTTGCGTTACGATGAAGTGATGGCACAAATGCGCATTCAGCCTTTGATCTACGGAAACCAAGAATTCTTCCAGAACATCGTCGATTATATGATGGGAGACAATTCGGTGCTGGATATTCGCTCCAAGCAAATTGACATTCACCCGATCGACAAAGAGAAAGTTAAAACTTCATCGAGTTATTACAAGATCCTGAACATGGCATTACCATCTGCTCTTGTTTTAATGATGGCCTTCCTTCTCTTCTATTTACGCAAACGCAGATACGCACGTAGTTAACTTATGAAAAGAAATATTTTTTTATTACTTGGGTTCCTGTTATTGGTCGGACTTGGATTTTTTGCCTACCGTTTGATCAGTAAAAAAGGGAAATCAGACGACAAGGTCGCAGCATTCAATTTTGAAATCACAGATACGGCTTCGGTAGATCGCATTATCATTACTGAGCCAAACGGTTTGGAGATAGAAGTTGTTCGTAACGGAAAAAATTGGACAAGATCTTCCGGTGAATGCGTGCAGATTTCATTAGTAAACAGTATTCTGGATGCGGCTTACAATGTACGTTTCAAAGGATACATCCCAGAGAACGGGGTGAAAAATGTGACCAATCGCATGGCCACCATTGGAACAAAGGTTCAATTTTTCGTGAATGGCGACTGGTACAAAACCTGGTATATTGGTTCATCTACGCCAGATCATTACGGAACATACATGTTGGTTGAATCGGAGGAATATGGCAAAAGTGATCTACCGGTAATTGCCGAGCTTAAGAACATGAAAGGAATCATCTCTCCACGTTTCTTTGCCGATCCGAGACGCTGGGAATGTACGCGTATTTTCGCCTATGAACCGAATGAAATTCAAGAAGTATCTGTGCGTTTTACACAAAGACCCGACAGAAGCTTTGAATTGAAGAAAAAGGGGAACACACATGTAGTGACACAAAATAACCGTCCCGTTCAGGTACATCCCCAAATGATCTCTCGTTATCTACTAAACTACCGTCGTGTTCATTTTGAATTGCCGAATTTCGAATTATCCGATCGTCAGGTGGATAGCGTTCGTAAATCAACTCCTTTCTGTATTTTGGCAGTGAAATCTACTAAAGGAGAGGACATTAAACTACGTATGTTCCGCAGAAAATCCGATTCTGGAGAAAAAGAAGTAGATGATTTTGGAGATGAAGTGGATTACGACATCAACCGATTCTGGTGTGAATTACCAGATGGTAAATTGGTAAAATGTCAATACTACGTTTTCAATCCGTTAACAATGGGTAAGATCTATTTCACTTACCCGGCGGCTTCCAAGCCCTGAAATGGTTGAAAACATGTCCACAACTTATTGATAGCACCTCGCTTAAAGGATTAAAAAAAAGTATCTTTGTTCACTAAACAAGACAAAAAAGGACGATGAATTTTATAGTATCCAGTACCAATTTATTACGTCATTTACAAAGCATTAGCGGAGTATTGAGCACTTCGAACACCTTGCCTATTTTAGACAATTTCCTATTTGATATTCAAGAAGGACAATTGACAATTTCGGCATCTGACCTTGAAACAACAATGCGCACAAGCATGGAAGTTGAAGCAAGCGAGAATGGGAAAGTTGCTATTCCAGCAAAAATGCTTTTGGACGTTTTGAAGAACTTGCCGGATCAACCGTGTACGTTTAAAGTGGACAAAGCCAATTTTGGTGTGGAGATCGCTTACGACAACGGAAAATCAAAAATGGTTGGATTTAACGGTGAGGAATTCCCGAAATCTCCAAATATCGAGAACAGTAATTCTATCCGTGTTTCCGGAGATATCATCTCACGTGCGATCACTAAAACATTGTTCGCTGCAGGAAACGATGATCTGCGCCCAGTCATGAGCGGTATGTATTGCCAGTTTAGTCCTTCAGACATCACATTCGTTGCTACGGATGCTCATAAATTGGTGCGCTATCGTCGTACAGACGGACAATCAACTGGTGGTTCAGCTTTCATCTTGCCAAAAAAACCGTTGAATTTGTTGAAATCAAATTTGCGTGGTGATGAGGAAGTTTTGGTTGAATACTCTGATTCGAACGCCATCTTCACCTTCAACGACATCGTATTGATGTGTCGTTTGATCGACGGGAAATATCCAAATTACGAAGCGGTAATTCCGAAAGAGAATCCAAATATTTTGGTAGTTGATCGTTTACAATTCTTGGGCGCTATCAAGCGTGTATCCATCTTCGCGAATAAAACTACGCACCAAGTTAAATTGAAATTGGCAGGAAGCGAATTGAACATTTCTGCTGAGGATTTGGATTTTGCAAATGAAGCAAACGAGCGTTTGACATGTAATTACGATGGTGCAGATATGGAAATCGCATTCAATAGCCGCTTCTTGATGGAAATGTTGAACAACATCGATTCTACTGAAGTTAAAATTGCGATGAGCGAACCAAGTCGCGCAGGATTGATCATGCCGAATGGTTCTGATAATGAACACGAAGATATCTTGATGCTTGTGATGCCAGTGATGCTAGCACGATAAAATTAAAATAAATCGATAAGCCCGATTCCATGTTGGTTTCGGGCTTTTTTTATATCCAAAATAATAAAATCGTTATATATTTAACATTTGCATCTTTTTTTAACTTTATCGTTTAATTCAAAACAATCAGATATCGCCGTTCCTATCTAATCACAAAATCCGCAAGAATACTAAGTGAAACAAAAATCATTGAAAATAAATGAACATAAATTAAAGATTTGAAGACCAGTTTACAAACAAAACGAAGCAGCAAACTGTTAAAATGGGACAAAACGCCCGATT
>JBMLQF010000099.1:0-37078 GCA_049241705.1 Fluviicola sp. | reverse complement strand
GATAAAATGGATAGAGAGATTTGCCAAAAAACAAAAATGAGAATGACGCTTTCGCTCGAACAAGAAATGCAGAATCTCCGGAATTGGTCAGAGTGAGAGCGAGTATAAACAAAAATGAGAATGACGCTTTCGCACTCATTCTCATTCTGTTTTGCTCCCCCTGCTGGACTTGAACCAGCGACCCTCTGATTAACAGTCAGATGCTCTAACCAACTGAGCTAAGGGGGAATGTTTTTGTCGTTAGACGGGTGCAAATATATAAAAGAATCGATTCAGAAAAAGTGTTTTCAGAAAAAAAAATCACTGTTTTCAAATGATTGCTGATAGTGCATTGACAATCAGGACTAAAATTCGTCTTCCGAGATTGTGAAATCGTCAATACTGGTATCCATACAGCCGTCATCTTCACAACCAGATTCGTTATCGTCGATCACATCGTACATCATTTCATCGTCGCACTTCGCCGGACGTAAGATATTTGTTTTGGAAACATTCAAACGGATCTCCGAACGCGTTGAACCGTCCTCTTGTAAAAATGATTTAGCAAATGGAGTACCTAGTAATTCAACCAAGGCCCCTTTTTTCAAGAAATCCAAAATACGCATGTTCGCACCTTCCTTCTTCCAAATCGTGCAATTCACCCAAGTGGTCTTGGTACGTGCCTCACCTGTGCGTTTGTCGCGCCAATTCTTGTTATGTGCTACCGGAAAGTTGATCGCAATTACTCCGCGATCCATGTGTTTGACAACAGCGTCTTTTCCAATATTCCCAATCAATCGTGTCTCAAATACAGTAGCCATACAATGCCTTTGTTTGTAATTTTTCGTAGTGTGGTAATGCTAACAAAGTTACAATAATTTCAACAACTATTTTTTGCGGACCACCATTGCGTCCGTGAATCCTTTCTTGCGTAATTGGTCCTGAGCCTTTTTCGCTTCGTCTACCGAATTAAAAGACCCTGCGAAATAGACATACTTATAACCAGTTTGCGCTACTTGTTGTCGTTTTACCGGAATGGTGACATTCGCAAATACCCCTTTCTCGGTATCCATCCATTCTTTGGAACTCATTAATTGAATGGTCCATGCAGCTCCTGTATTCGTTTTTTGAGCTTCGTCGTTCTTCGTTGACTTTTCTTCTTTTGCCGGCGCTGGCGACGTTTTCGGAGATGAAGTACTCGTCCTATCCTCCTTGACATAGTTCTTAACACCGCGATACAAAGCGGAAGCGATCAGATCCTGACCTTTTTCGGTATTCAAATAAGCTGCTTCATCGGTATTCGTCAAGAAACCACATTCTACCAGCACACTCGTCATTTTCGTGAATTTCAACACGTGCAAAGAATGGGCACGATCATCGGTGTCTTTTACGCCGCGCGATTTTCTTCCCGCCTTCGTGCGCAGATCTTTCTCGATCTCTTTCGCCAATTGTACCGCCTCTCCGGATTTCATGGAATGTACGTGCGTTTCGGTTCCGTGTACCTTATGGTCGTCACTTCCGTTGCAATGAACGCTGATAAAAATGTCTGCATGCTTGGAATTTGCCAAAGCTACGCGCTGATCCAAAGTCAAATAAGTATCTGTAGTACGCGTGTACAACACTTTCACGTTTTCCAGCTTATCACTCAAGTACTTCCCGAATTTTTGTGCGATGATCAAATTCAATTCCTTTTCAGGAAGCTGACCTTTTTGCACGGCTTCATGTCCCGGATCGGATCCTCCATGTCCCGGATCGATCATAATAATAATCGGATCTGCTTGTGCCATTACCTGCCACGAACATAGAAAACTCAATATCAAAAGTATGTTTCGCATCATATCAGAGGTAGTAATTCCGCCTTCCTATACGCCTTATCTTTAAAAAAGGTTCCCTTTTCTGCTGTTTTAATCGCGAAAAAGGTGAATTTTGTTTCATGACAGCTCCTGTACACATTGCTTTGGTTGAAATCGCCGGTTCGCATGACGAATGCTTGTACACACAAGTGCGCGCGCTTGCAGACAGCAATTGTCGTTTGTATTGGGTGACATCCAACGCGATGAAGGAGCGCAATCCTCACCTGATTCCTTACTTTACGGATATCTTCCTCGTAGATACCGTAAGTAAACCGCTTGCTGATCTCCGAAAAATGAAGGGAATCGTCCGCTATCTGCAAGATAAAAAGGTGGAAAAAGTGGTTTTCAATACGGCGCAAGGAGGACATGTTCGGAATTTAGCCTTATTAATGCCCAAACACATTGTTTGTTACGGACTGATACATACTCTCAGAAAATTCCAGGACAGTTTCACCCAAAAGGTCATTCACCGCATGATCAAAAAATACGTGGTCTTAAGCGACGATCTCTTGGCAAAAGTGAAACCTGTTCCAGGTATTGAGGTCAGCAGCTTTTACCCGATCGATTTCCCGAAATTCGAGCAAGATTATGCTAAAAAAGGCATTTTAGTTACACTGACGGGGGGAGTTGAGAATAGACGCAAGGACCTGAAAAGCTTTATTGAGATGTGTTCGGGCAGTCCGGCTGAAGTGCATTTTGTTTTTCTAGGCAAATCGGATATGAAGCGCGAAGACGTAAAAGTTTTTGTGGATGAACTGGAAAGCTGGGGCTTGCGTGATCGTGTGACCTTATTTCCGGAATTCGTGGATCAAGCTACATTTGATGCGGTTCTCAAACAAACTGACTTTTTGCTTCCGCTCATTCATCCAAACACACCGAGTTCGGAGGAATACATTCACTACCAGATCTCAGGCGCCTTTACCCTAGCCTATGCTTACCGGATCCCTTTGCTTATTCACGAAGCATATCGCAGTGAGAACGATTTGAGTGAATCAGGATTTTTTTATACCCCTGCCAAGTTTGGAGAAGTATTGACGTATGCCATATCACGTCGCTCGGATGTGGTGAAAAAAATTGCTAGTTACTCGAAATGGGATCTGGCTAAGCAACACGCCAAGTTTCGGGAATTTGTAGAGATAGAAGGATAATCAATCTGCTAACAAAAACAACTCCGATGCAATCGCATCTGCAAGTAATCTTCCGGATTCTGTCAACAACAAAGTACCGTTCTCTTCCACCAGTTTTCCAGAAGTCTTGTACGATTCTACCTGTTGGTACCATTCCGGAGCAGGTGAACACAATTCCAACAATTCGTGCATTTTCACACCCCACTTGGTACGCAGACCCACCATGATACGTTCGTTGAATCGGTCAAAATTGGTGAGTACCTCTACTTCCTGGTCTAGCTGCTTGTTTTTCAAAGCGCGCATGTATTGTTGGTTATTCGCCACATTCCAGTAGCGGTCTTTTCCGTCAAAACCATGTGCCGATGGCCCGATTGCCAGATACTTTCTCCCCAGCCAATAAGACGAATTGTGTTTTGCGTAAGCTTCCTCGCGAGCGAAATTTGAGATCTCGTATTGTTCAAATCCGGCAGTTTTGAGAACCGCCACCATGCGTTCAAAGTGCAGGGATTGCATGTCGGCATCTACGGGATGGATAACACCTTTTTTCACCCAAGCAGCAAGTGGTGTGCGCTCTTCAACAGTCAAACAATAAGCGGAAATGTGTTGGATCGGAAGTGCGGTGATCTCGCGCAATTGTGCTTCCCAATCCGCAACGGAAAGGTCCGGCAAGCCGTAGATCAAGTCCACCGAGATTTGGTCAATTCCCAAGACGATCGCGCGTTTCACGGCTTGCAAACCTTCTTCGGCGTTGTGCGTGCGGTTCATCCATGCGAGCTGTGTGGGCGTAGTAGACTGTATCCCAATGCTCAGTCGGTTTACACCCAATTCCTTCCAAGCAGCTATGTTTTCTTCAGAACAATCATCCGGATTTGCTTCCAGCGTAATTTCCGAAACTTCAGAAACATCGAAATGCCCCGCGATTGTATCGAAAATACGCTTCAATTCATGTGGCTTAAGCAAGGAGGGCGTTCCACCCCCAAAGTAGATCGTATCCATTTTACGAGCTGACCAGAGCGGTGCTCGCAAGTTGATCTCTTCCACCAAACAGTCGATCATCTCATTTCGGTACGCCTCAAAAGTGGTAGAAAAATGAAAATCGCAGTAACTGCATTTTTTAGCGCAAAAGGGAATATGGAGGTAAATTCCTGACATGGTGCAAAGGTACAAGAATTGGATGGGAACAAAGCAGTCCTTATAAATGTTAAAAGTATATTCGAACCTTGGAACTTTAAAAAAAAGACCTATATTTCAAGCATGGGATTTAAAGAACAACAAGCGGCCATACAGCGTGAACTGGAGCGTTTCTCCGGTTTACTGGAAGTCGTGTTGCCCCGTTACTCCCTATTGCTGAAGCAAGAAAGCCTGAACGAAAAAGAGCTTACCGAACTGGGCGAGATCGAACATTTCCTGATTGGCGTTACAGCGCGCATCACGGAATTGAAGGAGCGTTTGGAGCAAGATGTTTTCGGTCATTCCATGGATCTGTATTACAAGATCAAAGAGAAAGCCAATAATGGTGATCCGGAGGCGCGTAAAAAACTTTCAAAGCTTCGCGACACGTATGCGGAAGCCTTGAAAGCGGGTACAGTATTACATTGGAATTGATTTAGAAGTTGACCTGCGAAAAAGTCTTCTTATCCCACAGCATTTACAATCCATACAATCACACTCAATCCGCACAAAAGAATTTACAGGATTCCTGTGGCTAGAACTCCTCCGGTAAGTGGTCTGTCTTGCAGTGGTGCAGTCCCTAAATTGGTATTGTCTATAACTTCTTCACTCATAATCTAGAAATAAAAAAGCCGAATACAGATGTATCCGGCTTGAAAATATCAAAATTTGATGAATTACGGCATCTCGCGGGTGAAAGCTGGAATACCAGTAACATCCATCCCTGTGATCAACAAGTGAATGTCGTGTGTTCCTTCGTAAGTAACAACAGACTCCAAGTTTGCCATGTGACGCATCATCGAGTATTCGCTTGTAATACCCATACCTCCGTGAATCTGACGAGCCTCACGAGCGATATCCAAAGCGATCTCCACGTTATTACGCTTGATCATCGAGATCATTGCAGATGTAGCGCGACCTTCATTACGCAATTGTCCAACGCGCAATGTCATGAATTGTGCTTTCGTGATCTCCGTGATCATTTCAGCTAATTTCTTTTGGATCAACTGGAATGCACCAATTGGAACGTTGAACTGCGTACGTTCTTTCGAATAACGCAAAGCTTGATCGTAACAATCCATAGCAGCACCCAAAGCACCCCATGCGATACCGAAACGTGCAGAATCCAAACAGCTTAGTGGAGCTCCCAAACCGGAACGACCTGGCAACAAGTTCTCTTTCGGAACTTTCACGTTGTCAAAGATCAACTCTCCTGTAGAAGAAGCGCGCAATGACAATTTACCGTGCATTTCAGGAGTTGAGAAACCTTCCATTCCACGCTCAACAACCAATCCCCAGATACGGCCTTCCTCGTTTTTAGCCCAAACTACAGCGATATCTGCAAAAGGAGCGTTCGAGATCCACATTTTTGCTCCATTTAGCAAGTAGTGGTCACCCATATCTTTGAAATTCGTGATCATTCCACCCGGGTTAGAACCGTGATCCGGCTCAGTCAACCCAAAACAACCCATCATTTCACCGGTTGCCAATTTCGGCAAGTATTTTTGTTTTTGTTCTTCTGATCCGTATTTCCAAATTGGATACATCACCAAAGAAGACTGAACTGAAGCTGTTGAACGCAATCCTGAATCACAACGCTCCAACTCTTGCATGATCAACCCGTAAGAGATCTGATCCAAACCTGGACCTCCATATTCTTCCGGAATGTATGGACCGAAAGCACCGATCTCACCCAAACCTTTCAATAAGTGCATTGGGAATTCCGCTTTTTCGTAAGCATCATCAATGATCGGAGATACTTCTTTCTTCACCCAAGCTCGTGCAGTTTCACGCACCAACTTTTGCTCATCTGTAAGCAATTCGTCCATCAAAAGGTAGTCCGGGTGGTTATACAAATCAGTCTTCATTATCTGTTGTTTATAATTTAACGTCGCAAAAGTAATCAAAAGGATGATTCAACAAAAAACGCAACAGGATTCTTTGAATCAATTACCTTTGCAAACTATAACATGGGATCGCATACATTGTTCATGGCATTTACAATTGGTAATACACCGGCAGACACGTCGTTGGAGTTAATTCCGCGCAGTTCGCTGCATTCGCCATTGGTCCTTGTTTTACTGATCTCCTGTATTGTTTTTGTTTCACTAGCCCGATTGCGTCAACGTGAACTTTTTGCCGTGTTGGGTCAGAACACCTTATTCTTCCGCACACTGGAAGAACAACAGAAAGATGGAAGGCGCGTGAGTTTCGGAAGCACCTGGCTTTTGATCGTTCAATTTGCACTGATCACGTCCGGCGCTATTTATTGGTATTATTTCAATCGTGCGCCCATTCAAAATTGGTTGCACACACTGATTCCATTGTCGGCACCCACGATCTATTTAATGTACCAGCTCTTTCTGGCGCGCATAACCGGATGGATCACGGGTTCTCAAGAATTGGCACGGGAGATCAATTATTACACCCTGAACACTTTTCAGCTGGTGGGTATTTTGCTCTTATTGGAATTCTTCTTCAGTTATTTTCAGCCGCAATGGGTTGGACAGTCGCAATTCATCCTGCTGATTACCTATCTGGCTTTTTTGTTAGTGCGTTTCCTGCGCGGGTTTTTACTGGGCCTTCAATTTGGCATTAGTTGGTATTATTTAATTTTGTACTTTTGGACCCTTGAAATCTTGCCCTTACTGGTCATATCCAAGATGTTGTATAAGGAAGAGGTTCAAATTTGGCTAGGTTAAATTGTTGAACGCATAAAACTACTAAAACCTTGAGTATCAAGACTATTTTGGTTTCACAACCGAAACCGGAGGGTGAAAAATCGCCTTACTATGATCTAGCTGAAAAGTACAAGCTTAAGATCGATTTTCGTCCGTTCATTCACGTTGAAGGTATTTCTGCGCAAGAGTTTCGTACGCAAAAGGTGAATATTCCGGAGCACACTGCTATCATTTTAACGTCAAAAACAGCAGTAGATCATTTTTTTAGAATTGCACAGGAGATCCGTTTCGAGGTTCCTGACACGATGAAGTACTTCTGTATTTCTGAGACGGTAGCGCTTTACTTACAGAAATATGTACCTTACCGCAAACGCAAGATCTTTTTCGGTAAGCAAACGATTGAAGATCTGATCGATCCGTTGAAAAAACACAAAACTGAAAAATTCTTATTGCCCTGTACAGATATCTTGCGCGATAAGATTCCGGAAACCTTGGAAGCAGCTAAAATTCCTTTCACCAAAGCAATGCTTTACCGTACGGTGGCATCTGACTTGAGTGATCTGGAGGACGTATATTACGACATGCTCGTATTCTTCTCGCCAGGTGGAATTGAATCATTATTTAAGAACTTCCCGGATTTCAAGCAAAACAAGACAGTTATTGCTGCTTTTGGTCCAACCACTGCAAATGCGGTTGTGAAAAACAATTTGCGCCTGGATGTTCACGCTCCGCAACCAAATGCTCCGAGCATGACCGCAGCGATCGAGAACTTTATCAAAGAGCATAACAAGAAGAAATAAGGCTTGAATGTGTTCTTTTGAACAGCATTTGACCCAACAGTTAATTGAACGGAGGCCTCGGTCTCCGTTTTTAGCATTTTTTTGTTAGAAACTAGCGCAAAACACCGCAGCGCATGCCCTCGAAATAGCGATATTTGTTCTTCGAATAGTATTTGATTATTTTTAATCCTCATTTTGGATATATGGCAAAAGAACTGAATGGACGAAAACCCGTATTTTCTGAGAAAGAACATAAGCGGGCTACCATTATTTATTGGTTGATTGCTACCTTCCCTATTTATTTCATTGCAGGCTTGATCCTGTTTCAATCGGAAGATGACCTACCACCAGTTGCTATGTTGGATAACCCACCGGAATTGTTGGCATCAGTTATCATTGCTGATGATGGTGAAACGGAATTGGGTCGTTACTGGAAGATCAACCGTACAAGTGTTGAATACCGCCATATCAGTCCAAATGTAACTGATGCGTTGATCGCTACGGAAGATGAGCGTTTTGAAAAGCATTCAGGAGTTGACTTTAAAGCGATCGGTCGTGCTATCGTCAATGTTGGTGGAGCCGGAGGGGCGTCAACCATTACGCAGCAGTTAGCTAAACAACTATTTACTTTGCAGAAACGCGATCGTGAAGAATTGGCACGCGCAAACGGTTTACCGGTTGATGAAGCTCCATCCGGAAGAATTGGCCGTATGTGGCAACGTTTGAATGAAAAAGCGCAGGAAAACATCATCGCTACCCGTTTGGAGAAACGATTCACGAAAGAAGAGATCATCACCATGTACCTGAATCAATTCGATTTCTTGTACAATGCGGTTGGGATTTCGAATGCATCGAAGGTATATTTTAATAAAAAGCCTAGTCAACTCCTGAAAGAGGAAGCGGCCATGCTTGTTGGTATGTGTAAGAACCCGGATCTGTACAATCCTTATACCTTCAAAGTGCGCAATTACCGCCAGCGTTTAGCTGATAAAAAAGGGGTTTCTCCGGAAAGCATTACCAACGCAGAAGTAGCTGAAGCACGTGCTGCCGACAGTTTGCGAGCAGTGGAACGCCGAAATACCGTTTTGCACCAATGGTTGATCAATTCTGAAGGCGGAAACGAAGCACTTCGTCAAAAATTGACCCGTGAAGAATACGAGAAATTGATCAAAAAGCCTTTGGTAACAAACTACCAGGAGGTAGATCACAAAACCGGAACTGCACCGTATTTCCGCGAGCAGTTGCGCGGTGAGATCTCTAAATTGTTGAGTGAAAAGAATCCGGATGGAAGCTTGAAATACAAGCGTCAGGATGGTTTGCCTTGGGATATCTACAGCGATGGTTTGAAGATCTACACTACGATCAATGCCGACATGCAGACCTATGCCGAAGAGGCTTTGGAAAAACACTTGAAAGAAACCTTACAGCCGTCTTTTGATCGCAATAACAAAGGTTTGAAAAACTGGCCATTCAGCAGTTCACTTTCGGATAAAGAGGTAAATGATATCATGACTTCATCCATGCGTCGTTCTGACCGCTATTTGAACATGCAGGCTCAAGGATTTTCAGAAAGCGAAATCAAAAAAGCCTTCGATACACCTACAGAAATGCGTGTTTTCTCTTGGGATGGTGAAGTGGACACTACCATGACACCTAACGATTCCATGCGTTACTACAAGTCGTTCTTGCAAGCGGGATTGATCTCGATCGAACCAAGTACCGGATTTGTGAAAGCGTGGGTAGGAGGAGCGAATATCGACCATTTTGCATACGATCACGTTCGACAAGGGAAACGTCAGGTAGGATCTACGATCAAGCCATTCGTTTACGCCGCGGGAATTACCATGAATGTGGTGAAGCCCGGAATGGTGATCCCAAACATCCAGTATTGTGTAGACTTATTCGATCCTGCCGGGAATCCGGACGGACAGTGGTGTCCTAGAAATTCAGACGGTTCTGGTGGTGGTGGAACTATTTCCATTAAGAAAGGATTGTGGTTGTCTCAGAACAACGTGGCGGTATATGTCATGAAACAAATGGGTGCCTTAGCAGGACCAAAAACGGTTGCAAAACTGATGCGAGACATGGACATTGAACTAAATGATCGCGACGTAGTTCCTGCCATGTGTTTGGGTTCCATGGACTTGTCGTTACACGAACTCGTTGGTGCTCAAGCCACTTTCGTAAACAAAGGAATTTACAACCGTCCTACTGCTATTTTGCGCATAGAAGACCGCGCCGGAAATGTGATCTACAGTGCGAAAAGTTACACGAAAGAAGTAATGAATGAGCAAGTAGCCTATTCCGTTTTGAAAATGATGAAAGGGGTAGTTGAAGCAGGAACTGCAGGAAGTTTGCGTTACGCAGCGGGTTACGGCGGAATCACTTATCCAACTGCAGGTAAAACGGGAACAACTCAGAATAACTCGGATGGTTGGTTCATCGGATTGACACCGGATCTGGCTACCGGAGTTTGGGTTGGTGCAGAAGATCGCGGCGTGCGATTCAGAACAACGGCCATGGGTCAGGGAGCACGAACCGCCTTACCGATCTACGGGTATTACATGAACAGCGTATACAAAGACCCGAAGATTGCCATTTCCACTACAGACTTTGAAAAACCGGATGGCTTTGATGAAGATTCGTTCAATCTGACCGGAGAAGAAATAATTATTGAAGAAGCCGACAGTACAGCGGCAGATGCACAAACAATATCTATTGACGGATGAATAAAGTTGTAAAAGACGTAGAAACAGCCTTGCAAGGGGTAGAAGATGGAATGACCCTGATGTTGGGTGGATTCGGATTGTGTGGTATTCCAGAAAATTCGATCGCACAATTGGTTAAAATGGGCGTGAAAGACCTAACTTGTATTTCGAACAATGCAGGTGTGGATGATTTTGGCTTGGGACTATTGCTTCAAAACAGACAGATCCGAAAAATGATCTCATCCTACGTAGGTGAAAACGACGAATTTGAGCGTCAAATGCTTTCCGGAGAATTGGAAGTGGATCTGATCCCACAAGGTTCCTTGGCAGAGCGTTGTCGCGCAGGTGGCGCCGGAATACCTGCTTTCTTCACTCCAGCCGGTTACGGAACTGAAGTGGCAGAGGGGAAAGAAGTACGTGTATTCAACGGGAAACCGCATATTTTAGAAACAGCATTGACCGCAGATTTCGCGATCGTTAAAGCTTGGAAAGGCGATACAGAAGGAAACCTGGTATTCAAAGCAACAGCTCGTAACTTCAATCCGATGATGGCTATGGCCGGAAAGATCACAATTGCAGAAGTTGAAGAATTGGTTCCTGCAGGGGAATTGGATCCTAACTTTATACATACTCCTGGCATTTTCGTGCAGCGAATTTTCAAGGGAGAAAAATTTGAAAAACGCATCGAACAACGCACTGTTCGTCAAAAAGCATAAGATTGCTCTATGAAGCAACCAGCAAGTTTATATACCGGTATCTCGGGAACGGTGTTCCTAGGTATGCTGGTATATTTGCTTTTAAGAGCTTGGTATGTAGCTCCGATGCACGATGAAGTCGCTACCTTTTTTCATTTCATCGAAACAGGTCACATTTGGGATCAATTTACACTTCCCGATGCCAACAACCACTTACTGAACAGTTATTTAGGAAGAGGTATATACCTGACATTCGGAACTCATTTCTTTTTATTTCGCTTGCCATCCGTTTTGGCTTTCTGTCTTTACTTTTGGGCGGCACGTAAACTCACGCTGACATTTCCGCAGTTCAACACGGGCTTTCTGGTATTTATCTCCTTGGTCAGCATTCCCTGGATCACAGATTACTTTAGCTATACACGCGGATATGCCCTAGCGATATCCTTCTTTTTAGCAGCTTTGGTTTTTCTATGGCGCTATACAAAAGGTCATAAAACGATCCATCTGGCAATTATGATCGGATTGCTTTGGTTGAGTGTATTTGCCAATTTCACCTACCTCATCAGCAGCATTTTGATTGCCGGATTCGCTGGAATCTCCTGGCTTGTTTCCTGGAAACGACTGACGAAGCGCCAAGTGGCCCTACAATTTTTATTCTTCATCCTTTTCCTCCTATCACTCGTTCCATTCATCAATTACAGTTTTGATCTGAAGGAAGCAGGCGCCTTGTACTACGGTAGTTTGGACGGGTTGTGGTGGGTCACAGGAAAAACACTTTCGCGCTTCGTGCTCTTTTTCGATGCAGATTGGTTGCGTTATGTTTACCTTGGTTTGGGTTTACTAGCGCTTGTAGGATCTTGGCGGATCATGCGTAAACTTGCCTTCAAGGAATGGGTTAAAAATCCATTAATTCAGTGGGGCTTTCTGATAGTCGGGAATTTGGCCGCCATCCTATTCTTAGCCAAGGTAATGCACGTAAATTACCCGGAAGATCGTGCTGCAATGTATTTAGTACCTCTTTGTTTGCTTGCATTCGGATTCGTACTGAGTCATTTTTCATTCAGTAAGTTCGGAGCTTATGTGTTTTTGTTCTTTCCGATCACCTTTTTGATGAAAACCAATTTAAACACCTCGGTTTTTTCGCCCGATGACCGTATGACTACTGATTTCTATCAGCAAGTGAAAGCGAAATTGGATCCGAATGATGCCGTAGCTGTTTATCCGATCATGCAATTAACCTGGGCACTACACGAACGCAATGAGGGTACCCATCACATAGGTCAACCTATGCGCGGTTTCTCACCGCAATTCAACATCATTCTTTCCAAGAACACTATTTTGCAAAACAGCAAAGACTATGCGGGTTATGAAGTTTTTGCCAAAGACCCGGCCAGCACTTATATTGCCCTGAAACGTACAAAAGCATTGACGAAAACCTTCCTGTTTGAAAAAACAACGCAGGCATATAGCGGAACAGATGAATTCATATTGTTGCTTCAAGATAGCGTACACGGAAACTGGAAAAACCGCATGATCGCTATCGATATAGATGCACGATTGTTTTCTCCAAGAAACATGAATACGCTGAATATAGTCTGCACCACTGAAGATGCACATGGCAAACCAACTCGTTTCCATTATCAAAATGTGCGTTGGTATGTGGGTGAGAATGCTGAGAGCTACAAGCTGCATTTTCCGCTAGCAGAAAATAATTTAAACGATGGTGATAAGGTACTCAAAGTGTATCTTTGGAACCCGGAAAAAAGAACAATTCGCGTTCAGAACGGTCGCGTACGAATAAATGCATTAAATTAGAACTATGGCATTGGATAAAAACGGTATTGCAAAGCGCATTGCACAGGAATTACAAGATGGATGGTATGTGAATTTAGGAATTGGAATTCCAACGTTGGTTGCGAATTACATTCCTGAGGGAATTGAAGTAGAATTTCAATCAGAAAACGGGATTTTGGGTATGGGACCTTTCCCTTTTGAGGGTGAAGAGGATGCCGACTTGATCAATGCCGGAAAACAAACCGTTACCTTGCGTCCGGGCGCTTCTATTTTTGATTCTGCAACTTCTTTTGCAATGATCCGCGGTCAGCACGTTCAATTGACAGTACTTGGAGCGATGGAAGTGGCACAGAATGGAGACATCGCTAACTGGAAAATTCCCGGAAAAATGGTGAAAGGAATGGGTGGGGCAATGGACCTTGTTGCGTCTGCTCAAAACATCATCGTTGCCATGCTTCATGCGAACAAAGCTGGAGAATCGAAGATCTTAAAGCAATGTACTTTGCCACTTACAGGTGTAGGTTGCGTGAAAAAAGTAGTTACCGATCTTGCCGTGCTTGAGATCAAGGACAACAAATTCCATTTGATCGAGCGTGCACCGGGTGTTTCCGTTGAAGAGATCGTATCCAAAACAGAAGGAGATCTAGTAGTGCCGGATTTCGTTCCTGAAATGAACATTTAATTCGTGTCCGCATGTAAGTGCGGACATTTTTATTTATGCGTAAAAAAGTCCTTTCCACACTTCCCTGGTTGAGTTTAGCAGCAGCTTGTGTTTACCTGTTGTTAATCATCGCCATGAATGAAGTTCCAAAGGATGACGGCGATGGCTTGCAACATTTTTCCATTGCCAAAGCAGCTTGGGTGGATCACCACTTATTCCTAGATCATTGGGGGAAACCATTTTTTACCTTATTTAGTTCGTTCTTCGCACACTTCGGTTTTCAGGCATTCGCATCCTTCAATGTGCTGGTGTTTCTGATCACTATTTCCCTGATCTTTCGTTTGATACAGCGCGAAAAAGGTCCGGTAATTTGGATGCTCTTCATTCCTTGGATCTTCATTTCCATTCCGGATTATACCTACTCCTTAGTCAGCGGGCTCACTGAACCTTTTTTCGGCTTGTTATTGACGATCATGCTTTATACCGCCATCCGCAAAAAATGGTGGGTGTTCGCATTGGTAGCCTCTTTCACACCTTTTGCAAGAAGCGAGGGGATGATGGTTCTGGCAGCCGCCGGAGCGATGTTGTTACTTGTGAAGCAATGGAAGGTGCTCATTTGGCTGTCTGTTGGACCTATTACAAGTGTGATTGCGGGCTATTTGTTACTGGGACAACCATTTTGGTACTTCGAGAACGACCCGTATCCTGAGCTCAGTCCGTATGGTTCGGGTTCCTGCACACAATACCTCGTGCATTACGATGCTTACTTCGGGATCTTGCCGCTTTTATTACTGCCACTTTCGGTATTTGGAATGCTTGTTTGGCGACAACACGATAAAAAACAGCGCACCTTGATCATCCTTTTCTTCACCGGGATATTTCTGGGTATTATCGTCATACACAGCTATTTCTGGGCAAATGGATTGCGTGGATCAATGGGTCTAACACGGATTGCACTGCAAGGACTGCCGGCATTTTTAGCGCTCTGCTTCATAGGGATCGCCTGCGTTTTGCGCGAAATCCACTTCGTTGGTCTGAGTCTATTCAGTTTATTGGGTCTGGCCGGTATGTATAAAGAACTACCGGAATTGGAGGTGCCAACCCGAGAAAACAATTACCACGAGATGATCCGTAGAGCCGTGAACTACATCAATCACGCTCCCATCCATGGAAAAGTTTACTACATGCACCCCATGGTTGCCTATTTCAATGGAATTGGCACAAAGGATCGCCATCGATACTACGAACAGCGTTTTATCCATTTGGAAGACGACGTGAAGCAAGTGTTCAAGCCAGGCGATATTCTATTTCGAGATTCGAAATTTGGCGCAACCGAGCAGGGCTTGTCCTTTGAAGAATTACAGAAATACCCCCATTTGGTTCCTGTGAAACACTTCTTTTCCAAGGATTATAACCTGGAACTTACTGGTGAAAGCAAATCTGTTATTATCTATCAGGTAGTTGACCCAAAGAAACTGGAATCATTTAAAAAACCTCAGCGCATTGAACAAGCTGTACAATTGTCTCGTAAAATTCACAGCAAAAAAGAGTTTTATGAAATTGATACTAGCTTCGTCATCCCTGCATTTTTAGGCCCCAAGCAAGAATTGGAGGTAAATTACAGTCTGACAACCCGAGCAGATCTATATCTCGTCTTTGATGATGGAAAGGGACATTATGTTTCACAAGCTCTTACAACAGGTGATCACGTGATCAAGTTGCCATTCGTAATCGGGAAAACAAGCGGAAAATTATACCTCCACAATCCCAATAAAGGGGAATATCACATGACGATCGGAGTGGTAAAATGGCAACAATACAGGGACTTCGGAATTCAACAACTTTAAAAACCCTATATTTGCTGCCAATAAACAACGAGAATTTGCGTTGATTACCGTACTGCAATAGAAACTATGATTCAAAAACTATCGATACTCATTCCTGCATACAATGAAGGAGCAACCATTCACCTGATACTAGACAAAGTAAAGGCGGTGGTGCTGGATAACAAGATTGAAAAAGAGATCGTTATCGTAAACGACTGTTCCAAGGATGATACTGTTGCTCGCGTGGAGGCATACATGGCTGCGAATCCGGACTTGGACATCCGTTTGTATTCACAACCAGTGAATATGGGGAAAGGTGCAGCTATTCAACGTGCAATCAAGGAATGTACCGGTGAATATTTGATCATTCAAGACGCCGATCTGGAATATGATCCAGCTGAATACAACTTATTGCTAAAGCCTGTTTTTGTTGACAATGCAGACGTAGTTTACGGAAGTCGTTTTATGGGTCACCACCCACACCGTATTTTGTTCTTCTGGCACTCGATCGGGAATAAATTCTTGACAAACCTTTCAAACATGATGACCAATCTGAACCTTACGGATATGGAAACATGTTACAAATTGATCCGTTCTGAGCTAGCAAAAAAGATCGTTATTAAAGAACGACGTTTTGGAATCGAGCCGGAGATTACCGCTAAGTTGGCGAAGATGAGACCCATCCGCATTTACGAAGTGGGAATTTCTTACTACGGAAGAACCTATGAAGAAGGCAAGAAAATTGGATGGAAAGACGGATTCCGTGCGATCTACTGTATTTTCAAATACCGCTTTTTCAGTTAATCCGATCGTATACTTCTTACTTCTCTGAAAGTTTAAGGATAAAAAAAATCCCTGACGATTAGCAAGTAATGTCAGGGATCCAATATTTGTGAACTAATTCGCTTAGTACAATTCCATTTTCAAAGACGAGCGGTAATCTTTGATCTCCTCGCGGTTGATCTTGTGATCTGCATTCTTCAACAAATTCAACAAGTACAACAAATTCTCTTGATCATCGATCTCGATTGGATATTCATTTCCTTCTTCATCCTCTTCAAACTGAGCCTGTACATCAAAAGCATCGCGATCTTGCAAATACTCGTAGGTCAAACGCAACACTTTTACTACCAAAGGATCTTGTTCTTTCAGCGCTTGTTCGCGCAATTCCTTCAAATCCTCCACAATTCCGTTGTAAAGAACACCGTCTTTTTCAACTTTCGCAATGATAGTTTCTAATTTCTTGTTGGCAATGGCCGTTTTCATACCGATCTCAATTTGTTGGTCCTGAATAAATCATTACAACAGGACGTGCAAATGTAATGACTTCAAATGAGTTTATGACTATTCCGGATTTGATTTTTATAGATTTTGCCATTTTCCAACAAAATTGTTGAAATTCGGTCGTCTTCTTGCATTTCCAAGCCCAAAATAGCGTCAAAACATTATATTTGTGAAAGAACCAAAAAACAGAATTCCTTGCTTGATTTAATTGCCAAAGCAATCTTTACCGGTTTCCTACTCAGTATCATGATTGGGCCCGTGTTCTTTATTTTGCTGGAAACAAGCATTCGAAAGGGAGTGCGTTCTGCTCTGGCCTTTGATCTTGGAGTGTTGATCTCTGACCTCATCTACATTGCGATTGCCTATTTTTTCTATGCGCAAGTTGCGAGTTTGACTTCCGGTGATAAGTCGTATTTGTTCCAATTCTTCGGTGGTTTAGTTTTCATCGGATTTGGTGTTGTCACTTTGATCAAAAAACCAAAGGATCCAGTAGATGAAGAAGCCGAGATCATCAATCACCGCAAGGATTATTTTTGGTTAGCTCTGAAAGGTTTCTTTTTGAATTTTGCCAACCCGGCTGTAATTTTCTACTGGTTCACTGTGATCGCATTTGGGATCAAACAAACGGATTCGGATGAAATGAGTCAAAACGTCCTCATGTACGTTGGCGTGATCATAATCACTTTCTTTTCTTTGGACATCCTGAAGATCATCGGCGCAAAAAAACTTCGCCCATTTATCACGAACAATGTGTTGATCGGATTGAACCGACTAACTGGAATTGTGATTGTTTGCGCTGGTTTATACATGATCTTTAAAGGCGCCAAAATGTGGTACGAAGTCGGCTAATTGCTGTAACTTTGTCCTCGTTTTCAATTATTGCTTCAAACACATTGTCTCATGAAATTCCTTTTCATCTTCAGTTTTCTATTGGTGGCGCTCAATCTTGGTGCACAAACGATTCGCAAGGAAAATCTTACCAAAAAGGAAACGGTTTACTACGATTTTGAGAAGAAGCATCCGGAATCCATGGGAGCTTACTACAAAGATCCCCTCGGAGAAACGCGCGACAAACACGGAAAGTGGATTTATTACGACAAAGAGGGTGTAGTCATTGAAGAGCGCAATTACTACCGCGGGAAATTGAACGGAGGGGTGAAGGCCTTTTACAGCAACGGAAAAATACGTCAGGAAGGCTACTTTAAATTCGATGTTCCGGATAGCGTTTACCGCGAATGGACCGAAAGTGGAAAGCTGCAGGTTGAAGGAAATTACACTAAGGGAAGTCCGGTCGGAATTTGGCGTTACTTCTACTTGGATGGAAAAGAAAAATCAGTAGAAGAGATCATTGATTCCTCAAATTATCTGCGTGCGTTTTGGTTACCAGACAGCTTGCATACCCAAACGATCAAAGATGGAAACGGAACTTTAACCACTTTTTATACTACAGGCGCACCAAAAGAATGGTATAACTATAAAAACGGGTTAAAAAATGGCGATTTTGAAGAATATTCCATTTATGGCTTTCGTTTGATCCAAGGAAAATTCCTGGAAGGAGAAAAAGACAGTACTTGGAATTATTGGTACTACACCGGAGACTTGGAAAAAGTTTCCAATTACAAGGCTGGCAAACTGGACGGTCCCTACAAGTACTACTACGATAAAAACCGTTTGAATGTTGAAGGAAACTACAGCGAAGGCAAGAAAACCGGTACTTGGACTTGGTACACCAACAAGGGAACTAAGGACATGGAAGGAACTTTTGTGAACGATCAACAGGACGGTAAATGGACATACTGGTATCCAACAGGTGAGGTTTCTTATCATGCCGAATATAAAACAGGTTTGAAAACAGGAACCTGGACCTATTACTTCAAAGACGGGACAGTTTTCAAGAAAGGAAATTTCGCGAACGACCAAAAACACGGGAAATGGGAAACGTGGTACGAAGACGGTACCCTGTTGATGTCAGGTTCCTATGAAAATGGGAAAGAAGAAGGTGAATGGCTCAATTACTGGGAAAACGGGAAATTGAAGAACAAAACCACCTTTAAAAAGGGCTTGTTAGAAGGCGAATGGTTGTCTTACTATCCAAGTGGAAAACCAAAATTGACCGGAAAATATAAAGACGGCTTGAAAACCGGTGAATGGATCGATTATTTCGAGAACGGTAAGCCAAAAGACGTAGGTTCCTACAAGATCGTGAAAAAGAAAGTGAAGATCGATTACGGTCCATTGAAGGATATGGAATCGATGGAAAGCGTAAAAGATGGTCTTTGGACATCCTACTCGCAAAAAGATTACAAGCGCATTGAAGAAGGAAATTACAAGAACGGTGAAAAAGACGGTGTATGGTATGCCTACTTCCCGGGAGGAAAGATTCCGTGTGTTACTACGACTTATAAAAACGGAAAACTTGACGGAAAAATGACCGAACTGGACCGCCGCGGAAATGTGATCTCGGATTGTGATTACAAGGACGGTTTAAAACACGGTAAAATGCGCGTTTACGACAAAAAAGGTAAAGTTGTCAAAGAATTGGAATTCGAGTTCGGACAGCAGATCATTCGCACTGAAAACAAGAGCATCCAGTTCAATCCGAACTGATAATACGGTAGATTTCTATGAAGTCCGGTTTTTTAAGCCGGACTTTTTTTGTATCTTCAATAGAAATCAATCAAACATGACAGACCAAGAATTAGGCATTTACGGGGAGATCCTCGCGCAAAAACATTTACTGCAAAATGGCTTTGCAATCCGTCAAACGAACTACCGCTACTTGAAATACGAGATCGATATTGTTGCGGAAAAAGATGGAAAGATCGTTGTTGTAGAAGTGAAAACCCGACAAACGGCAGAAATTGGAGAGCCTTGGATGGCCGTTACCCGTAAAAAACAACGACAGATAATCGCTTGCGCCAATGAATACATTCAAAGTCGCGATATCTCCAAAGAAGTACGATTCGATATCATTTCCATCGTACACAATCAATTTCGCACGAAGCTAGAACACATTGAAGATGCATTCAGTACATAACTAAATTATACGTTCTAACGAATTTATTCAGCGTTTTTCCAAAGCAAGGAGCCATCGCCAAAACTGAGGAAACGGTAATCATTCTTCAAAGCGTGCTCATAAATAGTTTTCCAGGATTCACCCACAAAAGCGTGGATCAAAAGGAGCAGCGTGGATTGAGGTTGGTGAAAATTTGTCAGGATTCCTGCAGCGGTTCGGATCGCGTAACCCGGACCGATCAGCAATTGCGTTTTCGTGATCAAACGGTCCATCCCTTTACTTTTCAATTCATGGATCAAAGCAGTAATGGCATCCCGAACCGAAACTTGTTGTGGCAATTCGTAAGCTTCCCATTGCGTTAAGCCAACATCTTCCCAATTCAGCGGTTGTTTTTCCAAACATTTCACCCCGATCCAATACAAACTTTCGAGTGTACGTAAAGACGTCGTTCCAACGGGGATCAAAGGTGCGTCCATGCGTTCCAACCAATGATTTAAAAACATCAGTGAGACATCAATAAACTCTGCATGCATGGGATGATCGGCTAATTTTTCAGATTTCACAGGTGCAAACGTTCCTGCCCCAACATGTAAAGTAACGAAGTCGTGGATGATGTCTTTTTTTGCCAAACTGTTCAGCACGCGATCAGTAAAATGCAAACCAGCAGTGGGCGCGGCCACCGAACCATCATGTCGCGCATAGATCGTTTGATAACGTGTTTCGTCCGCCTCTTCGGATTCGCGATTCAAATAAGGCGGTAAGGGAATGACTCCAGCCAAATGAAGCACTTCCGCAAAACTGGTGTGCGGTTTATCCCAACTAAAATCGATCAGGTAATGATCCCCACGTCGCTCTGCTATTGAAGCTGATAACGTAAACGATTCTTTACCCGCTTGGAAGGACATCGTCAAGATAGGTTCTTTCCATTTTTTGGCCCCACCTACCAAACATTTCCACAGAACGCGGTCCTTCTGAAGCATCGCCGACTGAATTTCAGCGTACATTTCAGATGGTTCCAGGCAAAAGACCTCGATTTTTCCACCGGTTGATTTGGTAAAAAGCAAACGCGCTTCAACAACTTTCGTGTTATTCATTACCAGAAACGAACCACTTGGGATCTCCTCAGCAAGTTCAGTATACTGTTTGTCCTGAATGACACCATCACGGAATACCAATAACTTACTACTATCGCGGGGTTCAACCGGATATTTGGCAATGCGCTCATCCGGCAATTCGTAAGTAAATTGCTGAATAGATGTTTGTTGGACACGTGCTTTCGACATCTCGGAATTTTTCGCAAAAATACAACCGAATCACATGCGTTCGTTCCATTTCACACTTCAACTTGTAACCTATTCTAAATTACCGAGTTGAATTCGTGAAAAAACAGCGAAATCGTGTGTAAGAACGCAAAAACACCTATCTTTGCGCCACTACTGAGATAGTAGCAATAAAATTCTGCTCGTGATGAACACAAGAAAACCGGGAAGAACCACAGGAAATTCAGGTTCTCCAAAAGGAAAGGCACCTTTCAAAGCTTCAACCAAACCGGGAGCAAAGCCTGCCGGCAAACCCGCTCCGGACAAAGGTCCATCATTCCGTCCAAAAGTACGCAAAGGAGATCCGCTTCCTTCATTCAATGAAGACGAGGTGCGCTTGAACAAATTCTTATCGAATGCTGGCGTATGCTCGCGTCGTGAAGCTGATGTACTGATCCAGTCAGGTGTAGTAACCGTGAACGGAAAAGTAGTCACGGAATTGGGGTATAAGATCAAAAAAGAAGACAAAGTCCAATACGATGGTGAAACCATCAATGCGGAAACAAAACGCTATGTCTTGTTGAACAAACCAAAAGACTTCATCACCACGATGGACGATCCTTGGGGGCGTAAAACTGTTATGCGTTTGGTGTTCAAGGCATGTAAGGAACGAATTTATCCAGTTGGCCGTCTTGACCGCGACACAACAGGCTTGTTGTTGTTTACCAATGATGGCGATCTTGCGAAAAAGTTGACGCACCCGCGCTACGAAGCGAAAAAGATCTATCACGTAGAAACAGACAAACCTGTTTCGATGGATCATTTGGAGCAATTACGAAAAGGTATTGATCTGGAAGATGGTAGAATTGCCTGTGATCACGTAGAATATGTGAAAGATGGGAAATCTTCTCGCGAAGTTGGCGTTGAGATCCATAGTGGGAAGAACCGAATCGTACGTCGTATGTTCGAAAAGTTGGGTTACGTAGTTGTGAAACTAGACCGCGTTCAATTTGCCGGATTAACGAAAAAGGATTTGCCACGTGGCTTCTACCGCCATTTGACAGAACAAGAAGTGGCTTATTTAAAAATGACCAAATCCGTCTGATCATGAATCGTTTACTAACAGGACTGCTGGCTATCTTTCTACTTTTCCCTGTTTTTGGACAAGTAAAGAAGCACAAAAAGAAAAACAGTACCGCTGCTGGTACCCTGTTCTTCTATTGGGGATACAACCATTCCGGTTATACAAAATCCGACATCCGTTTTGTGGGTTCGAATTACGACTTCACCTTGAAAGGCGTTTCCGCAGTTGACCGTCAGGATCCATTTGACACCAAAGTTTATTTGAATCCAACGACGATCACAGTTCCTCAGTTCAATGCAAGAATCGGCTATTATTTCAAAGACAAGTGGGCGATCAGTTTTGGAAACGACCATTACAAGTATGTGATGCAAAACAATAACAAGGTCTTGTTAGATGGCTTCATCGCGCAGGGTGTTGATGCCAATTGGTCAGGGAATTACAATAATGAACCGGTGACAACCAATTCGGATAATTTCCATTATGAAAACACGAATGGCTTGAATTTTTTACGTGTTGAATTGATGCGCTCTTTCAATATTTGGGAGGCTGGAAGTGCCCGACAGTTTGCGTTGACAGGAAATTTAGGCGCTGGAATTGGTCCGATGTTGACATACAACGACTTGAACTTTGCCGGTACGCACACTTTCGCAACACCATCCATCTCGGGTTACGGCATCGGTTTGAATGGAAGTTTGCGCATGGAATTCTTCCGTCACTTCTTCTTTCAATTAGAAACAGGTACCGGATTCGTGCATTTAACGCATGTTCGTACCAGACCAGACGACCGCAATCAATATGCAAAACAACGATTAGGATTTGTGAGTGGATTCGCCGCTATAGGTGGAATTTTCTACTTGCGTCCTAAAAACGGCTGCGACAGCTGTCCGCAGTGGTAATTTGAATAATTAAAGCAATAAAAAATAAGATGATACACGATTTATCTGAGCAGGAAGTACAACGCAGACAAACTTTGCAGCAATTGCGAGCTGCAGGATTCGAACCTTATCCGGCGGCTTTGTACCCGGTGAGTGATCTTTCTGCCGACCTGAAGGCGAATTATGTAGAAGGTAAAACGGTTTGTTTGGCCGGACGTATGATGAGCCAACGCGTCATGGGTAAAGCATCCTTTGCTGAGTTGCAAGATGCTCAAGGACGCATCCAAGTATATTTCAACCGCGACGAATTATGTCCGGGTGAGGACAAGACACTTTACAACGATGTTTTCAAGAAGTTTTTGGACTTGGGTGATTTCATTGGTGTGAAAGGAGAATTGTTCAAGACGCAAGTGGGCGAAGTTTCTGTGAATGTGAAAGAATTCTCGTTACTAAGCAAATCCTTGAAGCCACTTCCCTTGCCAAAAACAGATGCAGAAGGAAAAGTACACGATGCTTTTACAGACCCTGAAATGCGTTACCGTCAGCGTTACGTTGACTTGGTGGTAAATCCACAGGTGAAAGAGATTTTCGTAAAGCGAACCAAATTGTTCAATGCCATGCGTCAGTTCTTCAACGAGGCGGGTTACATGGAAGTAGAAACACCAGTTTTACAAGCAATCCCAGGTGGAGCAAGTGCTCGTCCGTTCATTACACACCACAATGCATTAGACATTCCTTTGTACATGCGCATTGCAAATGAGTTGTATTTGAAGCGTTTGATCGTAGGTGGATTTGACGGAGTGTATGAATTTTCTAAGAACTTCCGCAATGAAGGAATGGATCGCACCCACAATCCTGAGTTTACAGCCATGGAGATCTATGTTGCATACAAGGATTACAACTGGATGATGGATTTCACAGAACGTCTTTTGGAATTCTGTGCCATCGCGGTGAATGGAACAACGACTTGTACGTTTGGTGATCACACGATTGATTTCAAAGCACCATATAAGCGCGTAACTATGCGCCAAGCGATCATTGATTTCACCGGTTTCGACATTGATGGCAAATCCGAAGACGAATTGCGTGCTGCTGCAAAAGGCATGGGAATCGAAGTGGATGAAACAATGGGTAAAGGTAAATTGATCGATGAGATCTTTGGAGAGAAATGCGAAGGCAACTACATCCAACCAACATTCATTACCGATTATCCGAAAGAGATGTCGCCTTTGTGTAAAGTTCACCGAGACAATCCGGAACTGACCGAGCGATTCGAACTGATGGTTTGTGGTAAAGAGGTTGCAAATGCTTATTCTGAGTTGAACGATCCGATCGATCAGCGCGAGCGTTTTGAGGAGCAGTTGAAATTGCAAGAGCGCGGTGACGACGAGGCCATGTTCATCGATCAGGATTTCTTGCGCGCTTTGGAATATGGAATGCCGCCAACATCCGGTTTGGGAATTGGAATGGACCGTTTGATCATGTATTTGACCAACAATCCATCTATCCAGGAAGTATTGTTCTTCCCGCAAATGCGTCCGGAAAAAACGGTTAAAGTGGTGTTGAGTGAAAACGAACAATTGATCTACGACATCATGCAAGCCGAGAAGACAATGGATCTGAATGCTTTGAAAACACAGGCAAACCTGAGTAACAAGCAATGGGATGTGAGCATTAAAGGTCTTACGAAGCATGGATTGTTGAAAGTCACTAAAGTGGAAGACAACCTGACTGTAGATCTGGTTTAAATTCTATCACAATATGAAGAACCGTTCCCACCAATTGAGAACGGTTTTTTTATTTTTAGGGCATGACAAAAGGATACTTACTATTCATCATGGCTTTCTTAACCGTTTTCGGGCTGAAAGCATCCACCACTTATTATCTCGAAGGAACCATTGGGAAGTCGCGTATTTGCATGCGTTTCGAAGATTTCACTGAAAGCTACCCGAACGAAGAGCCGCGCATCACCGATGTCAGATACTTTTACTTATCCTCCCTGAAAGACATTGTACTGGAAGGAACACGCAACAAAAATCAATTCACCTTTTATTTCAACGAAAATGACGGGGAATTTGATGAGAAATTCGCTTTGACGAAAGATGCTAAGGGAGTATTCAAAGGAAATTGGTACCATAAATCCGGCAAAAAGTTGGCTGTTGTTCTAAAACCTATCGTAGTAACAGCTATAAAAAATCCTTACAAGCACATCCCGTTCATTAGTGCCTACAAAAACTCAGATCCATTTGAGTACGTGCGCTCGAGCAAGTTTATGTTTCGAACGGATTCAATCACCACTTTTAAAGGTCAAACTATTCGTTGGGTCAGTGAAACGCACGGAAAATGTGCCGGTTTTTATTTGGATTCTTCATTCTCTGCTACCACACGCCAGCTGATCAACCCCAAATTGGAGGTCATCAACTTTGAAAACGCTATGGGTCAATTGACATGTGCTACACAATGGGATTACAGTGATGGCGGTGGTGTGGAAATTTCTTTTTCCCTCAACTACCTGGATAAGAACCTATTCAGTTTTTCTATTTGGAAGTCTTGGCTTTGTGGCGGTGCGCATCCTGATTTTGGCTATGATTCCTATTTATTGGATCTAAATACCGGAAAAGAATATGCATTCGAAGAACTCGTTGCATTTGATAAAAGCGTCGTGATATATGATGAAAAAGCGGACAACTTCACAGAATACGTAGCTTATCAACGTGATTATTTTGCTCCCAAGATTTTAGCGCTCTTGAAAGAACAAGGAAGTGTTTACGCAGACTATAATTCAGAAGAAGATCCCTGCATGGAATTATACAACGACCCAGAGAGCTGGACCTTCGCGAACTGGGGGTTTACGGAACATGGATTGCGCTTTTCTTGTTCCGTTGCACGTGCAGCTAGGGCCTGTGAAACAGAGAGCTTTACCATACCCTTCGATAAATTCAAGGCTTGGAAACAGGCATCATTTCCTTATTCTTTCCCGGAATAAGGGCATAAAGAATCAAAAACCTAATCAAAATCAGTTTTTTACCTGACACGGCTCATTTTGCTCATAGTTGAAATACATCAACTTTGACTTATCAAAACATGTGATATGAGCACGCAACAAAAATTAAATACCGGCATCTGGGGGAATCTGGGTGTTTGGGCTGAAGAGAACCGATTTGGAGTTATTGCGGTAGCATTACTAGTAGTTGGTTGTCTAGGAGGAGTAACAATGCAAATGGGCGCTGTTAATGAGTTATGGTCTATGATCATTGTAATTATTCCTACTATGTTGACACTAAGTTTACTATTAGCGGTAGCACCGATGAAATGGATACTGAATGCGCTAGCACTTTCTGTGGTGGTTGATTTACTGGTTATTTTGCTCGTTCATATCTAGTAATGTAGCGCATTCATTCATTGGACCCTGGCAGATTTGTCAGGGTTTTTTTGTGAGTTTTTTTCGAGAAACTCTGATTTTTCAGGCAATATTGCAATATTGCCATTTTGCAATATGGCAAAATCACTCAAAAATTTGAAAACCAAAAATTCTAAAACGATCCTCTACAACCCAACACCAATCAACCACATCACACATTTAAAAAATATTCCCTAAATTGTTTGCATGAAGAGCTTCTTAAACGGAATATTGTTTCTTGAATTTGCATGCCTATTCATTCTACCAATACTAGGCTATATCGGTGTTGGAATCCTGAACGGCGGTTACAGTGTACTCCCTCTTTTGGGCATTGCTCCGTTAATCCTGTTTCAGTTTTTTGCCTATTCTTTCTGGAAAAGTAACACGGAGAAAAACAAGTTCAGTTCATTTTCAGTAATACTATCCTTTGCCCTGGTTGCATATGGTTACATCAAAGTGCATCAAAATTTCTGGTTGTTTGTCACCGAAAAGGCTATTTTGGAAGTTGGTGCCATTTGCTTGGCATTTCTGGTTTTTAGTTTCTTCGGTAAAAACGATCAGGGTCGCAAAATGTCTCAAGATATCGGCATCGGAATTCCGGTGATTCTCGGGGCAATTGTATTAGGAAGTTTTTATGAATTCATGCTAGCATGGACGAAACATTCTCCCTATTTTGAAAATCTAAACTTCTTGGATCTGTCTATTCTCGGCGCCTCCTTTTTAATGGATTTTCTCTGGATCTACCCACTACTCGGAAAAATAGCTCGTAGAGAGCTCATAATGGCTGATCTTGGAGAATCGAAATATGGAATGACAATCCTGATCATTGAGATTTTCGGATGGATCATTCTCGTTCCTCTATTTTTGTATTTACTAGGCTATCTTAACTAATTGCAACAAGATCATCAACCGCTATTTGGTAAAATGAATTTATGGACTTCGGAAAAATAGATATCGCACACATCGACTCGATCCCATTCAAACTGCCTGCTGATCATCCTAAAAATAAAGATATTCTTTCAGGTAAACGTTTACCACGGCCATGCATTTACATCGGAGCATCCGGTTGGGGGATGAAAGAACTTGCAGGTGTACTCTATCCGCGAACTTTGAAGTCCAATCAATACTTGACCCATTATAGCCGGGCCTATAAAACGGTTGAGTTAAGTGCTTTGTTTTACGGTTTGCCGGCACCTGACCAAATAAAACGCTGGTACGATCAGACTCCTCCGGATTTTCGCTTCTGCCCGAAGTTTTTGCAACAGATCACCCATACCAACAAGCTGTCTAATATTTCCGAATACCTTGACCTTTACTTGGATTGCATTTCCGGTTTGGGAGAAAAATTAGGTCCCATCCTATTTATGCCACACCCCTCTCTTGGACCAAAAGATCAAGCACAGCTTTTGAATTTCGTAGATCGGTTACCGGATTGGGTCAATTTTCACATCGAATTGCGGCATCCGGATTGGTTTATGGGTACAAATCACGAAGGCTTTTTTGATGAATTGCAAAAACGTCGGCAAGCAGCACTCATTACCGATACTGCAGGACGACGCGATGCATTGCACATGCACCTCACTACTCCCCAGGCGATGGTTCGTTTTGCGGGCTACAATTTACATCCTACTGACTATCAACGCATCGATGATTGGACCGACCGACTCGCATGTTGGATCGAGCATGGACTTGAAAGTGTTTATTTCTTTATTCACCAAACTGAAGAACATCTTACGCCGCTATTGATCCGCTATTTCATCGAACAACTGAATGCAAAAGCGCGATTGAACCTTCCTCAACCCACTCTTGTAAGCGATCAAACCTTATTTGGGTAGTCCACAAGCAATCGCTACCTTTGCCACTCATTTCTAAAACGCATGATCTCAGTCAATGGCCTTACGGTCGAATTTAGTGCCCGAACACTTTTCAAAGATGTTAGTTTCGTTATCAATCCGAACGACAAAATTGCCCTGATGGGAAAGAACGGCGCCGGTAAATCTACGATGATGAAAATCATTGCCGGGGTTCAAAAACCGAACAGAGGAAGTATTCAATGTGCACCGGATACCAAGATCGCCTACTTGCCACAGCACCTGTTGACCGAAGACAATTGTACCGTATTCGAGGAAACGGCAAAGGCTTTTGGTGAGATCATTCACATGAAAAACGAAATCGAGCAACTCAACAAAGAACTAGAAACGCGCACCGACTATGAATCCGACTCCTACATGAAGGTGATCGAACGTGTGGCAGAGTTGGGAGAAAAATACTATGCGATCGAAGAAACGAATTTTGATGCAGAGGTAGAAAAAGCACTATTAGGACTCGGTTTCAAACGTTCAGATTTTACCAGAAATACAAAGGAATTCAGTGGTGGATGGCGTATGCGCATCGAATTGGCAAAGATCTTACTTCAAAAACCGGATCTTGTATTGCTGGATGAGCCGACGAACCACATCGATATTGAATCGGTCATCTGGCTGGAAGATTTCTTGAAGAACAAAGCCAAGGCGGTAATCGTAATTTCCCACGATAAAACCTTCATTGACAACATCACCAACCGCACGATCGAAGTGACGATGGGTCGCATCTACGATTACAAAGCCAATTATTCACATTACCTGGTTTTGCGTGAAGAACGACGCACGCAACAGCAAAAAGCGTATCTGGAACAGCAAAAAATGATCAACGAAACCAAGCGTTTTATTGAGCAATTCAAAGGAACTTATTCCAAAACGAATCAGGTGAGTTCACGTCAGCGCATGTTGGAAAAACTAGAGATCATTGAAGTGGACGAGTTCGACAACTCTGCGATCTCCCTGCGCTTCCCTCCTTCTCAGCGTTCAGGTGATTTTCCGGTTACGGCCAGAGATCTGAGCAAATCCTATGGCGACAAGGTTGTTTTCAAAAACGCCAACATGTCTATTGCTCGGGGTGAAAAGGTTTGTTTTGTTGGTCGTAATGGAGAAGGGAAATCCACAATGATCAAAGCGATCATGGGTGAGATCGACTTCGACGGTTTTTGCGAATTGGGACACAATGCCAAGGTTGGATATTTCGCGCAGAACCAAGCTTCATTGTTAGATCCGGAACTTACGGTGTTCGAAACGGTGGATAACGTGGCTGAAGGCGAAATTCGCAAAGACATCAAGAATATTCTTGGCGCCTTTATGTTTTCGGGAGACGCGATCGATAAAAAAGTGAGTTTCCTTTCTGGTGGAGAGCGCACTCGATTGGCAATGGTAAAACTCCTGCTGGAACCGGTGAACGTGTTAATTCTCGATGAACCGACCAATCACCTCGATTTGAAATCGAAGGACGTCTTGAAAGAAGCGCTAATGAAATTTGATGGCACCTTGATCCTCGTTTCTCATGACCGCGCGTTTTTGGAGGGATTGTCTAACAAGGTATTTGAGTTTAAGGACCAAAGGGTAATCGAGCATTTTGAATCGATTGATGAGTTCTTGGAGCGAAATCGGATTGAACAGATCAAGCATTTGGATCTTTAAAAGCAAGAGGAGAGAACGCAAAAAAGCAGTAAAAACATGGAAGCAGCCCTTCATGCACTTCAATTTGCCTTGTGGCAGACGAGCAATACCGAGTGGCTAGCCATTATTACGAGTTTGTGTTACGTTATTCTTGCCACATATCAAAAACGTTCTTGCTGGTATTTCGCATTCTCAAGTTCTATTCTTTACATCTATATTGGTTTTGAAGCAAAATTGTACCCAGACATGGTCTTGAATGCCTTTTATGCGGGAATGGCCGTGTTCGGTTGGATTCAATGGCAGAAAGAAGGCGAAACAAAAGTGTCCTTGACCACCCGGAACTGGAAATGGCATGGAATCGTAATCACATGTGTCGGATTGCTGGGGATTGGACTTGGTTATTTACTAAACTTTTACACCGATCAAGCTTATCCTTACATAGATGCGTTGGCATTCTTTGCTAGTTTGATTGCTACCTGGATGATAACGAAGAAAATAGTTGAAAACTGGTTGTACTTCGTTATTATTGATCTGGGAATGTGCTATGTTTACTTCTTTCGTGGTTACTTGCTTACCTCACTTTTATTCTTGATTTACACCATTATTGCCTTCCAAGCCTATCTGAAGTGGCGAAAAGAACTAACCGTGTAAAACAGTTCGAATCACATCCAATGATTTCAGTTGGTTCAAGCCCTGTAAATGTTGTTCGTAATAAGCGAGCCAAATATCCAGCAATCGTGCGCGAGTTCTCGTAGGGATGTGAGCCGCCAAGGCTACAGATCTATCCGCCAATAAAAATGTTTCTAACCAGTGGATCTCTTCACCCTCAAAATATGCCGGATGATTGGGACGCAATGTTTGTAATTTTCCTCCCAACACATCGAACACACGCGGTTCTTTTTCCTCAACTGCCGGAGTGATCCCAAGAAACTTCGTGTATGCTGATAAAAACCAGAGGCTATAATTCGTTAGTTCGTTACTTTCTTCGATAAATCCGATCTCGGCCCATAAAAATTCCAATAAGCCATGTTCCGGATGCCCTTTTTGAATCGTTTTTTGAATAATCTCTGCTATGAAAAAGGCGATACTTGATTTTATGGGATCGAAAGGTATTTCGGAAATCGTTTGTGCCAGCGTACAACTGGTCATTTTCGGCATCGAACTATCTGACCGCTTATAGATCTCGCATTCAACCGGAGCCAAAGGATAAAGAACAACTCCTTTTTTCTTTCGTGCTCCTTGAAACAGATAGGTTTGAAGTCCGGAATCAGCAGTAAGAAGGGTAACAATAAAGCTTGTTTCAGAATAAGCTGTTCGCCCCAAAACGACACCTCGGATGGTCTGTTTCATCGAATCACGGCAACTTTACCCACTTTCTTGTTCTGTCCGTCTTTCTTTTCGTTTGTTGCGGTCCAGATCAAATAAACACCACCCGGTACATTCTCCCCGGTTAACGTTTTTCCATTCCAGGTTGCCGTTCCTCCATTCGAAGTTGTTTGATACACCAAATTCCCGGCGACATCTGTGATCTTCACATCGCTATCGTAGCGAATTCCTTGAATCGTAATCGGCCCAAAATAATCTGGTTTTACAGGATTTGGAAAAACCGTAACATTGCTATACTCCGGATCTCCTTGAGTAGCATCTGAGCGATAAGACACCAAACCAATATCTGTAACGATGAACAATTCGCCGGTTTGATAGTCGAATTCCATGTCCAAAATGTTATCCGAGATCAATGGGGAATTCTCTTTTGTAAAATGGGTGATCACCTCCTGACCGTCAGCACTCAACAGAAAAATACCGGTACTTGCAGTTGCGATCCATTTTCTGTTTCCTCCGTCAATTTCAATGTCACTGATCGGAGTATCATCTAACAATTGTTCTACGTTACCCTCAAAATTTACGAGTATCCTTGAGGCATCTACATTCGTTGAACCAAATACACCTGCACTGTTGTAAAGGACCACAAAACCATCTTCAGTTCCAATCCAGATCTCGTCATCAAAATCCACTGCTACCGCTGTGACATTGTTCGAAGGAAGGTTTCCATTTCCAGTTCCCGTTTGCAGCACTTTATAACTATCGTCGCTCAAATTATCAATCGTTCCATTGTTGTTATAAGCCAAAAGACCGCGTTCATACAAGCCCATCCATTTGTTTCCTGCATTGTCGATCACCAATTTGGAAGTGAAAACTCCCTTGGGCGTTGACCCTGTTTCATAACTTACCCAACTACCATCCGCTTTCAACACTTTAAGCGGTTTGTTTGAATAGCAGTTTGCAATCCACAAATTTCCCTCCTCGTCATATTCCATGGAAGAAATACAGGCATAAGTGTTCCCTAAAGTAGTTGCCTCTAATCCAGAATTGGAAGGGTTGTATACATTCGTAACAGTTCCTCCATTACTAACACTTACCCCATCAATACAATAACACCCAAATGCTACTTGATCCGGATTCTCAGCATTCACTGCCGCTGTTCCAAAATCCCAAACATTTGCACTTTGCCAATTCGACTGATTGTAACGATTATAATTCGTCCAGTTTTCTTCCTCCATAATATACGAACCGTCGTTTCGGAAATTGAAAACTACGCGGTCAAGTACACCTGAACTTACAACCATTTTACCTTTATTACCATTCACTGCGAAGGCTGTATTGTTTCCAGGACCATCTTGACGAATAAATTGATAACTCCATGAATTGGGCATTCGAACCAAACCAGAAGAATTATCTGCTACCCAATAATTCCCGCTCCATTTAATCATTGCTTTTGGATTAGCGGAAACAGAACCGTAACTCGCAAAATTGAACTGAACAACACCTGATGCGTCATAAGCAACAGCACCACCACTTAAGCTCACCATTAATTCACCAGCGCTTACTTCAAAATCAACAATTTCGGTGCTAAATGACTGACCAATGATAGGTTGAAAAGTATTGGTTGTGATTTTATAGATTGTATCCTCACCCGGATTGGTATTTTGATACAACACGAACAACTCATTATTCAAAGCATCTACTTTCCAGTATTTCCCGTTGATTGGAGCTGGAACTCGTGTATCAATTTGCCACTGATTGGCATCAGTAAGAAATGGATTGCTTAATGCCGCACGGTATAGTTTGGATTCTGTAATTCCATAAATACTGTCATTTGCGAAAGCAACATCCGTGATGGAGGCCGTTCCAGACCCTGGATAATACGTATCCTTGATTTCGTTTTTAGATGGATCAATTACTACAATACCGATACCACAAGCAACATACACTTTTCCATTGTATGGGACCAAATCATAGATACGTTTATCACCTAAGATCTGTGCCAATTTAATTCCCGGAATATTGATCACATTACCACTCGACAGTATTTGATCGATATTCCCATTTTCGTAACCCACAAAAAACGAAGCCGTTCCGGAATCGTAACACACAGTGGTCAATCCGATATCTGACAGTCCGTTTACCATGTCGTAAACTTTTGACTCTCCGGCCGCGTGATCATACTGGACCAAGCCACTACCTACTGTAGTCAGAACGAGACCATTTCCGGCTGCCACATCTGTTGCCTTACTCGTTGCAACATGCATTCTCCATTGACCCGTTCCAATTTGAGCCAATGAAAAAATGGGAATTAGAGTAAGCAATAAGAACAGTAATCGCTTCATGTAGTTTGAATTTTGTCTTCAATAACGGAGAACTCTCAAAATTATTGGAAAAAAAGGGATTTCAGATGCATATAATCTAGTTTATTGAGAAAAGTTGTGCGACTGAATTAAACCTTTTTGTAAGCAGCAAGTCTTAAACATGTAATCCCTAAAAATTCACGCCATGAAAACACTTGTAAGCACATTGATCGTTGGAATGTACATGATCAGTACTCCCGTTTTTGCACAGGAATCCGACAGTACGGGAATGCCAGGAGATAATTTTGATCTTCAAGGAGCCCTTGAACTTTTCAAGACAGCTGAATCAATGGAGGCATTTGAGAAGGCCTTGAATACCGAATCCAATCATGTGAACAATTTGGATCTGAACAATGACAGTGAGATTGATTACATCCGTGTAGTGGACAATATGGACGGTGAAACACATGCCATAGCTTTACAAATTGACATCAATGAAAATGAAGCACAGGATATCGCAGCTATTCTTTTAGAAAAAACGGGAGATGAAACTGCTCAATTACAAATTGTAGGTGATGAAGAATTATACGGAGAAGAGGTCTTTTTTGAACCCGTTGAAGAAGTAGAAAAAACCCAAACAGGACCCAGTTATTATTCCGAACCATTGAAAGTCATCGTTGTCAATGTTTGGACATGGCCTTGTGTTAGATTTGTTTACAGACCCGCTTATGCGTCTTACAGATCACCATGGGGCTGGAGAAGATACCCAAGTTATTGGAGACCATGGCGACCTGTTGCATGGAGAGTCCATCACCATCGCGTAGTTCGCTACCATGTATTTTACCACCGTTCGGCAGGATGTTTCGTTCACAAGGGGCATGGAGTTTATGTCAAAAACCATGTCAAATCAGCCACTTTCAAAGAAAAGAATGCTGTTCAACACAAGCACTACAAATCCAGCAAACAGACTAAAGCAGTTCCGGCAGGAAAAAATCAGCCTACACAGACTGTGAAAAAATCCGGAGATGCAAAAAGCACACAAAAATCTCAAAGTCAGAACAGACCGGATGCCAAGGCACAACGAAGTGGATCAAAACCGAGCAATCAGCGAAGCAAGGGTGCTGGTGCAGGCGGAGGAAAAAAGAGATAATTGAATGCGCTAGCTGCGAAGTGTATGGCAAATCAACAAAAACCCTAAATTTGCGACATAGAATGGCTCCGTAGCTCAGCTGTATAGAGCACTGGATTTCGGCTCCAGCGGTCGGGGGTTAGAATCCCTCCGGGGTCACGAAAGGAACCCGTTTCACGATGTTGAAACGGGTTTTTTCATTGCAAAAGGCGTCAAATGAAAACATTTGTTAGCCTGTGAAATGAAAAAACTGAAGTCATTTGTGAAACAAATGATGGGGTTCTATTCTCGTGATGAACAATTTCGAAAGGGATATTCAATCCCTCCGGGGTCACAATACAGAGTGAGAGTGAAGCGCGAGAGCGAAGAAACTCCACTCTGTATTTTTTTGCTCTCAATCTCGTTTTTTTTCGGAAAAATAAAAAGGGTAATCCAATTGGATTACCCTATCTTGATTGCGCGCCCTACTAATTATTGAGCATTTTCACACGATATAAATGAAACGTTATGTCCATATCGTCGAGCCTTTGATTGATATGCTGATCCGTTGTAATCTTGTATTATTGAAAATGTATACAAAACACAATCACCATTTGCATTCTTTGTAGTAATCGCCGCTGTTTGATAACGACCAATTATTGCACCAGTCAGGTTATTTCGTTCAATGTGCCAATCTGTATCAAGCAAATTGATCTTATAGATAGGCTCGTTCCACCCCGTTGCATTGAATGCATTTCGGAAAAGTGTTTCTGTGGCTGCGTCAATTCGAACAGCCGCAGGAACCTTCACTTTAGCAAGCGAAGCTTTTTTATTTGCCTCCATGTTAGCTTTAATATCGCTCACAGAAGACAAGCCTGCTGAATATGTTCTAGCAAGTTCAGCATTTGAAGCAACTTGAGAATCTTCCGGCAACACTTTCTCCAATGTATTCCAATATATTTCGTATTTTTTGATGACATAATAGTTAATCATCGCTCCTTCGAAGTCGGAGCCATTTTTCACATATTCATCCAGTTCTTTCAAAATAGCTTCTAAACCATTTCTTTCATAAGAAAGATCTTTAGGCTCTATGTAACGATCGTATTCCTTCGCTTGTTTAATCTTTTCAGCAGCACCATTAGCTATAAACGCTTCCATTTTGGATTGAAAATCTTTCAACCTATATTCCGCGTCTGGTGCAAGCTGGGAATCTACACCTTCTTGAAAATCAGAGATGCTTGGTGCCCGAAACAATTGTTCCATCTCATTGTAAAGATCATTAGCAGAGCTTGCAGCATCATTTGCGGCTGCAGACTTTGCTTCTTTGGCTGCCTGTGCTTCTTGCTGTTTTTTTACAAATGACTGAAGCAACTGTTCTTTTGCACCTAGATCAAAATTGGGCTCATACTGCTTAATCGTTTGGATCTTTTTTGTCGCTTTATCAATTTCTGATTGAAAGGAATAAGAAGTTGGATCCATTGTCTTAAGCTTTTCTAAAGAAGCATTAAGTGTTGTGTAGGCCTGCTTTCCTTGAGAAGTAGCCGGTTCTTGACCGAAAACTGATAAAAACAACAAAACAAACATGGTAGTTAAAATATTCGCTTTCATGAACATCTTTTTTATTTAAAGTCAAACCTAGTTCATCCATGAGAAATAAAGATGTAGGATGAATAAGCGATTGCATTGATTTGAAATTCGATGTGTTTTTCTTGAAATGCGAAAATCCCGCCTTGTGAGCGGGATTTTCTTTTTTTGAATGACTAGTGCTATTCGATTACAAAAGGTATCATCTCCACCAAACCAGATTTTGAATTCTCTACATGTACATAGTACATACCGGATTGAAGGGATAACTCCAAGTCTAAAGAGATTTTATCCTGTCCCATCGTTTGTAAAATCAATTTTCCATCCGCCGAGTAAACACGTACTTGTGCAATTCCAGCCTGATTGTACAAGTGCACCTGGTTTTGTGCAGGGTTCGGATAAAGTACAGTGGCATAAGAAGAAAACTCTTCCAGACTAACATTTGAAATGATCTCACAGGCACTCGTATCTATACAGCCATTTAGATTCACCACAACTGCATAACTTCCATTTAGGGTTGGATTGAACGATTGATTAGTTTCACCTAAAATATCCTGGTTAGAATTATTGCAATCGATCCATTGGTAAGCTGTTGCGGCATTTTGCAGCGAATTTAACGCCCCACCGCTAATGTCGATACCAATGTTTGGCATTGCATTTACCGTAACATGTACCACAATTCTTGGATCATTGAAACAGCCATTATTGTCTGCTTCCACATAGAAAGTCGTATCGCTGTACAAAATTCCGGTAATGAATTGTGCTCCCGTGCCGACTGCAGTTCCGCCACTTGCATCTGTATACCAGTTTAAGGTTCCAAAATCTGTGCTCCCCTCAAGTTCTGCCCAAGTACCTTCGCAAATTGAAACTCCATTAGAGAATACCGTAGGAGTAAGAGCGGTATTCACCGATAATGAAGTTGGCGAAGACGACCCACAAGCATTGGATGAAAACACCGTAACTAATCCACTAGACCCTGCAGTAGTCGAAATTGAATTAGTTGTAGAAGTTCCTGTCCAGCCATTTGGCAAGGTCCACGTATAGGATGTAGCATCCACGACGGCGGCAACAGAATATACGG
>JBMLQF010000098.1:0-5044 GCA_049241705.1 Fluviicola sp. | reverse complement strand
GGACGCCAGGTTTTCATCCTGGAAACAGGAGTTCGATTCTCCTATGGGCTGCAAGGTTAAATTGAAATATTAGGCCCATTCGTCTAGTGGTCAGGACGCCAGGTTTTCATCCTGGAAACAGGAGTTCGATTCTCCTATGGGCTGCAAGTTTTTTGAATAAGTAACAAGAAAAAAATGGCAAATCACAAGTCAGCACAAAAGCGAATTCGTTCAAACGATGCGAAACGTTTGCGTAACAAGTACCAGCACAAAACTACTCGTAACGCTATGCGTAAGCTACGTGCATTGAAAGATAAAAAAGAAGCTGAAGCGCTACTTCCATCTGTAGTAGCTATGTTGGACAAGTTGGCAAAACGCAACGTGATCCACAAGAACAAAGCTTCTAACTTGAAGTCCGGATTGGCACTTCACGTGAACAAATTGTAATACGAAGCACATTCGATAGATTGGGTCTTGTCAGCCATTTGGCCGATGAGACCTTTTTCATTTTACGGTCATGTCTAAAGTATTCTCATTTTACGTTGTAATGCTTTTGAGTTGTTTGCCTTTTTTAGCATCAGCTCAGTCACCGTTTTTTCATTATTTCCAGGATTCCCTTAAACCGGGGCATCGCATTTCGGGCAGCTTAGATTCTACCGACAGAGCGATCAGCGGATATCAATCTACTTTACCAGATGCTTGGTTAACCAATAACCAGTTATTCACCCCACAATTGCTATTGGGTCAAGATCCTAGCGAAATGTCTCAGCGTTATTCTTCCATTGCTCATGTTGGATTGTTCTACTCAATGGGATCAGCAGCCAATCAACCAGCAGGAATCAGTTATACACAACAAGTAAACAAAAAGCTTTCAACTCAATTTGATTACCGACGAAACTTTTCCAGTGAATTGCTACGAAACAGTGGATTCGAAAGTAATTACGTTCAAGGAAGTTTGCGTTATCTAAGCCCACGAATTGGGTCCTCACTTCATGTGAATTTTCAATCGAGACAGCAGAATTACAACGATGGATTACTTGGAGATACCTTGTCTTTACCCGAAGACGACCTGATCTTTCAAAGTGTCACTCGCAGTGGGACCAAACAGACAGCCAAGTATGCTCGAATTAGGTGGAGGAATTATTTCTCTTTCACCAAGGATTCACTTCGCAAGACAGGTTTATTCTTAACACCGGAATTGCGTATTGACAACAGAAAGTTTCAAGACGACCAAATCTATAGTCTTTACACCACCTATAATTACGACAGTCTTGAGACGAATGATTATAGTGAATTAAGAACCTTTCAACTTGCAGCCGGCTATTTTAACCATTCAAAGAAAATCCAGCTCGAAATAGGAGGAGATCGTACTTATTGGGACTTTGATAACCTGACCTTACATCGTGACACAACCGAATGGGGTATAAACGGAAGGTTGTTATTCCAATTTAATTCGAAACTTCAATTCGCGAACAAATTGCGTTATACCTTGACTGGAGCTGCTGGAGAATTGAACTACAAAGGGAATGTATCTTGGCGTTCTGATAAAGTCAAAGCAAATGCATTCTTCGTTTTTGAAAGACAGTATCCGCAACAGTTCCAACGCCATTATTTTGGGAATCATATTTCATACGACTGGAATAACAAACAATTACAGACAACCGTATCTGCAGGCCTTTGGGCTGACTTAAAACTGGGAAAAGTTCCTGTTAGCGCTCTTGTTAGATGGACTAACCTACAGAATCACGCGTGGTATTTGGACAGCGCTTGGCGTCAGGATACCTTGACCAACACACAAGTGCTTCAGGCCAATTTGCGAGGAGATCTATCATTCAAGAAATTGATCCTTCAACCATCTTTACATGTTGCCATAGCAGAAAAATCGTTTCTTCCAGGTTATCAGGCATATTTAAGATTTGGTTTCAGAGGAGCCTTGTTCAAAGCTAAAAAACTTCAAACTTCAATCGGAATTGATGCGGGTTATATTGGTTCATATCAGCTCATGGATTTTGACCCGATGCTTCATGTTTACACATTTTCATCCACTGGAAAGTCGTTTTCAGCAATGCCCAAGTTACATGTGTTTGCCAATTTCGATCTTGGCTTCTTCCGCTGGTTCTTGCGTGTTGAGAACATCGAGCAAACGTTTACCAAATCCAATCAACAATTATTGGGTTATCCCGTTGTGCCTTTGCAATTGCGCTTCGGATTCTCTTGGGATCTATTCAACTAATGATGATCGATCAGAATTCGCCATTCGGCAAGATGCTAATGGAACTCTCTGTAGTTTTTGATCGTTTGAAAAGTATCAAGAAGTTTGATCCTAAAAATCTCGGCCCTGTATTTACTGACCTTGAGAAAATACTTGCAATACACATGAAACACGCTAACAATCCAGAATTAATTATTGAACCGGAAATTGACGGACTTACGGACTGTGTCAAACAATTAGATCTTATAACATTTCACAAAAAACTGCTATTGCTCGAGGAAAAGCTAGGTTTTTGGCAGCTATAGCTTATCGAGATTAACAGTCAATCGGGAATAACTCGTCAGCTTGCTTCATACATAAAGACAGAACAATTATTACCTTTGACCAAACCAAAAGAAAATTATGGGATTATTAGACAATAAAGTGGTGTTGATCACCGGAGCATCCAGAGGGATCGGTAAAGCGATTGCTGAAGAATGTGTTAAACAAGGGGCGAAAGTGGCCTTCACTTATTTATCTTCTGAAGAAAAAGCACGAGCATTGGAAGCTGAATTGACTGCTAACGGTGGTGTAGCAAAAGGTTTCAAATCTGATGCTGCAAAATTTGATGAAGCTCAGAAATTGGTTGACGATGTAGTTGAAGCTTTCGGAACAGTAGATGTTTTGGTAAACAATGCTGGGATCACTCGTGATACCTTGTTAATGCGTATGACAGAAGAACAATGGGACGAAGTGATCAATACAAACTTGAAGTCTGCATTTAACTTGACAAAAGCAGTTCAACGTCCCATGTTGAAAGCACGTTCCGGATCTATTATCAACATGTCTTCTGTAGTTGGTGTAAGCGGTAATGCTGGACAAGCGAATTATGCTGCGTCGAAAGCCGGTTTGATTGGTTTCACAAAATCTGTAGCTCAGGAATTGGGTTCTCGCAATATTCGTTGCAACGCAATCGCACCTGGATTCATCGAAACTGAAATGACAGGGGCATTGGATCAGAAAGTAGTAGAGGAGTGGAGAGCATCTATTCCACTTAAGCGTGGTGGTTCTCCGAAAGACGTTGCAGACGCAACCGTTTTCTTAGCATCTGATATGTCGGCATACATTACCGGACAAACACTTCATGTTTGTGGTGGGATGTTGATGTAAAAAAAACATACTCAAATAAAAAAGCTGCCCGATGAAGGCAGCTTTTTTTATGCTTTATTCTTCGAACCTAGTCCAGGAATTTTTATACGTTCTCCAATCTCCAGTAATTTGCGCATCCAATCGAAATAAAGCGCAATGATCAAGAATAGTGTCATTGACCACAACACCAAAATATTCGCCCAGAAGGTATCGATCGGTGTGCCGAAGAAATATTTCTTGTGTGCATAGAACGGTGCATCCAAGAAACGTGTTCCAACAGGATCAATATATAATGGATCATCTTTCTGCAACAATTCGTCATCCGTAATAATGATCTTTTGAACCTCGGTTCTATTTGTCACGATATCTTGAAGACTTTCATTCAAATAACGATTCTGACTTGCTTGTACTTTTTTATCTCCGAGATCCGCAACCAATTTATCCAGAGCAGCGTTCGCCTCGTTGTAGCTGTTGTTGTATACACGTTTTACAGTCTCCAAAAAACTTCCAACTGTAGATTGAACCTCGCCATTTCCTTTTCCGTAAGTAGCTTTAGAAACGCGATCTGCACAATCTTCACAAGAAAGATTGGCCCATTTATCCATTTCTTTATTGATCTCCGTTGAAAGAATTTTTTTCGCTCTTTCAAAATCAGCTTTAGACGATTTTTTATCCGCCAAAATGTTCAATTGGTTCTTCATTTCAGGGAGCCAATAATCACGCATCCAGCCTGCAGAAGATTTTTGTTGATTCAAGGTAAAGATCGGTGCTTCGTGTGCATTCTCTTTTGCCTGAACTACTGCCAATGCTTCATAAGCCCAACGAGATGCCATGGCATTTCCAATCCACGGAACTTCGTTTGTATTCGAGAAAATAGGGTGGAGCTTATCAAACTTCACAATTACCCCACTAAACAATAACTGTGGGATGATCAATAATGGTACAGTAATGTAAATTACCTTCGCAGAGTTAAATGCGCTCGAAATGTTCAGTCCCAGAATATTTGCAGTACATGAGGTTGAGAACAAGATCAACCAGTATTGCCACCACAAGCCTTCAATTTCCAAGGTGAAATTACCTACCAACACAAAAAATGCCGTTTGGATTCCGGAAATAATGAACATGATCATGATTTTCGAAAGCAAATAGGAACTACGGGATAAATTCAAGAAACTCTCACGCTTTAAGATCTTTTTATCCTTGATGATTTCCTCTGCGGCAACAGTCATCCCTAAGAAAAGTGCCACTACTACTGCAATGAACAAGTACTGAGGAATGTTCTCGTTTTCGTAGAAGACATAATCTTGTCGACCATTCTCGGTATTGAAAAACTTCACGAAAAAAGCGAGAATAACTGCCAGAGCAGGTGCTTCAAGCAAGTTGATCATCATGTATTGTTTGTTCGCAAGCTTAGATAAGACATCACGAATAAAGAACACATTGAATTGTTTGATTTTATTGGCAATTTTTGAAGTCCCCTTGATAGGATCCTTGCTTTCTTCAGTCTCCAGTGGTGGACGTTCGTTCAAGAAGCGTTCGTTCCATTCTTTCGGCGAAACTTTACGGAACTTGGTCTGATTCCCGTATTCGTCCACAACTTTCGATTCGATGATATTGAAGATCTGCTCCGGATTCACACTACCACAGATCGGACACTCACGTTCATTTGCATTAACGTGATGCACGTGTGTCTTGAAATAAACAACAGCGTCAATCGGGTTTCCG
>JBMLQF010000097.1:0-9686 GCA_049241705.1 Fluviicola sp. | reverse complement strand
AACGATGAAGATACTTTACGTAGCACCAAAAGTTCCCTTCCCTGTACAAGATGGTGGTTGCTTCGCTATGATGCAGTTGATCCGCAGTTTGAAGGACTCTGATGCAACATTGACGGGGCTTTTTCTGTCAACGCATAAACACCCTTGGACAGATGAATCTCAAAAGGAACTATCAGCATATTTTGATTCTTACAAAGTAGTTCAGATAGATACGAAGGTTCGCATATTTGGTGCGTTTTCTTCCTTTATGCGCAAAAGAAATTACAATCTGGAACGCTTTCGAAATGATGAAGTTCAAGCCGTTTTATCAACATTAACCCAAGAAGATTTTGACTTAGTGCTTTTCGATGGCCTGTTTGCAGGAGCTTGTCTCACGGATTGGAGCCTACCCAAACAGTTAAAGTCGGTAATGCGCACGCACAATGTAGAGCATGAGATCTGGAGAGGATTGGCTCGGGAACAACGAAAAGGATTGAAGAAACAGTACCTCGGACAATTGGCTTCAAGTTTGGGTCACGAGGAAAAACGCATTTTATCCGGAGTGAATGAGATTTGGTCTATGACCGATGACGATCATCGTACCTTTCTTAAAATGGGTGTCAAGACTCCGATTTTTACTATTCCTGTTGTGGTGCCGAAAGTGGATACGGAACCGGACCTTTCCGTAAAAACGGCATTTTTTCTTGGGTCGATGGATTGGTTACCGAACCAAGAAGCTGTTCGTTACTTGAATGAAGAAATTTGGAAAGCCAATCCGAATTTACCGCAATTAAAGATCGCTGGTAGTAAAGCGGATAAATTGCAGTTGCCCGCTTCGGTTCAAAACTGTGGACGTGTTCCGGATGTGGTGAATTTCATGCAGCATGCCGGGTTTATGGTGGCGCCGATCTTTTCCGGAAGCGGTGTGCGGATCAAATTATTGGAAGCTTTAGCTGCCGGAGTTCCATGCGTTACAACTAAAATTGGTGCGCAAGGTCTTTCGGTTCAGGATTCCGGCGTGCTTATCGCTGATTCTGTGAAGGAGTTTGTTTCGCACATTCAAGATCTCTCTGAATCAACAGCACTCCGTGAAGAATTAAGCCGAAAAGGAAGGGCTTACATTCAGAATTACCATAGCTTTGAGGTTGTAAATGCTCTAATTGCAAAGCGCTTTGTTGAATAAACCCACATTAGTAGTTATTTTATCCAGATTTCCTTATCCATTGGAAAAAGGAGACAAATTGCGTGCTTACCACCAACTGAAAGACCTTTCTCTTCATTTTTCGATCACGTTGATCTGTTGCGTGGAAGAACAACCTGAAAGATCTGCATTGGCTCGTGTGGAACCGCTTTGTCAGTCGATCCATTTGCTGAAATTGACGAAGGCAGGACTTTTCTTGGAGCTATTGCGTTCTGTCTTTTCGCAAAAACCCTTTCAGGTTCAATACTTCTACCGCTGGAAACATGCACAAAGTGTTCGTAAATTATTGAATGAGATCCAACCGGATCATATTTATTGTCAACTCGTTCGTGTTGCTGAGTATGTGAAGCATTACCACTACTGCCCGAAGACGATCGACTACATGGATACCTTGAGTAAAGGCATGGAACGCAGAATTGTCAAGGAACCATGGTATAAAAAATGGTTTTATCGCAACGAAAGCAAGCGATTAGCTCGTTATGAGCGCAGTGTTTTTGATTATTTCGAATTCAAAACGATCATTTCGAAACAAGACAGGGATTATTTGCTTCACCCCAAGAAAGATCAAGTTCACATCGTGCCAAATGGTGTGGATGAGTCCTTTTTTGAATCGTTAGAACTTAAGAAGGACAAAGACATTGTTTTTACTGGAAATTTCAGTTATCCACCAAATATTGAAGCAGCTGTTTTTCTGGCTGAAGACCTCTTGCCTGCTCTTCATCAACGCGGATTTAAAGTGAATTTATTGCTGTCTGGTGCCAGTCCGGCACAGCGTGTGAAGGAACTTGCTAATGAATTTGTCGAAGTAAGCGGATGGGTGGACGACATCAGATCGAGCTATCAACGGTCGAAGATTTTTGTGGCGCCCATGTTTATTGGAACTGGTTTGCAAAATAAGTTGTTGGAAGCAATGGCTAGTGGATTACCTTGTGTAACCACACCTTTGGCCAACAACGCTCTGGGGGGTACAAACCGAGAAAACATTCTATTGGCAGAAAAATCTAACGATTTCGTCGAAATTTGTATTGAGTTTTTTCAAAATAGTAGTAGTTTCAAGTTGTTAGCGTCCAATGGACGGCGCTACGTTGAACTTAACTACACATGGAACAAACAAAACCAACTGCTTATTCAATTATTGCAATCGTCGCGTGTTTCCTAGTTTTTAGCTCTTGTTCTAATCAGCAAGATCGTTTACCTAAATGGTTACTTGGTAAGTGGAAGACCGCGTATGATGGGTTTTTAATTACCGAAGAATGGAAACAGAAAAATGATCATCTTGAGGCCTTGACAATTTGGAATGACTCCGGTAAAAAGGAATACGAGCATGTTAAATTGTTTTTCGAAGGAAAAGAATTGATCTATCAGATCAAAACTGCCAAAAAGAAAATGCAATTCCGTTGTTCCAATTGTTTCAGCGATACTTTGAAATTCGTCAATAACTCAAACGATTTCCCGAAACAGATCATCTATGTTCGACCAGTTTCGGATCATATGTCGGTTTGGGTCTGCAATTTTAATGGCGATCCGAATGAAATGCGTTTTCCTTTTAAAAAGATTGGCTCTTTCTAAACATTTATCGGCTGATTAGGGTTAAATTTGTAACTCTAAGTAAACAGGATGTCGAAGTTGAATACCATTGAAGAAGCCATTGCGGATATTCAGGCAGGAAAAGTGATCATTGTCGTTGATGATGAAGATCGTGAAAATGAAGGTGATTTTTTAACTGCTGCCAGAAATGCTACTCCGGAAGTGATCAATTTCATGGCGACTCACGGACGTGGTTTGATCTGCGCTCCATTAGTGGAAGAGCGATGCGATGAGTTAGGTCTGGAAATGATGGTGCAAACCAATTCAGCTACCTACGAAACGCCATTCACAGTTTCAATTGACTTAATCGGACATGGATGTACAACTGGCATTTCAGCGAGTGATCGCTCCAAGACTGTGTTGGCATTGGTAAATCCAGACACAAAACCGGAAGAATTAGGAAAACCTGGGCATATCTTTCCTTTACGTGCACGCAAAGAAGGTGTTTTGCGTCGCGCTGGACATACAGAAGCGGCTACAGATCTATCGCGTTTGGCCGGTTTTGAACCTGCAGGTGTGATCTGTGAGATCTTGAATGAGGACGGAACCATGTCGCGTTTACCAGAATTATTTCAAATCGCAGAACGTTTTGACTTAAAGATTGTTTCTATAGCAGATTTAATTGCTTATAGAATGAAACATGAGTCCCTTATTACACGACAAGTAAAAGTAGAAATGCCAACTCGCGTTGGAAATTTTGATTTGGTAGCCTACACGGTAAATTCGACAGGACAAGAACATTTGGCGCTCGTGAAAGGCACCTGGGACTTGAATGAACCTGTTTTGGTTCGCGTGCACTCTTCATGTATGACTGGTGATATTTTCGGTTCATGCCGATGCGATTGCGGTCCACAACTCGAATTTGCAATGCGCAAAATTGAGGAAGAAGGAAAAGGAGTTATTTTATACCTGAATCAAGAAGGTCGAGGAATTGGTCTCTTGAATAAATTGCGTGCATATAAATTACAAGAAGAAGGTTACGATACAGTTGAAGCGAATCAGAAATTAGGTTTCCAAGGAGATCAACGTGAATACGGTATTGGTGCCCAGATCTTACATGATCTCGGAGTGAAGAAAATTCGCTTGATGTCGAACAACCCACGTAAAAGATCCGGTTTGATCGGATACGGAATGGAGATCGTGGAAAATGTAGCGATCGAAGTCGGACGAAATGTGCACAATGAAAAATACCTGCAAACAAAGGTGGATAAACTAGGGCATTCCCTGAAATTGGATAAGTGATGCTGATTGCAAAAGGGCTGACAAAATCGTACGGACAATTGCAGGTTCTGAAAGGAATCGATCTGGTGATCCAACAAGGTGAAGTAGTTTCCATTGTGGGTTCATCAGGAGCGGGAAAGACTACTTTGCTACAGTTGTTGGGGACCTTGGATAGTCCGGATAGCGGTACTGTTCTTTTGAATGACATCAATCCTTTTGCATTAACCTCCAATGGTTTGGCGGAATTCCGAAATGAACAAATCGGTTTCGTATTTCAATTTCATCAATTATTACCTGAGTTCACGGCTATTGAAAACGTAATGATGCCCGCTCTGATCGGTGGTAAATCAAAATCTGAAGTGCAATCGAGAGCCTCCTTTTTATTGGAGCGTTTAGGACTTAAAGATCGCATGGCGCATCAACCGGCAGCTTTGTCTGGTGGTGAACAACAACGTGTGGCCGTTGCTAGAGCTTTGATGAACCAACCTCAGATCATTTTCGCAGATGAGCCTTCCGGTAACCTGGATTCGAAAAATGCTGCGGAATTACACGAATTGTTCTTTCAACTACGTGAGGAATTTGGTCAGACCTTTGTGATTGTTACACATAACCAGGAATTGGCAAAAATGGCAGATCGCTCTATTGTGATGGCTGACGGAAAACTGATCTAAGCTGTGGAACTGGCTGCGCTTAAGGCTTTTTTGGATGAACGTGCTTTGCGTTATGAAAATCCAAAATTTTTAGAATCTGATCCGATCCAACTCCCCCATCGTTTTAGTCGAAGAGAAGATATTGAGATCATTGCTTTCTTGATTGCCTCTATCGCATGGGGAAATCGCACTTCGATCATCAAAAGTGGTGAGCGAATGCTGGAGATCATGGAGAATGAGCCATATAATTTCATCAAGTCTTACACCGAGAGACCGCTTACATTTGTACACCGTACTTTTAATGGAGAGGATCTCAATGCATTTTTTGTTTCGTTGCAAAGGATTTACCAACAATTTGGTAGTTTGGAAGGAGCTTTTTTAATTTCCGATCCGGAACCGAATGCCTTCAAGCGCATCGTTCATTTTAGAAGTGTTTTTACCCAAGAACCCTTTCCGCATAGAACACAGAAACACCTGGCAAACCCTGCAAAAGGATCCAGTGCGAAGCGCCTCAACATGTTCTTGAGGTGGATGGTGAGACCTAATATTTCCGGCGTTGATTTTGGTTTATGGAATCAGATTCCAATGAGCGAGTTACGCATCCCATTAGATGTACATACTGGAAATGTAGCCCGAAAACTAGGACTTTTAACCAGGTCGCAAAACGATTGGAAGTCTTTGGAAGAAATTCATGCTTTTCTGGATCAATGTGATCCTGCGGATCCATGTAAATACGATTACGCCTTATTCGGACTTGGTGTCTTTGAGCGTTTCTAAGTCGGCTTGAACACTGAAAACTTTCAAAAAGTGTTCATAAATAGCCGTTTTTGAGGCCTTAAAAAAATGCTCAAATCATTAATTTAGCAGCATGAAGTGGGTGTATCCTCAATTTTTATTTGCCCTTGCGGTGTTAATCATCCCGCTTCTGATTCATCTTTTTCATTTCAAGCGTTATAAAACAGTCTATTTCTCAAGCTTATCCTTCCTGAAGTCGATTGAGCAAGAGCAGCGTAGCGTGCGAAAACTGAAACGTTGGCTCATCTTTGCAGCACGAGCATTAGCCTTTTCTTTTTTTGTGTTTGCTTTTGCGCAACCCTATTTTTCTGGAGATGACCAAAAAGAACAATCGCCATCCGTAATTGCGCTCTACATGGATAATTCCTTTTCCATGTCGCAAATTGGATCTCAAGGTGAATTGTTGTCTCAAAGTCGAGAAATTGCCAGATCGATCATTGAAGAATCTTCCAGAAACACACGCTTCATTCTCATGACGAATGATCTGAGTGGTGAGGAAAAACAGTTACTCACGCGTGTGCAGTGTCTGGAGAAATTGGATAAAATCACCTATTCCCCGTTTGTGCGCAGTGCCAATGATGTTTGCCAGTGGTGGAATCAATGGATGGAAGAAAGTCAAAAAAATGGGAGTGATCTTCGTTTTTCTAAATTGGTTTACCTTTCTGATTTTCAAGATTTAACATTTAGCAAGTTAAACTCTAAGTTTAAAATAGATACGCGAATTTATCCGGTTCAATTATCTCCAAAAGCTCCTCAGAATGTTGCGGTAGACTCTGTTTGGTTCGATGCTCCGGTTCATAAAAAGGGAGAAAAACAAGTGTTGTATGCCTTGATTCGCAATGAAGGAAATGAAGCGATCAAGGAGATAAACGTCAATTTTCGGGTTGGAAGTCTAAATCGCGATGTGTTCTCCTCCATTCCTGCCAAAGGATCCGATACAGTTGAAGTTAGTTTGTTTAATTCACAAGTTGGAAATGTTCCGGTAACTGTAAATGTGGCGGACAAACAAATGCACTTTGATGATGCGTATTATGCGAATTATCATGTTCGTGAAAATAGCGATATCTTGTTGGTGCAGGGAGAAGATGCTGTTCCAAATGTGAAAATGGTTTATGAGTTAGATCCGTATTACCGCATTAAGGAAAAGGCGCAAAATCAGATGCAATCTACGGACCTGAAGACCGCCGACCTGGTAGTTCTGAATGGCGTGAATCAGATCAATGCAGGTTTGTCTAAAATGCTGAGCGAGTATGCTAAAAGCGGTGGTTCCCTCCTGCTTTTGCCTGGTTCATCTGTAGGATTTGGTTCTTGGAATGCCTTTTTGAAATCCCTGGAAATGCCATCTTTGGGAGCGACCACGGATAAAGGAACAACGGTAAAGCAAATCACCATTCAAGATCCGTTTTTCGATGGTGTTTTCGAGAAAAAGCCCGATGACATCCGTTTGCCGGCAGTTGCAAAGGCATATTCATTGCGTTCCACAAGTGATTCGCGATTTGTTTCATTGATCGCTTACCAGAATAAGTCAGGATTCTTTGTACGTGGCTCTGGAACTTTTTCAGCTTATTTGCTCACTACTTCCCTGTCTTCAGATTTCAGTACATTCACGGCCAATCAGTTATTCTCGACTTTGCTTTTGAGAACGGCTGAATTGAGTCAGCGAAATGCTCCTTATGCCTTGACTCTTGGTTCAAGCGGATATTATCCCCTGCTGGAGTTGCCTGAAGGAGAATCACCGCTTACCCTGCGCAAAGGAACAACCGAATTTGTTCCGCGTGTTTTTGAAAAAGATGAATCCAGTTATATTTCCCTACAAGGCTTGGATGCAGTTCGCGGTTTACAAGCCGGTATTTTTTCCATTCTGAAGTCAGGTAAAAATTTGGGCTTATTGGCCCTGAATTACTCTCGTTTAGAATCAAAGATTGGCCAGCGCGAATTATCGGCGGTACAACAAGAGTTTGAAAGTGCGGGATTGCGTGTAGAAAAGTCAGTTTCGGCTGCAGATTGGTCCAGTGGATCGTTTTTGCAGTTGGAAGAACCGGATACACTTTGGAAATGGTGTGTGGTGATTGCCGTACTGTTTCTATTAACAGAGATGATTATCGTAATATTTGTCAAACAATAAACTAGTAACACATGAAATTGCTGTTGAAGCAGGTTAAGGTGATGGATCCTCGATCTGAATGGAATAACCAAACAGGTGACATGTTGATCGTTGATGGGGTGATCACTGCCTTTGAGAAAGAGATTGTTGATGAAGAAGCAACAAAGCTTGCAAGTGAACATTTATGTGTTTCTCAGGGTTGGGTGGATCTTAAAGCGCATTTTTGCGATCCGGGAGAAGAACATAAATCAACAATTGCTTCTGGATTGGATGCAGCGGCTTTCGGAGGCTTTACACATGTAGCGATCTTGCCAACAACGAAACCGGTGATCGATAACAAAACTGCAGTGGAATATGTGTTACGCCGTGCTGAAAACAACGCGGTTCGCTTACATCCGATGGGTTGTATTACCCAAAAGAACGAAGGAGAGCATCTTGCGGAAATGTACGATATGTTCCAATCGGGCGTTCGCATGTTTTCCGATGACCTTAAAACTGTTTCTGGAGGAATCATGTACCGCGCTTTGTTGTATGCGAAGAATTTTAACGGCGTAGTTGTTGGATTTTCTAGAGACAAATCGATTTCCGGAAAGGGAATGGTGAATGAAGGTGAAGCATCTACCAAGACAGGTTTGAAAGCCGATCCGGCGATTGCAGAGATCATCCAGTTGGAGCGCAACTTGCGCTTGTTGGAGTACACTGGAGGAATTTTACACGTGACGGGTGTTTCTACAGCCGAGTCTGTTCGCTTGATCGCAGCTGCTAAAGCGAAAGGATTACAAGTGACAGCTGATGTGCATGCCCAACACTTGGTTTATAATGAAACGGCAGTTCTTGATTTTGATGTCAACTTTAAGTTAATGCCTCCGTTACGCAGTGAATCGGATCGTCAGGCCTTGTGGAAAGGAGTGTTGGATGGCACTATCGATAGTATTGTGAGCGACCACCGCCCGAATGACACGGAAGAAACAGATGTGGAATTTGATCACGCTAATTTTGGCAATAGCACCTTGCAGTCAGTTTTCGCTGAATTGCGTCAAGCTCCAGAGTTTGATTGCGCTGCTGTGATCAAAGTATTGACAGAGAACGGTAGAAAATTGCTTTCATTGGATGACCAGCCTTTTGCAGTTGGTGTTGAGGCTGATATGACCATTTTTGATCCGGAAAAGGAATGGGTTTTCGAGACTTCCGATGTGGCTATTCAAGCTAAAAACTCCCCGGTTGTTGGTAAATCCTTGAAAGGTTATGTTTTTGGAATTGTCAATAACGGTAAATTAGCACTGAAAGACGCCTAATATGTCTGCAAAAAGATCTTTTTTAAAGAGTTTCTGGAAAGAAAAGAAAATGGTGGGATCCATGGTTCCCAGTTCTCGCTATTTAGCCAAAAAAATGTTAGATCCTATTGACTTTTCGAAAGCTAAAGTCATTGTTGAATTGGGTCCTGGAACAGGTGTTTTTACGCGGAAGATCTTAGAGAATTTGCGACCAGACGGCGTTCTTTTGGTCTTTGAATTGAATGATGAATTCATGGCTTTATTGCGCAAAGAATTTCACGATTCGCGTGTACATCTGATCCATGATTCTGCTGAAAAGATTGGAGAGTATTTGCATAAGCTAGGTTTAAAAGAAGCTGATATTGTGATGTCTTCTCTTCCATTGGCCAATTTTCCGGATGAATTGAAGGATACGATCTTGAAAGAGTCGCACCGTGTAATGGGTGAACGCGGCTTGTATATTCAATTTCAATATTCTTTGAATGCCAAAACGTACATCAAGAAAACGTTCCGCCACGTAAATATTAGTTTTACTCCGGCCAACTTCCCTCCTGCTTTCGTTTATACGTGTCACAAGTAAATGGGATCATTGGACTCCTACTGAATCTCAAGTAACTTCAGTTACCTTGCGGGTCTGTTGGGAAATAATACATTTGTAAACAATAAAAAAACAATAAAGTACCTATGAGTGCAGAAAAAGTTAAATGTTTGATCATTGGTTCCGGTCCAGCCGGATATACAGCTGCAATTTATGCTGCACGCGCTGAAATGAAACCGGTAATGTATCAAGGAATGCAACCGGGAGGTCAGTTGACCACTACAAATGAAGTTGAAAACTTCCCAGGTTACCCGGATGGTATTTCTGGTCCTGAAAT
>JBMLQF010000096.1:0-9689 GCA_049241705.1 Fluviicola sp. | reverse complement strand
TGGGTAACTTACAGAGTAATTGGCAAGGTCACTAACACCGGTTGCTTCAAGCTGGCTATTCTGACCGCTACAAATGGTCGATGGAGTAGCGGTTGCTCCTAAAATAACATTCGGACAATTACAGCCTCCGTAATGAGATACAGTAATGGCAAATCCCGAAGCTACACCACTAGCACTTGTTTGGAATTGAATAGTTATTGTTTGACCTGGTTGACCGGTAAAAGATATTGTTGAGTTTGCATTCGTGTAAGTAGCCAACAGTGTTCCTCCAGTACCTACTCCATTATAGATGCGTATGAAGTCACTACTTTGTAAATTGTATGTTCCAGTGAATGAATAAATTCCTGCTCCTGAATTATTCAAGACAACTGTACTGTTTACATTGTTGGTGTAATTTCCTCCTGCACCTCCGTCATCATAAAAGATCATATTGGTTGCGCAAGGAAAGCTTTGAGAGCCTGTAGTACCGAAACTCGTTCCTGGATAGGTACAAGAACCTGAATAGGTAACCGTAAATGAAAAGCCTGCAGCCTGAGTAGAACCATCCGAAATAAATCGAACAGTCACTTGTTGTCCGGGTGTTCCACCAAAAGTATATGTTCCGTTTCCTGTTAAGGTGTTTAATATAGCACCTCCCGTTCCTGAACCATTGTAAATGATGATACTTTCACCTGCTGCTAATGTGTAAGAACCAGAAAGAGTAACCGAAGCTGATCCGATAGTTTGTAAAATGGTGTAACCATCAGCATTCGTTCCATAGTCTGCGCTACAACCACCGTGGTCACAAAGCGTCGTGTTCAAGCCACAGTTGATTTGGTTCGCGCCATTTTGTGGAATAAAGACTTGTGCAAAGCTTGTTACGGGCACAAATAAAAGCAGTGTAAAAAGCTGCTTAAGAAAATTGTTAGAATATGTTTTCATAAGCAGCTTATTTGGAGGCTGGAGCTACCACGCCTTGATCAGTAATAATTGCAGGATATAATTGATTGTCCATTTGAATGAGCAAATAGGTTAACTCTGTTTCTTTAAAAGTAGCCTCACTAAAGTTGGCACCTGTTGCATTCGCTTTGCTGAAATCAGCTTGCTCTAAAGTGGTGCGCGAAAAATTGGCATTTTTGATGTTGGCACCAATGAAATTTGCTCTGTTCAAATTAGATTCCTTGAAATTGGCACCTTCCAATTTGGCATAAGAAAGGTTGACATTTTCAAGTTGCATGCGGCTCATGTCAACACCATTGAGCGGAGCGCCCTTTAAATTTACAACTACACCCGGGTTGTTGACCAAATAAGCACGAAATGCTTCTGGATTAGTAGTCAAAAGTTGGAAAAGTTGTTGGTCGTAGGATTGGGATTTAGCATCGAAAACCCCAATAAATAGTACCATGCATAGCAATAGCAAAGATCTCATAGCAGTAAAAAATTAGCAACATAAAGATAGGTGTTTAATAGATTGTAAAGACCTGTAAAAGATTAGTAATCAACAAGTAAGTTTGCTTATTATTTAAACACGAGCTCCCATCGAACATTTAAATGATCTGATCGATTATTTGATGTTTTTTTGGTTAATAAAAAAATAGCACGACTTGCTAACCTGATATCTCTCCTGTTTAAAGCTGACTTCAATCATGTTTCCTGATTTTGGCTTCAAGTAGCTTTGTCATTAGATTACTTGTCTTACTTAATTATTGTTTACTATGACGTTACTATCTCTGTTTCGAGATCCTTTTAAGAGGGAGAAACGATTAAAAAGGCATCCCGGCAATCGTTTGCTGATTTTGGTTTTTAATCTATTCGGACTGACTATTTGGGGTCAGAGTCAGTTGCCAGAATGTACTGCTGATGTCCCATTCTTTAACCTGGATCTTTCGGCATCTCCGAATATGTCTTACACCACACCGGAAGTTGTCCGAACTCCAAGTTGCTGTGGGGATGGCGACAATTATTTATCTTTTTATGTGACACTGCACCCAGATGTTGCGATGTTCGAGATCGTAGTGGCCCCTGGTTATGCGGATCCTGGAGGTTCAGGAAATTACAACATTATCTCTGGAGGGGATTTATTGATCCCTGGCGCATGTGGTGTTCAAATTCCCGGGGGTGCACCCATCTGTATTTCTGGATCAGGTCCTCACAAGATCTTATATAGTAAACCGGGAAAGAATAAGATCAAGTATATTTTTCGTCAAATTCCAAAACCTATTTTTCCGGCTGATCAAGCCACTAGAATAGGGTGCTCTTTGCCATTGGAGATCTTCGGTCTGAATAATATTTCGATCACTTCTATAAACTCTTCAACTGGCAACACGACACTAGGTGCTTATAATTCTTTATTGAGCTGCACAAATTGTGCAACTCCAAGTTTTAGTCCTGGTCTTGGAACACCAGCATGGATTGATTATAAAATTTGTGGTACTCCCCAAGCCGCAGCTTGTGGAACATATCAAAGCTGCGATACGGTACGTTTATATACTTATAATGCATTAAGCGTAACGGCGAATCCGAATCCAGCGTCATTCTGCCAAGGTGGAGGTGGTGTGCTGTTAACAGCTACTGCTGCCGGTGGTGACGGAAATTATGTGTATAAATGGTTGGATAGCGATGGAAATGTGGTTTCTAACACAAATACATATAATGCAACAGCCGCAGGGATCTATACCGCTCAAGTTACTGATGGTTTATCTACCGCTACTTGTCCGGATGTATACGTATCGGTTCCGGTAAATGTGGCAACCACTCCTATTGTTAATGCCGGAATAGATCAAATTGTCTGCGCGAGCGCCCCAACTGTTTTGCTCGATGCAAGTTCATCAACCGGATCTGGCGTATGGTCGGGTGGAACCGGTACTTACCAGCCTAACGCAACTTCATTAGTGGCGTCATACACGCCTTCTGCGGCTGAGATCAATGCCGGATTTGCAACACTTACTTTTACCTCTACTGGCGCAGGTGGTGGATGTTTGAATACATCTGACCCTATGACGATTACCATTTCTGATACAGTGGTTTCAAATCCGGGAATCGCTTCGATCTCTTGTTACAATGGAACCGCAACAGCGCACGCTAATTATAGCGGAGGAACAGGGCCATATACCTTTAATTGGAGTACTGGTTCAACCGATAGTTTGATCACTGTTTCTGCCGGTACATATCTGCTAACGGTAACAGACCAATATGGATGTGCCGATATTACTCCAGTAACCGTGAACCAACCTTCGCCATTATCCATCGATATAACAACAACGACAGCAAATTCACCAGTTTGCGATGGTACTGCATCAGTAAGTATTAGCGGAGGTACGGCGCCTTACAGTGTATTGTGGTCTAATGGTCAAACGACATTAACTGCGACAGCCCTTTGTGAAGGGGTTGCAAGTGTAACTGTAACTGATAACAAAGGATGTTCGGTGACGCAAAGTGCTGTGATCAATGATGTGTTTTGTAATACATTCAATGTGGGTATCACTACAAGTACTGATGTCAGCTGTCACGGAGGTAATGATGGAAAAGCGACTGTTGGGATTTTGAGTGGTGGTTCTTCTCCATTTACTTATGCTTGGAGCACCATTCCTGTTCAGTCAGGTGCTACTGCAACCAATTTGTCGTCTGGAACATACGCTGTTCTGGTAACAGATAATTTGGGATGTCAAGATGTTACTGCAGCGACTATTTTACAGCCAACGATCATTACGAATACGATGACACATGTGGATGTATCTGCGATTGGAGGCAATGATGGTTCAGCTACTGCAAACCCGCAGGGAGGTTCTCCGGGATATACCTATGCCTGGGTTCCTGGTGGACAAACTACGCAAACAGCTGTCAATCTTTCTTCAGCAGTAGGAGGTGTTGTTTATCATGTTGCAATTACCGACTCCAAGTCTTGTACAATCAATGACAGCGTGTTGATCAATCAACCTCCATGTAATGATTTTATTGCATCTGTAAATACAACGAATATAACATGTAATGGACTTTCAAATGGAAGTGCATATCTAGTCATTGCAAATGGAACAGCGCCCTATTCGATCGCATGGTCCAATGGCGTGAACAATGCAATGAGTGTTTCCAGTTTGTCTCAAGGGGCTTACACCGTAACCGTTACAGACTCTAAGAATTGTTCAACTTTTCAAACATTCTCGATTATCCAACCAGCTCCTTTAGCAGTGTCATTAGTACCAACGAACGTTTCTTGTTACAATGCAATGGATGGAACGATCGATCTTACGGTTACCGGGGGTACCTACCCTTATACATTCGTTTGGTCTATTGGCGGAAAGATCATAGCTAACCACGAAGATATTAAAACACTAAGTCCGGGAACATATTCACTAATTGTTACAGATGCGAACGGATGTACTATCGCTGGAAGTGTTGGTATTACACAGCCTTCTCAAATCGTTGCAACCTACAACTATACTGACAACCCTTGTCATGGAGATGCTTTAGGTACTGTTGACATGACAGTTACTGGTGGATCTTTTCCATACGTTTACGCTTGGTCAGGTCCGGGTACTTTTACTGCGGCAACGCAAGATATTTCAGGATTGGTAACAGGATTGTACCAATTGTCTATTACAGACCTGCACGGTTGTACCATACCACCGGTAGAGGTGTATATCAACCAGCCTGAGCCTTTGACTGCTGCTGCTTCGATGTCGCAACAAGTGACGTGTGCTGGTGGGAACGATGGTTCGGTTGTCGTAACAGCTGACGGGGGCACGACACCTTATGTATATGCATGGACTGGTCCTTTAGGATATACATCGAGCTTTGAAGATATTTCAGGCTTAGTGGCCGGCGTGTATAACGTAACAGTGACAGATGGGCATAACTGTACGACAACATCAAGTGCTACAGTAACAACCGTCATCGATATTACGCCACCAGTTATTTCTTGTACAACAGATAAAACTGTGTTTACAAGCACTACATCTTGTACTTATACTGTTCCGGATCTTTCTTGGAATGCTACAGCAACGGATAACTGTACTGTTTCGAGTGTGGCATATACGTTAGCGGGTGCGACAACTGGAACTGGAACAAATCTTCAAAATAAAATCTTCAACAAGGGTGTTACAACAGTTACTTGGGTAGCTGCGGATGGACTTGGAAACACAGATACATGTATCTTTACTGTAACAGTTCTTGATAATGTCCAACCTATCATCACGAATTGCGGACCAAATCCAGCTCAAACTGTTTTTGCCAATACCGGTGTTTGTACGTACACCTTATCTGGAACAGCATGGGATGTTTCTGCTACAGATAATTGTGGGATTGATTCAGTGCGTTTTGTGTTGACTGGTGCAACAACTGGCACAGGGATTTCTTTGAATGGGGTTGTATTCAATTTAGGGTTGACTACAATTACTTGGACAGTTTATGATGAGGCAGGGAATTCTGCGACTTGTGCTTCTACGGTTACCGTTCAAGACAATCAGTTACCAAGTTTCATCTCATGTGGTGCAGCTGGAACACAAACGGTTGTAGCTAACACTGGAGAGTGTACCTATACTCATACAGGTACTGCTTGGAATGCTACTGCTACCGATAACTGTGCTACAGTAACCTTGAGCTACACATTGACCGGAGCTACAACTGGTACAGGTAGTTCTTTGAATAACGTAGTTTTCAATCAAGGAACAACAACGGTCACTTGGAAAGCAATCGACGGTTCAGGAAACTTTGTGACGTGTGCATTCGATGTTCAAGTCGGGGATGACCAAGATCCGGCGATTACGAACTGTGCTTCTATCGGAAATCAAATTGTTGCTGCAAATATTGGGGTATGTACTTACACACACAACAATAATACTTGGAACGCAACTGCAACTGACAACTGTACTGTAAGTACATTGGTATATACGTTGTCTGGAGCAACAACCGGAACAGGAACTTCATTGAACGGTAGATTGTTCAATTTGGGAGTTACAACTGTTACTTGGGTAGCATCAGATGCTGCGGGAAATACAGATACGTGTCAATTCACAGTAACAGTTCAGGATACACAATTACCAATCATGCTTTCATGTGGGGCTGTAGGTAATCAAACAGTTGTGACGGATCTAGGTGAGTGTAATTTTACTCAATCTGGCACAGGTTGGGATGCAACGGCAAACGATAACTGTAGTATTGCTTCCATCATTTACACATTAACAGGAGCAACTACTGGAACAGGTACAAGTTTGAACAACGTATCCTTCAATTTGGGAACAACTTTGGTTACTTGGACGGCGACAGATGGATCTGGAAATACTTCCTCTTGTTCTTATACCGTATTGGTAAGAGATACGCAACTGCCAGCGATAACAAATTGTGGCGCTACGGGTAATCAAAATGTGACCACTGATAATGGGGCGTGTACCTTTACTCAAACAGGAACAGCTTGGGACGCAACAGCAACAGATAACTGTACAGTCACCTCTTTGACCTACTCTTTGTCTGGAGCGACAACAGGAACTGGTGTGTCTTTAGCAGGTGTTTCTTTCAACCAAGGTTTGACAACAGTTACTTGGACTGCAATTGATACGGCTAATAACCAAGTTCAATGTCAGTTTTCTGTAACCGTGAGTGATGATGAATTCCCTGCAATTGCAAACTGTCCGAGCCCGATAGTTCAAAACAACGATAATGGCGATTGCGGTGCAATTGTAAACTGGACCGTTCCAATATTCACTGATAACTGTGGTGCTGTCATGTCAGGATCACATACACCGAACACCTTCTTCCCGGTAGGAAATACAACTGTAACATATACTGTAGTTGATAATGCAGGAAATACGTCCACTTGTGCATTTGCGATCAATGTGGTGGATGCCGAACAGCCGGTTATTGTATGTCCTGACACCATTGCTTCTTGTAATCCAAATGTAGCATTTGATCTACCTACGGCAACAGATAACTGCGATGTGGATACGATCATTCAAATTGCCGGACTGTCGTCAGGAAGTGCTTTCCCGGTAGGATTGACAGTAAACGTGTTTGAAGTAACAGATATTCACGGGAATACAGCTACTTGCTCATTCACGGTACGCATTTATCCATTGCCGGTTGCAAGTTCAACAGTTACCGATGTTTCTTGTTTCGGTTTCGGAGATGGATCTATCGATCTGACCTTAACAAATGGTGCTGCTCCATATCAAACAAACTGGAGTAACGGCCAAACAACCGAAGATTTATCAGGATTGACTCCAGGTACATATACAGTGGGTGTTACAGATAATAACGGATGTACAACTGCAGACACAGCGGTTATCACACAGCCTACGGCACTAACATTAGACGGACTTGTAGACAATGTGAGTTGTTACAATCTACAAAACGGCGGAATCCAAATAACTGTAGGTGGGGGTACTTTGCCTTATGATTACAACTGGTCAAGTGGGCAAACTACAGAAGACTTGAATGGATTAGATACTGGTGTTTATGTATTGAATGTGACGGATGGGAATGGCTGTGAGATCGATTTCTCTACAACAATTACGCAACCGGATACATTGACTATTCAAGCAGTGGTTTATGGCGCAACATGTAATGCGGCTAACGGTTCCATTCAGACCTTGGTAACTGGTGGTACTACACCATATAACTACAGCTGGTCAAATGGTGGAGCAGGACAGAACTTGAACAATGTTCCAGCTGGAACTTACACTTTGGATGTAATGGATGCTCAAGGTTGTCAGGTTTCTTACACTGGAGAGGTGTTGCCTGAAGTCAATTTAACAGCTTCATTACTTGCTAAAGATGTTTCATGTTATGGTGGTGAAAATGGAGAATTGACAGTTCTAGTTTCAAACGGAAACGAACCATATACCTATAGTTGGTCCAATGGTGCAACAACAGCTCACGTGGAGGGCTTGACTGCAGGAAGTTATGATGTGTTGATCACCGACGTTTTTGGTTGTACAGCAAACCTTACAGGCATTATCAATCAGCCGGATACTTTAACTATCGATGTTTCGCTTTCTTCTTACTTGGAAGGCTATAATGTAAGTAGCAACGGAGGAACGGATGGATACATTGCGGCGTCAGTTGCAGGTGGTGTAGCACCGTACTCATACTATTGGTCTAATGGAGATACAACCGCATTCGTAGATCAGTTGTCGGCAGGAGAGTACTTGGTTGTAGTTACAGATCACAATAATTGTGTTTCTACGATCGCAGTAACGCTAACGCAACCGGATATTTTAGAAATGCCGCAAGGTTTCTCGCCGAATGCCGATGGAGAAAACGACTTCTTTGTGGTTCACGGAATCAAGAGTTATCCAGACAACAACATCACAGTGTTTAACCGTTGGGGTAATATCGTTTACCAAAAAGATGGGTATGCAGATGAATGGTATGGTGAAAACAATGCTGGAGAAGCTTTGCCAGATGCTACCTATTTCGTGATTTTAAAAGCGATGGTAGGTGACAAAGAAGTAGTGCTACAGGGATATGTAGACGTTAGAAGAAAGTAATAAGCATCTAATAAAGAGAAAAGATGAAAAAGATAATTATAGTGTTACTGGGAATGCTGATCGGGAATCAGCTCTGGTCACAACAAGATGCCATGTTGAGTCAGTACATGTTCAATGGATTGTTTTTAAATCCAGCATATGCCGGTTCTCACAAATACTGGTCATCAACATTTACCTATCGAAATCAATGGGTCGCAATGGACGGCGCACCTGAAACAGCAATTCTTGCGGTAGATGGTCCAATTGCTTCAAAAAACATGGGGTTAGGATTTAGTTTCATGTATGACAAGATAGGTGTGAGTACGCATAACAAGATCACCGCAAATTATTCTTATCAATTAAGAACTTCTGCTAATTCGAAGTTGTCTTTAGGAGTAAACGCGAGTCTGTCGCAATTCAATGCTCGCGTTGAAGATCTGTTGATCTGGGATCAAGAGGATGCGGTTTTTGCAAATAACATCAACGGTAAATACGTGCCAAGTTTCGGGGTAGGAGCTTATCATTATGGAGAGAAACATTATGTGGGAATTTCGATTCCAACCTTGTTTGCGTATCAAAATGATTACAATTTCAATTTTGATCTGTCTAAGTCTTCATTTTTGTGCAGACATTACATGTTGACCGGTGGGTATGTTTTTGAAGTTTCTCCAACGGTGAAATTAAAGCCCTCTACTTTGTTGAAGTATGTTGCGAATGCTCCTTTGGAAGCTGATATCAATCTTACTGTATATTATAAGGATATGATTTCTGCAGGTGTGTCATACAGAACAAATGACGCAGTCGTGTTCATGGTTGAATATCAGGCAAACAATTATTTCAGAATTGGCTATGCTTATGACATGACGACTTCAGACATTCGAAATTATTCTCACGGATCGCATGAGATCATGATCGGGGTTGATTTTGGTAAAGATTTGATTAAAGTGAAAACTCCTCGCTATTTCTAATTGATAAAACTATGAAAGCAATTAAGTTTAAAATATTTTTAGCTGGAGCAACAGCATTGATATTAGGTGCTTGTACAAATTTCCATGAAGTTCAGGGAGATAGAAGTTACGAAGCACTTGCTTACCAAGAAGCGATACATCATTATGAAAAGGTCGTTAAAAAGACACATAAGATTTCAACTGAGGTAAATTTGGCTGAGTCTTACTTCAAAGTTGGAAACATGGATTCCGCAGAATTGAAGTATGCGCATACAGTAAAACACAATTCTGTGCCGGCTATTGT
>JBMLQF010000095.1:0-6864 GCA_049241705.1 Fluviicola sp. | reverse complement strand
AAAGAAAGGCTGATCAACATTTTATCAATGGTTTCCTTTTCACCCGGTAGATGTATTGCAAGTGATTCACCAGTTTTTATTCGTTTTAATAAAAACGCATGCAGTTCGGAGAATTCGTTGTATCCCAGCTCTTTGCTTGCATCAATGGTAATATCGCACAATAATGCCTCGTCCATAGATCATTTAGTTAAAGTGATAGTGGTGTTTTCAATTTGATAATTCCACCCATCCATACTGCGAAATTGCTTACAAAATCGCTCAAATAAAAGTAATCTTCTGTTTTCTTCGTGATCTTCCTCATCAACGGCCGTAAATATGACACAACGAATCATATTGTTTTGAGCCAAATAGTCTTGTAAAATAGCCAAAACAGTAGCCATGATCTTATAGGGGTCGCCGTTTTTAACAGTAGCATACTCATCCTCCTCATTTTTTAAACTGAGGTCCATATATACCTTGGATACGAGATGCTGGTCTCTTGCGAACTGTACGTTGTATTCTGTACCATTCTCCGTAAAGAATCGATAGTAACGGATGCTTTGATAAGCAGGAGCTTCAAACGGGTATGGGGTCAACGTTTACAGTTTTTACCGAAAATATGAAAAGATTATCAAAAGAAAAAGCCCCAGCTCACAAGAGCAAGGGCTTTTTTAAAGTGTGAATCAAATGCTTAGAAAACAACTACACGGTGTGTAGATTTTGCGTTTCCTTGAACAGCATTGATGAAATAACATCCTTTAGCAACGTTCATTGGGATTGAGATCACTTGCGTTCCGTTTGCCTCAACAACTTTTGTTACAGAGATCAAAGAACCGTTGATGTCAACCAATTGCAATTCCATTCCTTCAGTAGCATCAGTTACTTCAACTGTGATATCAGTTCCTGCAGCAACTGGATTAGGAGAGATCATGATGTTGTTGATAACACCGTTGTCTGCAATTCCTAATGTTCCAGAAACATTGAAGTTGTCGATATACAAGTTTGAAGAGAAGTCAGAAGCTACGAATTCGATACGGAAACGTGTTCTTGTATCCAAACCACTTGTAGAGTAGTTGAAAGATGCTGTTCTCCATTGGTTTGCGTTTGCTGGAGCAAAATCGTTGTTACCAACGTATCCTGCAGTTACCAAATCAGCCTCATCAATTGTCGTACGCAAGTTCCAAGTCTTACCACAATCACGTGAAGAGTAAACAACGATCTTCTCAGAAATGTCATCCAAAGAAGTTGCTTTTGTTCCGTAAGCGTAATCAAAAGTTACAGTTACTCCAGTAGTTGTAGATAGATCGTATGCTGGAGAGATCAAATAATCTTTGGAATTTCCAAGACGGTTGTAGTAGAAGTAGTCTTCTGAGAACAACTGAGCGTTAGAAACATCTTTGTAGTTATTCAATTTGTAACATGCAGTGTTTCCAACACCACCTGTGCTTACTTTTTGGAATTGAGCATAGTTGTTTTCTGGATTACGAACCATCCAGAAATCAGTTGTACTGTTGTAATCGTCATTGAAAGGTCCATAATGCTCAGTCCATCCTGGTGCAACATAAACCATGTTATGGTAGTACATTGTATCTGAACCATTTTCGTTAGTTGCGATCAATGTAGCGCTGTAATGTCCAGCTGTTGCGTAGCTAACAACAGGGTTAGTTGCAGTTGAAGTAGATGGGTTCCCACCTGGGAATGACCACTCATAAGTTGTGGTTGTACCTGGCTTCAAGTTGTAAGTTGCGTTGATCATAGTAACATCATCACCTTCACAAATATTGCGACGGTTCAATGAGAAATCTACGATCGGCTTAGGAACTCCTGCAGTACCCAAAACACCTACTGCTGTAAGGTTTGAGTCCGTCCAAAGATTGTCGCGGAAAGCTGTCTCTGAGATCAACGTATTACGCATCACTGAAACTTGTCCTTTCGTAAACATGTTAGAACAGTAAGAATACTCCATGTAGTTTTGAACGTTGTCGATCACGTCTACGTCCCAGTAACCAGTTGAATTAATTGTGTCGTTACAAGTATTCGCGGTCAAATTACAAGTAGTTTGACCGATACAGTTTGGAGTGTCTTCAATTCCATCATCTTGGTTACAGCTAGATGCTACTCCTGGATCGTTGTCGTTACCCCATGTGTGAGGCAATCCTAAATAGTGACCAATCTCGTGAGTCAATGCACGTGAACGGAAAGGAGTACCAGTTCCGATACTTCCAATGTAGTCGTGCAAAATGATGATACCATCAGGCCAGAAGAAAAACCCCGTTGTAGCACCTGGATAATAAGCATATCCAGCTACACCTGATTCACCGATGGTTTTTGTAATCCAAACGTTCAAGTACTTAGAACGCGCCCATTGGTGTAATTTAGAATAATCGTCACCTTGATTTGTTTGGTGCGAATAAATGTGTTCGATTCCGGTAGTACCGTTTCCGAACGGATCTATTGTTGGTAACACGAACTCGATTCCAGCATCATCTGCAAGTGTGTCGAATGGTGCAACAACCGCTGAAATGTCAGCATTCAATTTGCGGAAATCTTCATTCAAGATATCCATTTGGTCATAGACCTGTGCATCTGTGATGTTCTCCGTACCGTACTCGTGAACGATGTGGAACACAATAGGAATTCGGTAAATTGTAGAGGATTTGGTTCCGTTCTGAACAATGTGCTTATTGTTCATGAAAAGTTGTTGTAGGTCGGCCTCTAATCCTGGATTTTGCTCGTACATCTCTTTGAGTTTACTCGGCAATCCACAGTGGAAAGAACCTTCCTGCGCAGTAACCTGCAAACTTAACCCCAACCCGAACGCTGTTAAAGCTCCCAAAAGTATTTGTTTGCGCATGTTTTTTAATTTTTAAATAAGTAACACTATAAACTTCGCTCCGAACCAAAGACTTTACATCTTCGTTCTTCCGCATTGTGCTGCCGCATCAGTTTCAAAAGCAAGGCTTTGTTACGGTGCAAACATCTGATAAACAAAAGGTTAGTTTTCAGAAGTTGCATTTGAGCTTTCTTAACATAGTTTTAGCACACCGTAAATATACTTCGAAATTTCAGATTACGAAAAGTAAAACTGCATCATTGATTAAAGTGTTCCAGAAATAATGTGAACGGTTATTGGATCAATTGTGATCTGCAATGAACGATTTGATATCCAATAGGAAATCAATATTTTCTTCAATCTTGTTTCCGATCACCAAGATATTTGCCCCCGCCGCTGCCAGTTGTTCCATGGTTTGGGTGTTTTTAATGCCACCTCCAACAATGATCGGAGTCTTTAAACGACTTCTTAATAACCGGATAACGTTTTCAGATACAGGCTCCAAGGCGCCACTTCCGGCGTCCAAGTAAGTAAGGCGCTGTCCCATTAATTGTCCGGCCAACGCTGTCTTCAGAATAATATTTGCCTGGTCTCTTGGAATTGGAGTTGTTTGACTGATATAAGCTACACTGCTCATTTTTCCGCCATCTACCAGAATATAGCTGGTTGGAATTACTTCAATGTCCATTGCGTCTACTTCCTCAGCACATTGAACGTGGTGGCCAATGAGAAAGTCCGGGTTTCTTCCTGAAATAAGGTTTAAAAATAAGAGTGCATCTGCATCTTGACTCAATTGATGCGAGGCTCCCGGGAAAAGAACCACGGGTATATTGGATGCTTGTTTCAATGCTGTTACAACGCGCTCCACATCGCTTCTCAATACAGTACTACCACCTACAAAAAAATAATGAATCCCGGCGAATTCGGCCTTCTTGACAAGTTCGGCCAATTGCTTGGAATCAAGTGCCTTCTCAGGATCGATCAATAGAGCGATCTGTCTCGTGCGTTCATTTATTTTTCGGTAAATGTTCTCCAACATATACGGGTTTTCTGGTGTTGCAAGTTATTAAAAAATGATCTATTTCAATGAAAGCCAGTTCAGTTTTATAAAAACCGTCTGTGTTCAGAAAGAATCCAAAAAGGGTTTCATCGGATTTCTTTACCCACAAATGCTCTTGAAAAAGAAGACCATTTCTATTGGATAACTTGTACAAGGTTTCTTTGAACGACCACAAAAGGGTGTAGTCCTGCGGTGTCGCGTAATTTAAAGGAGCAATTTCGTCTGCTGTTGTAAACCGAACAGAGGTGCGTATCGCTTTTTCTGAAACAGACTCAATATCAACACCTACCGGATGGTTTTCGCAAACAGCGAGAACTACAAAAGGGTAGGCGTGTGAGAGGGAGATGTATCCTTGCTTTTCGAGGTAGGGTGCACCAGTGTGGTCATAGAAAATATCTTGATATCCAAATAGTTGGTGTTTTAAATGGCGTGAGCCAAGATATTCTAATCTTTTAATAGGATGTTGGATAGACAGGAACTTGATCTTCTCGTTTTCAGTAAGGCTTTCCTCCATGAATTCAGACCGTTCTGGATCAATTTCCATACAATAAATGAAAACGTCATTTAAATTAAAAGTCTGAACCAATTCCATGGCTCAAAAATAATGAAGACTTGTTGATAATTAAAATTGAGACCGCTTTCAAGCCCCGATTTTATTGAAAAACAGCGGAAATATACATCTTGAAAGATTAGTTAGCTGTTAATCTCTGTTAAGAATCGGCTTGTTGCAATTCTTATTTAAGAAATGTTAACACATCGATTTTTACTATATTTACACGCTTTGTTACACGAAAAATAGATGTATAATTAAACTGTACTTATGTTGCGAAAACTCAACTTGTTGTTTGCAAGTATCTTGTTAACAGCACTTTGCGGATGGTCTCAATCAGGATTGGGAACACTCCGTGGTAGTGTTATTGATAAGGAAAGCAAAGAGGCAATTCCAAACTGTTTGATTGCCGTTAAACAAAATGGACAGCTCCGTGGGTCGGCTACAACCGATTTTGACGGAAAGTTCCAGGTTAACTCCCTCGCTCCAGGATCGTACGACGTGGAAATCAGTAACCCAGGTGAAGGCTATCAAGCTACCGCTATTAAAGGGGTGATCATTTCTTCCGATCGTATTACGTTCTTGGACAATACGGAATTGGGCTTCCCGAAGGATGCTCAAATGATCGAGGAAGTTGTCGTAGTTGCCTACAAGGTGCCACTTATCGAGAAGGATGGTGGTCCGTCAGGAGCTACAATTACACGCGAAGACATCGCGCGTTTACCAGTTCGTAGTGCTGCCGGTGTGGCATCTACTGTGGGTGGTGTAAACACAGATGAAGGTTCGGGTGCTATTTCTGTACGTGGTTCACGTTCAGACGGTACTTACTTCTTCATTGATGGTATCAAAGTGCGTGGATCTTCTAACCTTCCTAAGTCAGCGATTGAAGAGGTTTCGGTTATTACCGGAGGTCTTCCTGCTAACTACGGGGATGCAACTGGAGGTATCATTTCGGTAACCACTCGTGGACCTTCCGCGAAGTATTTTGGTTCGATCGAGGCGGTAACTTCTGGTTTCTATTTTAAAGGTCAAGATCCGGATGGATACGACGGGAAAGTGATCGGATTGGATAAATTCGGTTACAACTTGGTGGAAGGTATGTTGTCTGGTCCTCTTTTGATGAAGAAGGATTCGACTGGAAAGAAAACGAAACCGATTCTTGGTTTCTTGGTTTCCTTGAACTACACTAGTGAATTGGATAGCCGACCTTTGAATGGAGGTAGCTACCGTATTAAAAAAGATGCGCGTGATGCATTGTTGGCAAATCCGGTTCGTCCGGCAGCTGATGGAAATGGAACTTTCCACAATGCTTATTTCTTGCGTGCAAGCGATTTCGAGAAAACTGCTTGGAGAATGAATGCTGCAACGGCTACATTGACAGGTTCTGGAAAGATCGATGTGAATACGGGGCCTTCTATCAACTTGACCTTCGGTGGATCATTTAACTATAACTACGGAAGTAACTATAGTTTCACGAACTCTTTGATGAACTTCACAAACTATGGAGTTTATAAAAGTTTAGACTGGCGTGCTTATGGTCGTTTTACTCAGCGTTTCTCTAATAAGGCTGAAGGATCTTCTTCTCGTATCAAGTCTGCGTTGTACAACATCATGGTTGACTTCTCGAAGTCAAAAGATGAGTTTTACGACAGAAATCACAAGTTTAACCTGTTCAATTACGGACATGTTGGTTACTTCGATCGTCGTTACGAGACAACTTACCAATTCGACCCTGCAACAGGAAACCAAGTACAAGGAGCTGTTCCAGATGAGGTGATGGTGTATTTCACGCCTTCTGAAACAAACAGTGCTTTGGCTGCGATTACTCAGCAGTATTATGACATTTATGCAAATGATCCTGATGGAAACTACAACACGTTGTTGCAAATCCAACAAGGACGTGCGTTGCGTAATGGTGATTTCCCAACAGATGTATACGGTATCTGGAATAACATTGGTTCACCGAATAACAGTTTTGGTAAATCCGAAAATGATCAGTTCCGTGTAACTGGTTCTGGTTCCGTAAACATAGGTGATCACTCGATCTCTCTAGGTGTTGAATACGAACAACGTTGGGACCGTGGTTGGTCAAATGGTAACCAAGGGCCAATTGGTTTATGGACTGTGGCTCGTTTGTTAGCAAATAACCACATTTCCGAGTTGGATCTTGCGAACCCTTACGTACAAGATTTCGGTTCTTACCAGCAAATCTCTTATGATCGTTTGAATGCAGGGTATGCATTTGCAAATGGTGGTGTTTTCGGTGGACAACAAAATAATGATGATCAATCATTCTTTGATTACAACTTGCGTCAAAAGTTGGGTCTTGACCCGGCAGGAAATGACTTTGTTGTTATTGATAATTTAGATCCAAACACATTCCAGTTGGACATGTTCTCTCCGGATGAATTGTTGAACTCAGGTAACAACTTTGTGAATTAC
>JBMLQF010000094.1:0-9809 GCA_049241705.1 Fluviicola sp. | reverse complement strand
CATTGCATCCTGCTTCCGGTTTTCAATCAGCACAATACCGCAAGATCGAGATCTGTTCTACTGACTTCTTACAATTGGTGCATAAGGACATGCGTCACTTGTTTACCGGTAATGAGCCGATCGAGCAATTGTTCGAAAACATTTACTGGAAAGAAGGAGCTACTGAAGCTTCAACAGGTGCAAAAACACTTACGCTGAAAGAATTCGAAAAGCGTTACAAAGACGAATTTATTGAATTGGGTTATCAGCAACGTCAGAAAAATCTGTGGCAGGCTTACAAGCGTTTGTCGGAAGCAGATCAACAAAATCCAGAAGTGATCAAGGCATTGAAAATGAACGATGTCAATGTGAACATCAACTGGCCTTTGGTTCATTATAAATCCGCGGTGCGCTATTTGGCAAAAGACAAAGAAGATATTGCTGCTACCGGTGGTACGAACTGGCAAAAATACTTGCCTCCACGTTTCCAAAAACGCATTTTTTACCCGGAACTTTGGTCTGAACAAGACGTGGAAGAATGGGGGAAAGCGTGGGTAGATGAGGTATTTGCCTAAAGCTCCTCAACATTCCTTACTTTTGTCGGCATGAAACACTCCGTGTTCATTCTGGCTTGTTTGTTCCTTCTCGGCGCCTCCGTTGAGAAGAAAGACACCTTGCCTAAGTCTTTGAAGGAAATCTCGGGATGGGTCTTTGCGAATGACAGTACCTTGATCGCCCACAACGACAGCGGCAACGACCCCAAATTATTCGTCATAGAAAAGAACGGGAAGATCATCCATGAAGCCACAATCAAGGATGTTGAAAATGTTGATTTCGAGGCTTGCACCAAAGATAAAAAGGGAAATTTCTATCTAGGCGACATCGGAAATAACTTGAACAAACGAAAAAATCTGGTAGTATATAAAATCTCCATTGAGCAAATTCTCTCCCAAGACGAAGTTAGCGCCAAAAAGATCTTTTTCAGTTATCCCGAACAAACGGACTTTCCACCTGCAGATAGTCTTTTGAACTACGACGCGGAGTCTTTAGCCTTTCGCAAGGATTCTCTTTACATTTTTACAAAATGTCGCACGGTACCATTTACCGGAAAAAGCATGATCTACGCCTTTCCGGCCAAACCGGGAACCTACAAAGCGAAATTGAAAGGTTTTATACGTACCGGAAGACGTGATTGGTACCGTGATGCCGTTACATCTGCAGAGTTCTTCAACAATACGCTCTATCTGCAAACCTACAACCGCATGATCATTTACGATTACAGTACGGGAAAACCTGTGTTCACCAAACAAGTGAATATGCTTCCGATCACGCAAAAAGAAGCTTTGGCCGTCCGTAAAAAAGGGGTGATCTACGTGGCGGATGAGCGTCACAAGATCTTAGGTGGTGGACATATTTTCGTTGTTAAACCAGACAAAAAATGACAATTAAGCATTTCGATGCCGTGATCTATGACATGGATGGCGTGCTGACTGATTCGGAACCCATCTGGAAAATTGCGATGGAAGAGATATTTCACAGCGTGGGATGCTCTTTGACGCGCGAAGATTTTCAGAAAACAGTTGGTTTGCGTATCGATGAGGTGGTGCACTACTGGTATGGCGTTGCTCCTTGGCCAGATGCTTCTCCGGAAACAGTTGAAAAAATGATCATTCAGCGCATGGTAGAATTACTCACCCAACGCGCTACACCACTTCCAGGTGTGATCGAATCCTTGCAGTTCTTTCAGGAAAATGGGTTGAAAATCGGTTTGGCCACAAGTTCCTATGACGTCTTGATCCAAACGATCCTTTCAACGCTGGGAATTGGACATTTCTTCCAAACGGTTCATTCTGCTGAATATGAAATGTACGGAAAACCACACCCCGCTGTATACCTGAGCGCAGCTCAACAATTAGGGGTTGATCCAAAAAAATGCTTGGTGGTTGAAGACTCCTTGAACGGGATCGTTTCCGCCAAAGCAGCTCGCATGACGGTGATCTGTGTCCCGGAAAAAACGCACATTCGCGACCCGCGCCTCATTTTGGCTGACGCCGAATTCGAATCCTTGACTGATGTTGTACATTATTTTCAATCGCACGCATGATCGTTGAACTAGATGACAAGTTGATCTCGACCGAGATCTTTGACCGCAAATTTGTATGTGACTTGAATGCCTGTAAAGGTGCGTGTTGTGTAGAAGGCGATGCGGGAGCTCCTTTGAAACGTGAGGAGGTTACTGTTCTTGAGCGCATTTTTCCCGAAGTTAAACCTTACATGCGTCCGGAAGGCATCGCTGTCGTGGAAGCGCAAGGTGTGAGCTACGACGATCAGTGGGGAGAGCCGGCAACTACCTTGGTGAACAACCAAGAATGTGCTTTCGTCTTCTTTGATGATAAAGGAATCACGAAATGTGCGATCGAACAGGCTTATCTGGATGGAAAAGTAGATTGGAAAAAACCGATCTCTTGTCATTTGTACCCGATCCGTGTGAAACAACTCAATAGTGGACTTGCTTTGAACTACGAAGAATGGGATATCTGCAAAAGTGCTTGTGCTTGTGGTGAACAATTACAAGTTCCGGTGTATCGCTTTTTGAAAGAGCCATTGATCCGGGCATTTGGGAGCCAATTCTACAGTGATCTGGAAGCAGTTGAAAGCACACTCCGAGATATGGAAAAGGAATGATTCAATATTTGTTATTTCTAGCTGCGTAGTCAGACAGGCGCAATGGCGCAAAGAAGAATTATTTTATTACCCACTCCCTTTAATCAAGAACACAAAGTGGGAAAGAACCTGAAGTTCTTTATTGAAATTTGTTGTTAAACTCCGCGGTATCTTCGTGTCCTTCTTGGCTTTGTGGTTAATAAACACGATGAGATAACTTTTAACGCAAAGGCGCAAAGAAGAACTATTTCATACCTCACTCGTGATAATCAAGAGCACAAAGTGGGAAAGAACTAAAGTTCTTTATTGAAATTCATTAAAATCCTTTGTTTTTCCTTTGTTGCAACTAACGATTGGTCAGTCCAAGTACCCGTTTGCAACTCGTTTAATTCCATGTTTGAACAATTTGACATTGAAATTGATCAGTAAACCTAACTTCTTGTCAGACAATTTCAAATAAGTCAATAATTGTGAAGTGTGAATATCTTGTAAGTCATTAACCGCCTTGATTTCTACAATAACTTTGTTCTCTACCAATAAGTCTAAACGGTACCCAGCATTCAATCGGATTTCTTCATAAACAAAAGGCAAATTTATTTGCCGCTCAACTTGGAGGCCTTTTTTCGTCAGCTCATAATACAAACATTCTTCGTATGCACTTTCAAGTAATCCAGGTCCTGTTCTTCGATGTACTTTCAAACCGAGATCACAAATGATTGTTGCAAGCTCATTTTCGGTGTAATTCATATGGTGGTGATTAATGGTTTTAGCAATTAACTTGCTATCTGAAGTTAATGAAATTTATGCAGTATTTCAAATAGCCAATAGCGCTTAAATATCAAAAACCTTTGCGCTGCCTTTGTGTCCTTCGTGACTTTGTGGTTTAAAAACCTAAGAAAACTCTTTTACCACAAAGGCGCAAAGAAGAATTATTTTATTACTCACTCCCTTTAATCAAGAACACAAAGTGGGAAAGAACCTGAAGTTCTTTATTGAAATACGGTGTAAATCTTCGTGCTTCCATAGCGTTCTCGATATCTTTGCAGTGTATAAAGTTCCTCGAGGCTATCCTGTTTTATGATGAACCCTTAATTACAAAACTTGCAATACTTCGAATGGGAATTGTGTTTGAACGGTTCGGAAGTATCGTACATATCGGAGATGATCCGTTGTAGGAGGAACTCTACTATTTCACTTCGACTCACCGTTAAATTCTCATCCAATTTCAATGCAAATGGGCTTTCTGTAACTGTAATGAAGGAAAAGATCCCCACTTCATCTGGTACAATTCCTTTTTGTTTCTCCAATAGGTAACTGTAGATCAACAACTGCAAGGCGTGTTTCCCATTGTCATAAATCTTTTTTCGGTCACTGATCAATTTGAGCAAAGCATCCTCTGAAGATTGGTTTTTGTTTGCGCTCAATTTCACTTTACCTTCACTTACCGGACCAGATTTATAATCCAATACACGCCACTTGCCATCCACCCGGTCAATGCGGTCGATGAAACCATGCAGCGTAACCGACTTTTCTGTTCCGTTCACATCTACCATCGTTTGAACCTTGTATTCTGATTCCAACTCCTCGACGAACAAGGCTTTTTCCGGATTGTCTAAGCGATCTTGCTTTTCCTTGCGCAGCACGCGCAGAATAGTCTCTTTTGACATCACGTAGTTCAAGTGATTCGTCCCTGTTTGCCACAAACGCTGGTCGTCACTGAAATGCTCACTGAAAGCTGCATCCAAAAGTTTTGGAACTTCCGCAATCATGCGATCGTATGTTTCCGGTGTGATCTGTCGGGCCCGTTGCTGTAAACCCGATTCATCAACGCGTACCACGTAGGGTTTGTAGAGTTCTTCCAACACCTCGTGAATGATCGTTCCCAAGGTACTGCTTTCAATCTCTTCTTCCATCTTTAATTCCTCGCCAATATGCAACACATAGCGGTAGTAGAAATTAAGCGGGCACTCCAAGAAGCTGTTCAATTTGGAATAGGTCAAGCCATCTTGCAGCAATTCATCCAATCGCTTTAGGATCTGCGGTGTTTTTTGCACTTCGCGTTTTCCTATTTTTTCCTGGTTATCCAGAGTGTAGAACGATTTCGTCAGTTTGAACTCCGGATTCACCTGCGCCAATTCCAATTCCAGTTGGGTCAAATACCTGCTCGGTTCGCTTCCTCCAATTCCTTCCGCACCCAATGCATAGGTAACCAACACCTTTTCGGAATGGTGCAGCAAACGGTAAAAGTGATGCGCGAACAATCCTTGTTTATCACGCGGTGTTGGCAAACCATAGAACGATCGCAAGTCCATCGGGATCAGGGTTTGGATCGGATTCGTCGGTGGCATTTTTCCTTCGTTCAGACCAAGCACTAAAATGCGTTTGAAGTCCAGACCACGCGTTTCCAACAGTCCCATGATCTGCAAACCGTCCAATGGATTTCCGAAATAAGCCAAATGTTCTTTCGACCAGTGCTGATTGAAAACCGTTCGGAAGGTGTGCAAGGTCATCTCAGGTGCGCTTTCCTGCAAGACGTTTTGCAAGACAACCAAGGATTGAGAAAACACCCGAATACTGGATTTTTCGAGGGTATATTGCTCAGTCAGCGAAGAATCGAACAAGGCATTCGTTTCTTGGATCAGTTGTAAAGCCAGTTTCCAATCACCCTTCCAAGAGGTAAAGACGCGTTGAAAGATCTCCCCAACCACTCCTTCAACCACAATTTGACGCAGGTCCACAAAATGCCAGTTCTGATAGATCATTTTTGACTCCAATTCCTGCAAAGCACGTTGACTTGCCGGATCAGCTATAGCCACGATATACGGATGATGGATCAGCTGAATAAAATCTTTGAAATAGATGCTTCCACCACCACGGCGCTCCCGATTCTCCTGAATCCGGAAAAGCACATCAACCCATAAACGCAAAGCCGTTTGCTTCAAAGGCAATCCGAGGGTAATGTTGGCCTTTCCGATCGATTTTGGAAGGTGTTGCAACAAACTTGGCAACAGTTGTTCATCGGCGAGAAGCACCAATGTTTCGTTGAGTTCCGCGGGGTTGAGGTCGTTCAATACACTACCGATCACATTTGCTTGTCCGGTAACTTGTGCACAAGCCACCAACTCTACTTCAGCCGTTTTTGTTGTTAGTTCATTGGCAACGAAGGGCAATTCTTTTACTCCGAGTTCTTGCAACAAGGATCGCTGAAATTGTCCGGCTTCGTGGAATTTATCATCCAGGTAAAAGCAGTCGCTATCCATGATCACGAGTGCGCGTCCCATTTTTGTCAATTGGCGGAAAATGGCCAATTCTGCTTTCGAAAGTGCGTTGAATCCCGCGAACACAAACTGACGTTTGGGATCTTTGGCAAATACCCGATCTATTTGGGTTGCCAGATCGCGGTAAGCTTTTCCCTTGGTTGTACCATGCAGTTCGTTCAGACGTTTCTCGAAGGCGAAATAATAGGGTCCAAGTTTATCCCAGAAAGCCATGAATTTTTGTTGCCCAACGGACAAGTCATCCCCGTTAAAGGACCACTGTTCGATCTCACGCACATCGCGGAGATTTTTGAAGAGTTGTTTGGGATCAACGAGGTAACGGTCGATCTCATCGAAATCATTCAGGAGCAATTGACCCCAAGCAAGAAAGGCATCAAAGGTCGGAATTTCGTGTTCCACAGGATCCGCTTGAAAAATGCGAAACAATTCAAATAGTGCAATGGTAGGATCGATGACCGGATCAGGAGTGAGTTGTTGCACCCACGCATCGATCGTCCGCATTTCCGGCATGAGTATGGGTTTGCCTACTTTCCGAAACAGGGCAGCTTGCAGGTAAGCGGTCATCCTTTGGGAAGGCACAATGATCGTGGTATGACGAAAATCAAGTTGGTGTTCTTCCAGTAAGTCGGCGATGCGGTCAACGAAGGGTTTCATGGTTTTATAAACTTGGTGTTGAAGATAGGAAAAAGGTAAGATTTAACTGTATTACAGATTTTCAGTTTTTTGATCATTACTCTCCATACTCAAACCACTCTACCCGGATATTTCTCAGTTTGAAATGGTGTTTTCCCGGATTCCAAATAAAAATCTTGGCTTCAGTACACGCTTCCCTGTAATCATAGACCTGCGTCTCAAACGTCAATTTTTTCCAGTCTTTTATACCCTCATAAATATCATTATATAGAGGCATAATTTTGTAATTTCTATTTACAAACCCTTCATTGTATGCATCCACAACAAAGAACACGTCTTTGAATTTTTTAGTTCCGGGAATGTGCTTTTCACAAGTCATCCGCACATAGTAGCGTTCGCCATTTCTTTTTTTTGGAAAACGGATCAAACTAGTAGCTACGTATTCATCAGAAGAATTTACCGTCAATTCCTTGATCTCCAATAAGCTTTTTTTCGATCGGAGTTTTCCATAAGGTTCGCAGGCATGAGAAAAGAACCAACGATTTTTGTTTTCGGCTTTCCAAAACACTAAACTACTCAAATAATTTTCAGAAGTAAATCTTTGATCGGACATTGTCCCATTAAAATATGCTGTTAGTCTCATCACACCAATAATGGCAAAAGGCAGAATTGTTAATGCAATTAGTTTGGGCTTTTTGCTTGCGAGATAGAAAATCGGCAATCCTAGAAATAAAAAATGTTCTGTAAATGGCCTGTTTCCGAATGTTGCCTCATAATCCCAACACCACCAAGAAAAAATAATCCACGAATTAACAAAACTGAACGTCATCCAAACAATAGCTTGAAATCTATTCTCTCTGAACCAAAGCACGCATCCGATTAAAGCAAGTATCAATACTGGAGCGTGTAGGATTAACCCAGAACGAAAGCTAAACAAGGCTCGTAAAAAGTTTGGTTCCATCCAATTGAATCCTTCACCACGATATGACCAAATAAATAGCTGACCTGTCTGCCAATACCAGCTAAGAGGTAAAATTCCAAAAATCAAAAGGAATGTACCGATCACAGAAATAAAAAAACTCGGCTTTTTAACGCGTATGCGAATACAATCGTAAAAAGTTTGAAATGAATCCCATAAAACTGGTAGCAGAAATAATATTACGAGATTCGTTGGTCGGACTAAAAAAATTAATCCTAACAATAATCCAATTTTTACATTTCTCAAAACGGACGAATCCGATACCCATTTCTGAACTTGAAAAAGGAATACAGAAAATAAAAAGAAAGAATAAACATGAGAAAATGAGGGAGTCAGAAAAATATAGAAAAAAATTGGCGTGGCTAAAACAAACTGTGTAAAAACCAGGTTGACTGGTTGATTAAACAAAAATAGCCCCTGCACAAAACGTTGATAATAAATCAATCCCATGAATGCATAAAACATTGCTCCTATCCAGAAAATAATCTGAAATATCTCCGAATAACCCGATGCTTCCGCTCCCGAGATCGAGGCGATGAAATGTGCCAGCAAGAAAAATGGCGCTTGCATGACTGCTTCACCAGGAAAGAATTTGTTATAGGTTCGACCCGTTTTAGTTTTAAATAAAAAATTGTCGCTGACCACACCGTTGTGAATTTCCGCTTCGGCTCGATTCGATGCATGGTAAGTAGGGTCGTTATAAATGAACAATGCAGGCAAATAGGCATAATAGCCGCTACCATCCGAACGAATTGTCCATTTATTTTCGCCGTCAACAGAAAACCTATAAAAGCTAAATGCAATCCCTACAAGAAATAATAAATTGATCGGATTTCTAAAAAGCTTTTTGAAATGTTTTTTATCGTTTTGCATACAGCTGACGAAGATTGAATGTTGCTAAATTAAGGCTAATATTCGATAAAGCGTTAATCCTTGAGTTGCACTGTTTTCTTGGCTTTATTCACCAACCAAACCCCCACAAAGACGAGCAACATGTATCCTACTTTATCCCAGGTGATGGTATTCGTGTAATCATCGCTGATCCCAAGTGCTGCAAACAAGAAAGCAAAGGCGATCACCAAAACGGGTTGGGTGTAAATATAGGCGCTACTGGCTGTGGCACTCAAGGTACGCAGTCCCACATTGGTGAGTAGATAGGTGAAAAAGGTTACACCTACTACCACGTAAATGATCTTGGTCCACACCTCGGCAGGAAAAGTGCTGAATTTGGTTTCCCACAATTCCGGAATTGTTGACGGATATAATATGACAAACAAAGATCCGAACGTAAAGACATAGGTAATAACGGTCAGCGGACTGTAGCGTTTCATAAGCGGTTTGGCTAACAAGAGATAGATAGCGTATGAAAGGGCATTGATAAACAATAGAATATCTCCTAAAGATGCTTCCGGCGAAACGGTGCTGCTAGAGAGTGTGAGTAAAACCGCCCCGCAAGTTCCCAAGATCAATCCGCCCACTTTGGAAATCGTCAATGGATCTTTCAACCAGATGAAAGCAATCACCGCCACCAAGATGGGGTTGGCCGTCATGATGATCGCTGCATTGATACTGGATGATAAGTTCAAACCATGGAAGAAGAACAATTGGTTGATCGCAACCCCGAAAACGCCGCACAAGGCAGTCAAACCCAAATCCTTTCCACGGATCTTCTCGGAAGGCAGGAAACTTTTCACCAACCAAAACAAGCTGGTAGCTCCAGCAACCCGTAAGAAAATGAACACATTGGGCGTGAGATACGTAGGCATAACGCCCTTGGCCAATACGTGATTTGCACCGTACAAAACGTTTACAAAAAACAAGGCCAAATGTGCCCACAATGCTCTGGTCATGCAACAAAAGTAAGCAGCCGAAAGGCAAATCACATCAACTTCGATTCACGGAGTACCGATCAAACGTTAAATTTTTTCCGAACACCTTCATCTTCATACAGGTATTCGTAAATTTACAGCATGAAAAAATGGATGGTGTTGTTGGTTATCCTTGTTGCCGTAGTAGGCTTTTCTTACAGTCAAGGATGCTCACAGTGCAAGTTGCTGAGTGAGCAGGGAAGTGAGTTGAACGAAGATTCATTTGGTTCAAATATCAATTCAGGGATCTTATACCTGATGGCAATTCCGTATTTGCTGATCTTCTTTTTGTTGCGCAAACGGATCTTTGGATATTTCAAGAACGATAAAAAGTCCGGTTAACGGTAAAAGTTCATTTCGTCGAGGTACTTGTGCACCGGATCGGTGAGCAAGTAACGCACATCTTTT
>JBMLQF010000093.1:0-7574 GCA_049241705.1 Fluviicola sp. | reverse complement strand
TCATCATGAATTCTCCACGAGGCCAGATATGCAAACAATTCTTATCCAATTTATGCGTCCCGTCCGGGTTTGCAGGAATCACCAACTCCTTGTAGGCATGTTCCAGATATTTTTGGGAAAAATCGAAAATCGCTGACTTTTGCATGCGGATACGCACAGCCGAGTATGCGCCATCAGCAGCAAAACACTTGTCGAAAGGAACAGTTTCTTCCTCATTCGCTTCGGTGTTCTGAAAACGCAATTCATTTTTTGCCAGGTCAATATCCTGACATTTTCGGTTGAAGAAGTATTCGATATTTGGAAAATTGTCGGCTAAATTCATCAATTTCTGGTTCAAGCCTCCACGCGAAACGGAATAGATCGCTTGTCCTTCTTTTCCGTAAGGTTGATAGGTCAACGTTCCATCAAGAGCATGCATGCAACGTTGGTACATGGGAATTGCAATCTCGTGAATGTCCTGAGCAATTCCAGCCAATTCCAAGGCCTTCCAACCACGATCAGATAAGGCCAAGTTGATCGATTTTCCGCTAATCAACTTCGCTTTTCGCAAATCAGGACGGCGCTCGTAAACTGAAACTTTGTATCCTTTCTTAGCCAACAAGATTGCTTGCAAACTTCCCACCAATCCTGCTCCAACAACTGCAATATTCTTCATACTTGTAAAATTCGTTATGCTTAATTCTTTTCCAAATACTCGCGGATATAAGCCGCCAGATAATATACATCCTCAAATGAATTGTAAAGCGGAGCCGGAGCAACGCGTATCACATTCGGTTCGCGCCAATCGGCCACAACACCCTTGTCACTGATATAATCGAACAATTCTTTTCCTTTTCCGTGAACCAAGATCGAAAGTTGTGCTCCACGTTGCTTTAGATCACGCGGTGTGATGATCTCGAAACTACAACGCGCTCCAAATTCAGCACTCAATTCATCCAATAGGAATTCCAAATAGCTGGTCATCACTTCGCTTTTCGCACGTAAACGCTCCATTCCTACCTCATCGAATATCTCCAAAGAAGCCCAATGTGCAGCCATTCCTAAAACAGGAGCATTGCTCAATTGCCATCCTTCAGCACCGGCCATTGGTTTGAATCCGGGCTCCATCATGAAACGGGTAGACTTATCGTAACCCCACCATCCGGCAAAGCGCGGAAGTTCTGGTCGGTTAGCATGACGTTCATGCACAAACATTCCGGAAACTCCTCCCGGGCTTGAGTTCAAATATTTATAAGTACACCATGCTGCGAAATCCACATCCCAGTCATGTAATTTCATCGGAATGTTTCCAGCGGCATGCGCCAAATCAAAACCAACCATAGCTCCAACAGCATGACCAGCTTTTGTAATCGCCTCCATATCCAAGACCTGCCCTGTATAGTAATTCACGCCACCGAACATCACCAAAGACAAACTGTCACCCAATTCAGCGATCTTTGCCAAGATGTCTTCATTTCGCAGGGTATGTTCACCAGATCGCGGACTCATGGCAACCAAATCGGTGTTTGGATCTAAGCCGTGAAAACGAACTTGAGATTCCAAGGCATAAAGGTCACTCGGAAACGCTTTTGCTTCGCACAATATTTTTGTACGTGTTCCTTTTGGCTGGTAGAACGAAACCATCAATAAATGCAGGTTTGTCGTCAGGGAATGCGTGATCACCACCTCAATTGGTTTTGCTCCAACGATTCGCGCTGCAGGTTCAGTTAAGAACTCATGGTATTTGAACCATGGATTGGTGCCATGAAAGTGTCCTTCAACCCCCCATTTTGCCCAGTCATCCAATTCCGTATTCAACTTGTCGCGCAAACTCTTCGGCTGTAATCCCAATGAATTACCTGTGAAATATCTAACAGGATTCTTTGTAAAAGTTGGGAACAAGAAGCGTTCTCTGTAAGATTTTAGGGAATCTTGATTATCCATTTCTTGGGCAAATGCCAAGGCGTTCTCATACTTCATGGTGAAATACTTATGGTTTTTGTGATTTTTTAAACTTGTGTGTGTCAAATATAGCTATTCCTTTGGTACGTTATTAATGTGTGATGGTTCCAAATACACCGAAAAGCGCGTCGTATGTTAACACAAAAGCTGCTCACTTGTTTTCTAAAAGGTTAAAAAATGAAAAACCCACATCAAATAAGAGACTAAAACAAATTAGATCGAATCTACCAATGCAAGTTTGCGCTACCTTTGCAGGGTATCAAACAAACAAAAAATGGCAAGCTCAGCAAACATTGATCGTTCCACTTCTCAAGCCCTTTATGAAACAGCTAAAACGTATTTTCCTGGTGGCGTTAATTCGCCGGTTCGCGCTTTTAAATCTGTTGAAGGAACACCACTTTTCATAAAAAAAGGAGCCGGTGCAAAAATTTGGGATGAGGACGATAATGAATTCATCGATTTTTGTGCAAGTTGGGGACCGCTGATTTTAGGTCACAATCACCCATCCGTTTACAAGCATGTGATGCAAGCAATGGCAAACGGAAGCAGTTTTGGTGCACCAACACGCCTTGAAAACGAACTTGCGGCCTTGATCATCGAAAACAACAGATTCGTAGAGAAGATCCGCTTTACCAGTTCCGGAACGGAAGCCGTGATGTCTGCCATTCGCGTTGCACGTGGTTTTACGGGGCGAAATAAGATCGTGAAGTTTGAAGGATGCTACCACGGACATATCGATGCATTGTTGGTGAAAGCCGGAAGTGGTTTGGTTACATTTGGTCAATCTTCAAGTGCTGGTGTTCCCGAAGCATTTGCCAATGAAACATTGGTGTTGCCGTTGAACGACGAAGCTGCTTTAGAAGCTTGCTTTGAAGAATATGGAAACGATATTGCCTGTGTGATCATCGAACCGATCCCGGCAAATAACGGCCTTTTACTTCAAGAAAAACATTTCTTATTGAAGCTACGTGAGATCACTACCAAATACAATTCGTTGTTATTCTTCGATGAGGTAATAAGTGGATTCCGCGTTGGATTTGAAGGAGCAGCTGGCTATTACGATATCAAACCAGATATTGTCTCTTACGGTAAGATCATCGGTGGAGGATTGCCTGTGGGATGTTACGGTGCCTCCAAAGAGATCATGTCGTGCGTAGCACCAGACGGTCCGGTCTATCAAGCGGGAACCTTGAGTGGTAATCCGGTGGCGATGGCCGCTGGAATCGCGATGCTTTCTGAACTATTAAAACCGGGATTCTATGAGGATCAGAAACACAGAACAGCACTTTTTGTTGATCCCATCAATCAGCATGCTGCTGCGAAAGGTTATGCCTTCGAGTTGGTAACAGTGGGCTCCATTTTCTGGATCTCTTTTGACAATAGCAAACGCATCCGAAAATCCGAAGAGATCAATCCGGATATGAGTGGATTCAAAGCATTGCATAAATCCTTATTGAACCGCGGAGTTTATATGGGGCCAAGCGGATACGAGGTAGGATTTATTTCACAAGCGCACACACCAGAGATCATTGCACTAGCAGTTGAACGCTTTATTGCCGCATTGGATGAGATCATGGCTTAGTTTGATCGCACTGTTCTTCTGTGCTAACATCTTCTCACAGCCGATCCTTCACAGACATACTGTTGATGAAGACCAAAATGTATTTTCTTATGTAGATGATCTGGGTACAGTGCACATTACAGCCGACACATTCATAGCTGTTCCTCCGCCTGTATTCCAACACGTGGCCGCTTTTATCACTACTCGAAATGCCGTTTACCGATTTCACAATGGAAAAGAAGTACCCGGAATTCATTTTTTTGATAATTGGTATGATTGCGAAAATCATGGAACGATCCGTTATCGCGATACAACCGGAAACGTTGGTATTCTTTCATCTGAAGGGGATGTTTTGATCCAGGCACGTTACAATGAAATCCTTCCACTTGTGAATGGTTACACGATTGGTTTGAAAGGAGCAGAGAAAACGTGCTTTGAATCGGATTGCGAACATTTTTATTGGAAAGGTGGTCAAAAAATACTCATCAATCAGGAAGGACTGGAAATAGTCGCTTTGGACAGCGCGATCTCTTATTGGGATTTGGATTTGAATGCGATCCAGTTTACTGATCTTGAAACAGAATTGGAGGGTGTGCATTTCAAAGATCAAATGGGCTCGCTTTTCATACCGTACAGTCACGCGCTTTTGAAGAAGCGTTTTACACAAGGCTTTGATACCTTGAAAGCGCACATAGCACCGTCATTAGTGGTGAGGGGAAAAAGTGATCAAACCTTGACCCGCAACCAATTCTGGAAGCGCTACGTAAAAGATTTGAAACGACTTTATGAGCAAGGAGCTCCTCTAGCGGATTACTACCTTACTGCCTCATACAACCTGTCGATGAATCCGCAATGGGGCCTTTGGCAAAACAACTGTGGTGATCTTTTACCCGAATACAAAGTATTCAACATCTATTCTCCCATTCGTTCCAAAAAAATCGAACACCTGACCGTTATACAGAAAGGTGGTGAATTTTGGCTGGTGGAAATCTCTTTACACACTAATCCATGACACCAATCAAGGAATTGGAAGTTGGAAGCTTCTTTGAAGTGAAACAAGATCAAGAGTCCCATTTGTTTCGCTTGCTAAAGAAAGAGACTGTAATTTTGGTTGCTGCCTATTGGCCATTATTTGATCATTCCGAGAAACCGGAACTGAAAAGTAATTGTACCGATTTCCCTTTTGCAGAAAACATGCTGGTTCTAGGTGGTGATTTAAAACCCATCGATGCGGAAGACCTGGAGGCTATTTCCACATTCGAACGGATCCGCGAAGCCAAATTGCAACGCATTGAAGCCTATCATGCATTCGTGTTACAAGCAAAGCAGTTTATGGAGCAGAAGCGTTGGGACATGGCAGTCGACATATTGAATGAAGCTGCGCCCTACAATAAGCTTGATGCCGAGATCTATAAATTGCGTGGATTGAGTCTACTGCATTCTGGCAACACCTTGCTGGCAAAAGCAGATCTTGCGTTTTATTTGGAAATGGAGTCGGATGCCGAAATTCAAGACATTCTAAACAAGCTTTAAATTATTTCCACTTTTTCAAGGCACGTTTGGTCACAGCCTTGCGCAATTTTTTCAGCACTTTTTCGCGTGAACTAGCACCCCCGATTTTGATCAAGTCTGTATAAACCAATTGTCCACCTCTGTAGAAGTGAAATTCAAAAGTTACCGATACAATTTCTTCCTTGTAAAGCGGAAACAGGTTTTCAGCAGCCAGATCTTCTGTTAAGGTATAATTTCCGGAAGATGGTTGGAAGCGTTTGTCATAACCGCGAACAGAAACTAATAGCATTGTATTGAATCCTTTTGCACTCAATAAATTCGTCATACTATCAGAGACCAAAGCTTGCGGATCACCACCTTGCTTTAACAAATTCAGGGAAACCGTGTTTTTGATTTGCGCATTCGTTAAGGCTTCGGAAAGCGCAATTTCCAATGAAAAGCGATCTTCGGGCTTGTCCAAATGAGAAACGACAACGGCATTATTCAATAGCAAGGGCTGATTTTGAGCTAAAACTGACCCTGAAAGGAAAACGATAAGCGCAAATAATACGGATTTCATAGCTTAAAATATTGCAGATGCGATGGTTTTCACGGCATCAGATGTTGACATGGTATAATAGTGAATACACGGAACATTTGCCGCCTTCAGTTCTTTTGATTGTTGAATCCCCCATTCAATTCCAACTTGATTGACTTCCTGATTGGTTTTGCATTTAAGCAACTCTTTGGAAAGCGCTTCCGGAAAATCGATCTTGAAAACTTTTGGCAAGAAAGAAATGTGATTCAATGTTTTGATCGGTTTGATCCCAGGAATGATAGGAACCGTGATTCCGATTTCGCGACAAGCCGCAACGAAGTCAAGGTACTTTTGATTATCGAAGAACATTTGCGTAACGATATATTCAGCACCCGCATCCACCTTTTGCTTCAGGTAGTGCAGGTCGGTACTCAAGTTCATTGCTTCGAAGTGCTTTTCAGGATACCCGGCTGCACCAATACAAAAATCGGTCGGCGCCAACTGGATATCATCCACCAGATAGCGTCCTTGGTTCATTTCTGTTATCTGATTGATCAACTCCACTGCATATTTATGTCCTTCCGGATGCGGACGAAATGTTGCTTCTGTTTTGATGGAATCACCACGCAAAGCTAGAACGTTATCAATCCCCAAAAATTGCAGATCGATCAATGCATTCTCCGTTTCTTCTTTGGAGAAGCCGCCACAGATCAGGTGAGGTACTGCATCCACATGATATTTGTTCATGATAGCCGCACAAATTCCTACTGTTCCAGGGCGTTTGCGAATAGCGATCTTTTCCAGCAAGCCGTTTTCGCGCTCTTTATAAACGAACTCCTCGCGGTGATAGGTTACATTAATGAACTTTGGTTTGAATTCCATTAACGGATCGATCCCATCATAAATTGACTGGATATTCGCTCCCTTTAACGGAGGAAGTATTTCAAATGAAAACAGGGTTTCTTTCGCTTCTTGCAGGTGATGGATAACTTTCATGTGATCAATACGATTCCTTCATGGTGTAAAGGGCTCAAAGATACCGAATTTATAGGTTTAACAAACACCCCCTAAAAAATTCACATTTTGAAAATAATGTTAAAAACACAAGCGCAATGCAACAAGTAGCTTTTTCCTCCGTTACTTTGTATATCTCAATATCCGAAAGGAGTTTTCAGACTTTGGTATGATACTTGCAATCGGATAGTCAGAGGTTAGTTTTCATAAGTAGTAGTAGTTTAGGTTGGAACAAGAGAGAGGCGCCCGCTTCTCTCTTGTTGTTTTATGTAAATCCGAAGCTCGTTTTGCAAACTTTCGTTAAAATCTTACCACCAGAACAACAATTGAATAATTTAGACGTTAACTGATAACGAGACCACACTCCAAGGTGGTCGTCAGTGTAGTAGTAGTTAGGTTTAGGTAGCGTGTGAAGAGAGACAGCAGTGGTCTCTCTTCTCCATTTAATACCGTTCCAACCCGCTTGTTAGATCTACCAAATACATTTCTGTCTGACTCACGCTTTCCCAAACCAACCGCAGTTGTTTCGGACCCATTTCACGCACTTCATAGATCTCATTCATCTTGGCAAAGAAGCGTTGATCAACTTCCCGGAATGGAAGATCTCCAAAGTTTCCGTCCTCAAATACCTTTCCTCCAGGCAATACCAAAATAATATCGGATTCATTGATCGTAAAATTGATCTGAGAACGTGGAGACACGAAACGCGTAAAAACTGGTGCTTTACGCTTATTTTCAAAAACAATTATCAGGGTGTTTATAGATGTGTTGTTCGTGAAGTTCACTTCCTTTTCACCATTCCGTTGATCCAAAGGCCGGGTACCGGGATAAGGTGTCTTTGTTGTCTTTCCAGAATGAAAGAAAGCAGCACTTGCAATGCTGTCGTTCTGGGACCATTTGGTGTAAAGAGTTCCAAAGATCGCGTTTTCCCAATGTTGTCTGAATATCAATTGAGCTGGGGCCTCAGGCAGATCTGCCTCTCCCATGGTTTCTTGCAATTTCTCGCGTTCTTGACGTGATGCCTCGCTA
>JBMLQF010000092.1:0-12883 GCA_049241705.1 Fluviicola sp. | reverse complement strand
TACGGTCCCAGCCAGACATGCGAACCAGTCCCGCTGCAACAACTTCATTCAAAGGTGCATCTCCGGTACTTTGGCGATATCCTCGCTGAAAAAGAGGCGCACCGCTAGTATTGATCGAAATCACTCCGTCCTTTTCACGCACATATAGGTCGATCACCAATTGAGGAGTTTTTACCGAAACATCCGGACGATCCCCTACCTTATCACGAAAGGTATCCACGATCGCATCTTTAACCAACAAGAAAGGAAATTGAGAATGCTTGAAAAGAGTAGAATTCACGGCACCTTTAACAGCAAAGGTCTTTCTGACATCAAACAAGGATGTCCAATCGATCTTCATAGCCTCTTTGTAAAGGTCCTTTTCCTGCTTGATCTGAAAAGTACGCAATTCGACCAAGACATTGATCGCACAACGGCAGTGCAAATTCAAAAAGTAAACATCTTGCCAAGTACCTTCTAATTTTACGGCACGATTTAATCGATCCTTAGGTTGATATCCCAATTCGATCAACTCAGATTCCAACACCTCTTCTAAACCGTAAAATGTCTTGACTACAATATTCAGCATGACGCACTTTTTTATTTTCACAAAGGTACTTCAAATGGATGCTTGGAAAACAGTTTGCCTTAAAATCCGGTAAAAAGCAGTCAATATTTGTATTTTTGTCTAAAACTGAACAACTTGAAGCCACTCGTATTGACGATTTTCCTGTTCTTTTCCGGCATCTTCGCTTGTTACGGACAAGGAGTGGGATTGGTTTTAAGTGGTGGAGGTGCCGCTGGATTCGCTCACATTGGTGTTCTAAAAGCACTTGAAGAGAACAACATTCCTATCAATTACATTTCAGGAACTTCAGCAGGAGCCTTGGTCGGAGCCATGTATGCTTGCGGCTATAGTCCGGCTGAAATCGAAGCTTATGTCACAAGTGAAAAATTTCAATTAATGACGCAGGGCGGCTTAGAAAGATCTCAAGAGTTTTTGTTACGCGAAGATGATCCGAATGCCAGCATGATGGGATTCTCCTTTGGTTTAGATAGTATTTTTGATAAATCCTTGCCTACCAACTATATTCGACCTGAATTATTGGATTACGAGATGATGCGTCTACTAGGTACCGTTTCGGCATCAAAAGGAGATAATTTTGACAGTCTTTTTGTCCCGTATCGCTGCGTGGCTAGTAACATCGTAGCTAAAAGAGGCGAAGTATTCAGGAACGGTCATTTAAATCAAGCCGTTCGGGCATCCATGACATTTCCATTTTACATCAATCCAATCCGGATCAATGGCGTGCTTTATTTTGACGGCGGACTTTACAATAACTTCCCAGCAGATGTTATTTATCAAGAATTCAATCCAGACTTTATAATCGGGTCTAATGTTTCGTACAATGCCTCTCCCCCTTCAGAGGACAATCTGATCTCTCAGTTGACGAACATGTTGGTTACCCCTACGAATTTTAATATTCCTTGCGAATCCGGAATTTTAATTGAACCCAAAACCGACGTTCAAACCTTTGAGTTTAGCGAGGTAAAACAAGCTATTGAGTCTGGATATAAGAGTACACTGCTATTGATCGATTCGTTGAAACAGCTCGTTCCCTATCGGATCACAAGTCAGGAATTGGACCTGAAAAGAAAGCAATTTCAGCAAAAAGTTTCGCCGTTAAAAGTTTCTGCAGTTGAGACAAATAACAATCGAGCGAACAAAGAGAGTTACGTGAAGAACTCTATTTTAAAAGATGGAAAAGGAAAGACACTCTCCGAAAGGGTTTTAGAGCGTCGATACTTCCGTGCTTACGCTACTCAGGAAATCGATTATTTGTATCCAACGCTAGCGCGCAAAGCAGATTCAACCTACAAAATGCTAATCGATGTTCGTGCGGCCAAACTTTTCAAAGCAGAAGTTGGAGGAATTGTGAGTTCCAGAGCGATCAACACTGGATTTGTGCAGCTTTCAGCCATGCACCTTGGAAAATGGGCTACTTCCCTCAAATTAAACTCATACTTTGGTAAATTCTACGGATCCGGAAAAGTGCAATTGAATTTTAATTTACCTACCGCTTATCCGATGTCATTGAGCACCTACCTCATTCTTAACCGATTTGATTATTTCCGAAATTTCGCCACATTTTTCGAAGAAGTAAAGCCCTCTTTTCTGTTACAAAACGAAGCATTTACCGGAGCTCAATTGAAACTTCCAATCTTTAATAATTCCAAAGCAGTGCTTGATTATCGGTACATGGAATTGGAAGATTCATACTACCAGACTAAGAATTTCACCAACAAAGACACTGCAGATTTGACTCGTTTTTATGGCCATGCCTTGAAATTTGAACTGGAACAAAACTCCTTGAACAGAAAACAATTTGCCAATGAAGGTCATTTATTGTCCTTGAGATTACGTTATGTCAACGGAAAGGAACATAGTATTTCAGGCTCTACCTCTCCAACAGCATATGATTTCAGAAAGAACCATGAATGGATTCAACTTTCGGGAACGTTCCAAAGTTACCCGATCAGCACCAAGTTCTTCAGTTTAGGATTTACTGGAAATGCATTATTAACCAGTCAATCGCTTTTCAAAAACTACACTGCAACTATCTTAAGTCTTTCAGCATTTGAGCCACTTGCTGATATGCCCACATTCTTTTTGCCGGAATACCGCGCTTCCCAATACTTGGGAGGTGGTGCCAGCCTGATCTTTACTCCCAAAAAGAATTTTGATCTCAGACTCGACGGACTTTATTTTCAGCCTTTCAAACAGTTAGTACTTCTGGATGATGGTGGATTTGGATATACAAAACCGTTCAAGGGAGAAAAATTGGCCCTTGCTGGTTCTGCCATTTACCATTCTCCTATAGGACCTGTTCGATTCACGTTGAATTACTTCCCGGATCAAAAATCGCCGTTCATTCTGCAATTCACCTACGGATATATCCTTTTCAACGAGCGTGCAACAAGATAGTGGAACTTCCCAAGTTTCGATTAAATTTGCAGCTTCAAAAAAATCACTTCTATGGCAAAAATCATCTGTGGAATTCAACAAATGGGAATTGGTGTTCCTGACGTTCAAAAGATCTGGAAATGGTACCGCGAACACTTCGGAGTGGATGTGCGCATCTTTGAAGAAGCTGCTGAGGCACCATTGATGACGCGATACACAGGTGACACGGTTCATGCGCGTACAGCTACATTAGCTCTTTCCATGGAAGGTGGAGGTGGATTCGAGATCTGGCAGTTCACTTCAAGAAATACAGAGAAATCTCCCTATCCAATTCATTTAGGTGATTTTGGACTCTACGCTTGTCGCATCAAATCAAAAGATGTGAAAGCTACTTATGTTTTTCTAAAGCAAAAAGGAGTTGAGGTACTTTCTGAACCTCAAAAATTACCTAATGGCAGTTTGCACTTTTTGTTGAAAGATCCGAATGGTAATTTGTTTGACATTGTAGAAGGCTCAGGCTGGTTCATGGACACAAAATTTGAAGGTCAAACGGGTGGAGTTGCTGGATCAATGATTGGAGTATCATCCATTGAAAAATCGCTTCCACTTTATCAAAAAATATTAGGTTACGATAAGATTGTTTATGACGTAACTGACACATTTGATGCATTTGATAATGTACCTAATGGGAACACAAAAGTGCGAAGAGTTTTATTGGAGCACAGCGAAGTTAGACGCGGTCCTTTTGCTCGCTTGCTTGGTCCAACCCAGATAGAATTGATCCAGGCAGTGGAGCGCACAGATGCCAAATCCATTTTCAAAGATCGCTATTGGGGTGACTGGGGATTCATTCACTTGTGTTTTGATGTTCAGGGTATGGATGATCTGCAAAAAGAGTGTGAAGCACTTGGATTTCCATTCACTGTAGACTCAGGTAAAACATTCGACATGGGAGAAGCAGGTGGTCGTTTCTCATATATTGAGGACCCGGATGGAACTTGGATCGAGTTTGTTGAGACGCATAAAGTTCCAGTCATGAAGAAATTGGGCTGGTACATTCATTTGAAGAATAAAAAGCCGGGAGCATACCTTCCAAACTGGATGTTGCGTGCAATGCGATTCAACAGGGTGCGAAAATGATTCTGTGGTAGTATCCATTGATTGAACACACCACCCATTTGCTAAGAAATAATTGTATTTTTGGGACAAATTGTATACTTATGAAACTTCTCCAACGATCGCTTTTTCCGCTAGTAGCTCTACTTGTATTGGGATTATCTTCATGTAACGAAGAAATCGACTTTGCGGGATCAGCATCCGAAGCACCAGTATTGTATTGTTTATTAGATCAAGCTGATTCAATTCACTATGTAAAGCTGACTCGTGCTTTTGCTGGAAATAACAATGCGGTAGAAGTCGCTCAAATCGCTGATTCTAATTATTACAACGATGTTTCAATCAAAGTAGAACAATGGGCAGGTTCTGACAAACTAGACGAATGGACCTTGAGCGATACTGTGATCACTGGTAAAGATCCAGGTGCTTTCTACAATCCAGACCAGAAAGTATATTATTTCAAGGAAAAGAATTTAAAATATGATTCCCTGATCGTTACCCCTAACGGATCTAAGAATGTCGTATTGACCTACAAATTGATCGCAACTGTAAATGACGGAGATGGTTTTACAGTTACAGCAGAAACGAACTTGGTAAATGGTGGGGCAATTACTTCCCCGTCTTATTTGGGAGCTTACAACTTTGTGAGTGTTAACAATGGTAGCACGAACTATTTGCAGCAATTGATCCGTGTGAATCCGGGTACTGCTGAAATTGTTGAAACGCGATTACAGGTTTATTTTGATGAGTATTTTGCGGGTGTGCCAGTTGAGAAATCGTTCACTTGGAAACTAGGTAATATGACAAGTGAGTCATTTACTTCCTTAGGAGCATCTTTCAAAGCAAATGGTGAGACATTCTACAACCTCATCAAGCAAAACGCTACAAACGATCCAACAATCACAAAACGCGTGTTGAAAAAGATCCGCTTGTATGCAACGTGTGGAACAAACGACTTGAGTAAGTATATCATTGTGAACCAACCAAGTTCTTCCATTGCACAAAATAAACCGACATTCACGAATTTATCTACAAGTGACGGTCGCCCTGTGATCGGAATTTTCTCTGCAAGAAACACTGTATTCCAAGAAAAAGTGAACTACGTGCCTACAGCACCTTCGATTCGCGGTTTGGATAAGAATTCTATGCGTGAATTGTGCACGGGTCCAATAACGTTTAACTTATTGTTCTGTAGCGAACACATTACCGATCAATCAGAAAGCTGGTACTGCTTCTAAGAGAATAACACTGAATCCCGATCAAAATCGGGATTTTTTTTTGACTTTAACTACCTTTACATCATGAGCGAACGTCAAACATTGTTTGTGGATGTAATCCTACCCATTTCCCTGAGTCAGGAGTTCACATACCGCGTTCCTTATGATCTGAATGAAGCTATCCAATTATTTACACGCGTCGTTGTTCCATTTGGAAAGGGAAAACTGTACACAGGTATTGTAACGCGTATCCACGAAGACGTACCGAGTCTATATCAAGCAAAGTATATCGAACATATCCTGGATGATGCGCCGCTTATTACTTCCAAACAGTATCAGTTCTGGAACTGGATTTCTCAATACTACATGGCTCCCATTGGAGACGTGATGAATGCTTCGTTACCTTCAAACTTCAAACTTGCCAGTGAAACAAAGATCGTGATCCACCCAGATTATGAGGAGGCAAACCAGAAATTAGACGATCGCGAGTATCTGATCATGGAAGCGCTATCGATTCAAGAAGTATTGGATCTGAAGGAGATCAGTGCCATTGCGGGAATTAAGACGATCCAGCCCATCATTAAAAAGATGATGGAAAAAAAGATGATACTGGCGCAAGAGGAGTTGAACGACAAATTCCAGGCGAAGACTGCTTTGTTCGTTATTTTGAATAAGGAATATTGCGATGAAGGAGCTTTGAACGAACTGTTTGTTCGCCTGCAGGAAAAGAAAACTACTGCTAAACAGGAAGAAGCATTATTGATCTTGTTGCAAAAAGGCGGATTCTCTGACGGACAAGAACACCCTGTTCTGCGCAAACAATTGGAAGATTCCGGCGTGAGTCTTTCCGCTTTGATGACCCTTGAAAAACAAGGTGTCTTGAGAACAGAACGCTTGGAAGTTTCGCGCATCCAACAAAAGGATCTGCAACAATACACTTTTCCCGAATTAAGTGCACATCAAACTTCGGCGCTTGGAGCGATCAAAGATCAATTCAACGAACAAGAAACTGTTTTACTTCAAGGGGTAACCGGTTCTGGTAAAACGGAGATTTATATTCACCTGATCAAAGATTATCTGGACAAAGGAAAACAGGTGTTATTCCTTGTTCCTGAGATCGCATTAACCACCCAACTTATTCAGCGTTTGTCTGCATATTTCGGACAACAGATTGGCGTTTATCACTCCCGATTCAATGCCAATGAGCGTGTGGAGATCTGGAATAAAGTTTTGGAGAACAATCCAAGTCAATTCAGATTGATCGTTGGAGCTCGCTCTTCAATTTTCTTGCCTTTTCAAGATCTTGGTTTGGTGATCGTAGATGAGGAACACGAAGGAAGTTATAAACAACACGACCCTTCCCCACGCTACAACGGTCGCGATATGGGGATCGTTCTGGCGCATTTTTTCAAGGCAAAAACGGTGTTAGGATCAGCTACTCCATCAATCGAAACATTTCAAAACGCCCGCGAAAAGAAGTACGGACACGTTTTATTGACCGAGCGCTATTCGCAAGTGCAAATGCCGGAGATCTGTTGTGCTGACATGAAAAAAGAACGCCTTCACAAAACGGTTAACGGACATTTCTCCAAATTCTTATTGGAGGAAATGAAGGCAGCTTTGGAACGCAACGAACAGATCATTTTGTTTCAAAACCGACGTGGATATACGCCTATCTGGACCTGTGAGTTGTGTGGTTATTCACCTATGTGTAAAAACTGCGACACGACCTTGAATTATCACAAGCACAGTAATATCTTGAAATGTCATCATTGCAGTTATCAGACAGCACCGATTGGCACCTGTCCGGCTTGCGGTAGTAACCGCTTGAAAATGTTGGGATTTGGTACAGAGAAAATCGAAGATGATCTCCAGTTATTGATGCCTGATGTTCGAATAGCGCGTATGGATTTTGATTCAACACGTTCTAAAAATGCCTATTTACAGATCATTCAGGATTTTGAGAACAGGAATGTGGACATTTTGATTGGAACACAAATGGTTGCTAAAGGCTTGGACTTCGATCATGTTGGACTCGTAGGAATATTAGATGCCGATCTTTTGATCAATAAGACTGATTTCAGAGCATTCGAACGCGGATTCCAACTGATGAGTCAGGTTGCTGGACGAGCTGGACGCAGAAACAAACGCGGTAAAGTGGTCATTCAAACCGGAAATCCGGATCATTGGGTGGTACAGAAAGTGATGCAACACGACTACGAAGGATTTGCGATCAATGAATTGGTGGAACGAAGAAACTATCATTATCCACCTTTCTACAAGCTCGTGCAGTTTACGATCAAGCACAAAGATCAAAACCTCGTGAACGAAGCAGCTGATCATTTCGGCAAACAATTACGTGCGGTTTTCCATGAACGTGTATTAGGGCCAGAATTCCCGGTTATTCCACGTATTCAGAATTATTATCTCAAAGAGATCTTAGTAAAGATAGAGCAAGAAGCTCCTCAGAAAAAAGTAAAGGAACGCCTTCACGAATTAACGGATCAATTCTTCAGCGTTCCTCGTTTCAAATCAATTCGTTTAATTGTAAACGTTGATCCCGTTTAACCTAGGTATGTCTTAAGCATCCGGCTCCGGGAAGTATGTTTCAATCTACGAATAGCTTTTTCTTTTATTTGTCTTACACGTTCTCTGGTCAAATCGAACAGATCACCGATTTCTTCTAAGGTCAACGGATGTCTTCCATTCAGTCCGTAATACAAGCGAACCACATCACCCTCTCTTCCCGTCAAAGTAGACAACGATCGTTCGATCTCACGACGAAGCGATTCTTTTACTAACTCAGCTTCAGGACTTGGAAGGTCGTCATTCGGCAAGACGTCATACATGCTACTTGAACTCTCTTCACCCTCCATCAAAGGCGCATCCATCGAGATGTGACGTCCGGTATTTGCCATCGATTGGCGCACATCTTCTACACTGATCTCTAAGTGCTCTGCTAGTTCTTCAGCTGATGGTGGGCGTTCAAAGCGTTGCTCCAATTCCCCATACGCGCGATTGATCTTATTGATGCTTCCAATCTTGTTCAAGGGCAAACGCACAATACGAGCTTGTTCGGCTAAGGCCTGTAAAATAGACTGACGAATCCACCATACGGCATACGAGATGAATTTAAATCCGCGCGTTTCATCAAAACGTTCTGCTGCTTTGATCAGACCAACATTTCCTTCATTGATCAGATCCGGCAAGGATAAACCCTGATTTTGATATTGTTTCGAAACTGAAACAACAAAACGCAAGTTTGCTTTCGTTAGTCTTTCCAATGCCGCTTTATCGCCTTGCTTGATGCGACGTGCCAACTCCACCTCTTCATCTGCTGAAATCAATTCAACCTTGCCTATTTCTTGTAAGTATTTGTCTAGTGAAGCCGTTTCTCTGTTGGTAACTTGCTTAACGATCTTTAATTGTCTCATGGCTCAAACAGTTGATTTCTATTACTAATAACGTTTATATGATGTAAAAAGATGTACAAGGTTGTAGGAATTTTCGCTTCAATGAATATATCAGGCTTAAATTCGTACGAAATGGTCATTACGGTGAAAATTTATCTGCACGGTTTAATGCTATCTTTGCACATAAGTTGAATACATAAAAAAGGTAACATGCGCGTCCTGATGGTTTGTCTAGGTAATATTTGTCGCTCACCAATGGCGGATGGCTGGCTGCGTCATAAAGCAGCCAAACTAGATTTAGACATTCTTGTAGATTCTGCTGGCACCTCAGGATACCACGTTGGTGAAAAACCAGATCCGCGAATGCGTAAATGGGCCCTCCGATACGATGTGGATCTTGACCCTTTGCGTGCTAGACAATTTACAGTTGAAGACTTCGATCGCTTTGACACCATTTTTGCTATGGATCGTTCGAATCTGCAGAACATTTTGAAACTTGCTCGAACAGATGCCGACAAGCAAAAAGTAAGATTAATGTTAAATGAATTAAATCCCGGAGAAGATCAGGAAGTGCCCGATCCTTACTATGGAGGAACTGATGGTTTCATCCATGTGATCGAACTGCTTGACAGAGCTACGGATGCATTCTTACGCAACGAAAAACTAATTTCATAACATGAACGGCAACATTTATCTCATCCCAAATACTTTAGGTGGAGAAACCACGAGCGACATCATCCCTCAAGGCGTTGCAGAAATCGCGATAAACATCCGTCATTTTGCTGTTGAAGAGATCAAATCGGCTCGCAGACTTTTGAGAAAAATGGATAGGAATTTCCCGATCGACGAATCTCAGTTTATGGTGCTTAACAAGCATACACAAGCTCACGAGATACAGGGGTTATTCAAAGTTCTTAAATCTGGTCAACACGTTGGTATCTTATCCGAAGCGGGATGTCCGGGTATTGCAGACCCCGGGGCTTTGTTGGTCAATATGGCGCATGAAAAAGGATTTAAGGTTTGCCCAATGGTTGGTCCAAGCAGTATACTACTGACACTGATTGGCAGTGGCATGAATGGACAAAACTTCACTTTTCATGGATATTTACCCAAAGATCAACGCGATCGGGTCAAAAAAATGAAAGACATGGAAATCCGGGTGCGTAAATATGGAGAAACACAATTATTCATGGATACGCCATTCCGCAATATTCATGTGCTTGAGGACCTGTTGAACGAACTGCAAGACGATACAGCCTTGTGCATCGCTTCTAATTTGACCTTGCCCAATCAAAACATCTGCACACTTTCCATTAAAGATTGGCGAGAAAATGCTTACGATATTGGAAAAATACCGGTAATGTTTGCCTTGGGACAAAGACAGTAGACTATCTCAGCACATTGACGTGGCCATTATATTCATACTTTTCATCTGATCGTTTATCTTTCATCTGGAGTGTCCAAGTGTACGTCCCCTCAGGTACTATATTACCTAAATATGTACCATCCCAACCAACTTTCGAATCTTTAGTTTCAAAAATGATCTCTCCCCATCTATTGAAAATTTTCAAGCTAAAAGCATAAGGATCAAAACCAGATGTAAATATTGGCAAAAAGGAATTGTTAAACTCATCTCCATTTGGAGTAAAACTATTTGGAATAAAGAACAACAATTCGTCACGAACCGTAACAATTTTCGCAACTGTATCTGAGCAGCCTGCACTATTGGTGGCAATCAATTGGACGTTGTACGAGGATGAAACTTCATCATAGCTGATCTGTGGATTGAACTCCGAGGAGGTTGTTCCATTACCGAATTGCCAGGAATAATTCGTTGCATTCTGAGATAGATTTATAAATTGAAAATTTGGATCAAACACGGATGTCGTAAAATCACCAGTCGTAAAATCAGCAACAGGATCTTCCAAGACACAGATAAAATCATTGAATATTTGCGTTGAAGAACAGCCACCTGCGTTCGTAGATGTCAAGGTGACATCGTAACATCCAGGATTGTTGTATGTGGTTGAATTTGTTGTACTTGAGGACAACCCATTACCGAAATCCCAAGAAACAGACACAGATGCAGGACTTGAATTATCTACAAAAATCACATTCAAAGGCGAACAACCAGTTGTAAAATTAGAGCTAATAGACACTGTTGGAATTGGCAAAACAGAAATGTCAAGCGATGACGAACCACCACAAGCTCCTGGTATCGTATAGGTAACTGTATTTATCCCAAGATTTGCCTGAGAAGGATCAAATTCACCGGTAATCGTATTTATGATCCCCAGCCCTGACCATGTGCCATTACTAACTGATGGAATTAGCGTGATTATTGGTGAATTGACACAAAGCGGAGAAACAGGTGTTAGCGTTGCAACTGTTCCAGTACCGATATCTACTAAAGTTGAAGATGAGGCAAAACAACCATTCAAATTTACAGTTACAGTGTAAGTTCCCGCGTTAGCCAATGTAACCGAAGAAATACTTGGATTTTGCGTTGATGAAGCAAATGACAAAGGACCAGACCAACTGTAAATCGCTCCATTGATCAAAGTGGCATTTAAATCGAGTTGTTGCGATTCGCATAAAGGACCATTATTGGAAGCAGAAACTACAGGTATTGGATTTACAACCATCGTAATGGAGTTTGAAGTTGCCGGTGAACCAATTAAACAAGGAACTGCGCTTGATGTCATCTCTAACGAAATAACTGCTCCGTTAGATAGAGAATTAGTTATTAAAGTGGCTGACGTTTGGCCAACAATAGGATTACCATTTAAAAACCACTGAAAAGTGGGATTCGTTCCACCGTTTACAGGATTTGCCGTGAAAGTTACACTTGTGCCTTCACAGATTGTTGAAGCAGTTGCTGATATCGATACAGAGGCAGTTAATGTTGGATTGACATCCATTGTTATATCGTTTGAAAAAACCGTAGGTTGAACCAAACAAGGTGCTGCGTTGGAAGTTAACTCAACAGTAACAATGTCTCCATCATTTAGCGTTGAGGAGTTAAAAGTGGAAGTAGTTTGTCCTGCAACGGGATTTCCATTTATGAACCATTGATACAATGGCTGGCTACCTCCATTTGTTGGAGTTGCTGAAAAAGTTACAGAAGCACCTTGGCAAACTACGTTAGTGGTGGTCGAGATAATTACCGAAGCTGTAATAACAGGATTTATCGTAACACTTATTGCGTTCGACGTTGCTGGAGAGCCTACAAGACAAGGTGTTGCATTCGACGTCATTTCAACTGTAACCAAGGAACCATTCGTTAAAGTATTAGAAGTAAATGAAGCTGTGTTTTGACCGATTATTAGTACATTATCTACATACCAATTATAAATAGGAGCGGTTCCTCCATTAACTGGAGTGGCTGTAAAGGTAACGGGATCTCCAGCACAAACCGTAGTAGCCGAAGCTGAAATTGTAACACTTGCTTGAATGTTAGGGTTTACACTAACTACAATTGGTGGTGAGCTTGCATTGGTTGGAGACAAACAAGGGGCGGCATTAGACACCATTTGAACACTAATTGAACTTCCGTTTATCAAGGTAGAAGAAGAAAATGTAGACAAAGTTTGACCAGCTACAGGATTTCCATTTATTAACCACTGGTACGTGGGATTAGAACCCCCATTAATTGGTGTAGCAGTGAAGGTGACTGTTTGCCCATCGCAAATCGCCGTTGTGTTGGCAGCAATAGTAACACTTGGTACAAGTTGAGGATTCACCGTAACGGTTATCACGATTGGACTGCCTGAACAACCTCCCGAAGTGGGAGTTATAGTATAAACTGCCGTTCCTGATGTATTCCCAGTTGTTGTTAATGTTTGATTGATCGATACATTATTACCAGTTTGGTTCCCATTGGTAGCACCTGTTACTCCGGTTTGAACCACTGTCCAAGTATAAGTCGTATTGGCAACATTTGAACTTAACGCAATCCCAGTGCTTTGACCACTGCAAATTACGGGTGAATTTGGATTCGCTGTAATTACCGGTCCAGGAGTTACCGTAACAGTTTTAGAACCATTAATAACATTGCCACAAGCATCAGTTACAATAGAATATAATATTATTGTTCCTGAATTAGGAAAGGTTATTACTGCGCTTGCACCTGTACCTACACTCGGCGTGCCAGTCGGACTAAAACTCCAGTTATAAGTATAACCCGGCACCCC
>JBMLQF010000091.1:0-11097 GCA_049241705.1 Fluviicola sp. | reverse complement strand
TTTCGGAATCCCTAAAACAGAGCAGATCACACTGTGTCGCTTGGTTTGCTCGGTTATCCCGTTACGTGCATCCACTAAAATGATCGCCAATTCGGCAGTGGAAGCTCCGGTAAACATGTTACGCGTATATTGCGCATGTCCGGGTGTATCCGCGATGATATATTTGCGGTTTTTTGTATTGAAGAATTTGTAAGCAACATCAATGGTAATCCCCTGCTCACGCTCGGCACGCAAGCCATCGGTTAACAATGCCAGGTCGATCGTTGCATTTGCTCCAGTCGTTTTACTTTGCTGGGTCAAAGTCTCCAAAATATCCGTGGAGATCGAATTGGAATCGTATAGCAACCTTCCGATCAAGGTGCTTTTCCCATCGTCTACGTTTCCTGCTGTAAAAAATCTTAGTAAATCCATAACTATAATATTGAGAATGAAAAATGGAAAAGTTTGTTAATCTTCCTTTTCAATTCTACATTTTACATTTTCACTTTTTAAAAATATCCTCCCTTCTTTCTGTCCTCCATTGCCGCTTCGGAAATGCGATCATCCATGCGGGTTGCACCTCTTTCAGAGATGGTTGTTTCGCGCAATTCGGCAATGATATCAGCCACTGTAAATGCTTCGCTTTCAACCGCTGCAGTACATGTCATATCCCCAACAGTTCGGTAGCGCACACGTTTGTTGATCACTACATCTCCGGCTTCCAGATTCAAATACTCGTTCATCGCCATCAATTGCCCGTGTTCGGTTAACACACAATCGCGTTCGTGGGTGAAATAAATATGTGGCAATGCAATATTCTCCCGTTGGATGTAATTCCAAACATCCAATTCCGTCCAGTTACTTATTGGGAATACGCGTACATTTTCGCCCTTGTGAATCTTTCCATTGTAGTGATCCCACAACTCCGGACGCTGAAGCTTTGGATCCCATTGCCCAAAATCGTCTCGCACAGAAAAGATGCGTTCCTTCGCACGTGCTTTTTCCTCATCACGGCGTGCTCCACCGATACAAGCATCAAACTCATTCTGCTCGATCACATCCAGCAATGCATGAGTCTGCAAGGCATTTCGGGAAGGAAACTTTCCTTTCGCATCCGGAATATTGAAGCGCTGTAAAACTTCCGGAACGGAGGATACGATCAAACGCTCACCCAATTCCGTTACCAAATTATCTCTGAACTCTAGTGCCTCCGGAAAGTTGTGTCCGGTATCCACATGCACCAAGGGAAACGGGAACTTTCCCGGTCGAAATGCCTTCAAGGCCAGGTGCACCAAAACGATACTATCCTTACCACCTGAAAACAGAAGAGCAGGCCGCTCAAACTGTCCGGCAACTTCACGCAAAATGTAAATTGCCTCTGCTTCTAATCTATCTAAATAATCCATGTTTTTATAATTGAGAATTGATCAATTGAAAATGGAGAAGTATCCTCTCTTTCTTTTCAATTTTCCGTTTTTAACTTTTTACTTATCAGGTGTGTAGCCCACACTCTTTTTTCGAATTCTCTTCCCACCACCATCTGCCGGCACGAAAAGATTCGCCTTCTTGAATAGCTCGCGTACAGGGTTGACAACCCAAACTCACGAATCCACGATCCTGAAGGACATTGACCGGAACTTTGTTCTCGCGAAGATATGCCTTCACTTCTTCCAATGTCCAGTCATAAAGCGGTTGAATCTTGTGAATTTTTCGGTTTTCGTCCCATTCCTGTAGACCCAAATCTGAACGATTTTCTGAATGCTCCGAACGAATTCCGGTAATCCACACATCCACCCCTTGCAAAGCACGATTCAACGGTTCTACCTTTCGGATGAAACAGCATTCTTTGCGGTTTTCGACAGAATCATAAAAACTCATCGGACCCTTTTCTTGCATCATTTTTTCCACGGATTCATGCTTCGGAAAAAACACTTCGATGTCCTTTTGATAATGCGATCTGGTAGCCGACAACACACTGTAAGTTTCCGGGAAAAGTCGACCCGTGTCTAAAGTGAAAACCCGGATCGGCAAGTCATTGCGAAATATCAGGTCCGTGATCACTTGGTCTTCCCAGGATAAACTGCTTGAAAAAGCGACCCCTACTTTACTCAATGAAATTGCATGTTGCAGGCGTTCTAAGGTAATTACTGCTTGTTGCTTCATATTAAAAAAGTATACTTAAGATGTTCTTTAAACTAACTACTACCACTACGATCCCAACGAAGATCATCATGGGTTTGATATTCATTCTACTCGAGAAATAGGCTGCGATTGGCGCGGCGCAAACTCCTCCTATGATCAAGCCGACAATGGGTTGCCAAATTGCCGTTCCGATCAAGGAGAAAAAAGTGAAAGAGCTGGCCAGCGAAACAAAGAATTCCGCCAAATTCACCGACCCAATGATCATGCGCGGATGTTTACCACGAGCGATCAACGTTGAGGAAACGACCGGTCCCCAGCCCCCACCTCCAATTGAATCCAGAAATCCACCTGTCACTGCTAGCCATCCGGCCTTGCTCACCTTCTTGCGCTTGGTGTTTTTCTTAACCACCTTTACGATGATCAAAATCCCCAGGAATAAAGTGTAAGTGCTAACAATTGGTTTGATGTAGTCGCTGTAGTTCTCCAGACTCGTTAGAAAATAAGCTCCAATGATCGCACCGACCACTCCCGGCAAGACCAGGGACTTGAACAAGCGAGAATTCACATTTCCAAAACGCAAGTGCATGAATCCAGAGACGCCACTCGTAAAGATCTCAGAAGTATGAACAGACATGCTGGCCACTGCAGGAGATACACCAATCGATAATAAAAAGGTCGTGGCGCTAACTCCATAAGCCATCCCCAGCGCACCGTCGATCAATTGAGCGATAAAGCCACCAAGGACGAATAAGGCAAACTGACCATCGACTGATAACACGGCATCCGCGAAGGTGTTCCACATTACTCCTGGCGACCAAGTACTGAATACAATGTGACCAGCCAACATGGTTATCAAGGTCACCAAGACGTACATCCCCACTTTGAACAAGGAAATGCGCGACCAGGACTTCTTTCTTGGCTGCACGAAATCCAAGGTGATTTCATTTAATTGGCGCACTTTCGCTTGAAAGTCCCCTGATAAATAAGACCGGATATCATTCAGTTTTTCTGCGCTTTCCGATAATTCTTCCGGAAGGTATTCCTCAAAAACTTCACGCAATCGTTTGGCCAGTGTTGGTGACTTTCCGTTGGTTGAGATTGCCAATTTCACATGTCCTTTGGTAACCGTAGAACCCAGATAAAAGTCGCACAGTTCTGGTTTATCGGCCGCATTCACCAATAAATTTCGTGTCTCCGCTGCAAAACAGATCTCTGAAGCGGTTTGTAAATTGTTCACCGCCACGATAACCAAGTCGCAATCCTCCAAATGGCGCTCATTGAAGGATTCATCGATCAAAGTAATATTCGGTCGTGTCTCAGCAAAGGCAAGAACCTCCGCAGAAAAAGTCTCCGCAACTACAGTTACTTCCACCAATGGAGAATTGGACAATAGCGCTTGCAATTTTTCAAGCGCTACTGCCCCTCCACCAACCAATAAAAACTTCAGTTCATTTGCCTTCAGAAAAACGGGGAATAATGGATTAGTGCTGGTCATCTTGTATCGTAATTCGTTTGTTGTAATTAAGTCCCAAAACATGAATCAAATGCTGTTGATTCAAAGAGTTGTAATTCAGCTGATAAAAAGTCAGTATTTGTTGTTCACCGGGTAAATTGACAGCAAATCCAAGTTGTGTTCTTGTTTCAAACAAATGACCTTTCGCATGTGTCACGAATAACTCTTGTGCAGTAAAAAGCTGTAAATGACCTTTACCAATTCGAAAATCCAACTTAATTCGTGAACGCTGTCTGAGTGCTTCATTTTCAAAAAATCGGAATTCATGTCTGAACCGTGACTGTACTGAAACACGAGTCTTTTGCTTTCTGAATTCAGCTTGAACAAACGGTCTGTTTTCATTTACAAACTCTGAATTCGAACGTATGTGCTGAAAAGAAGCAAAACCAGCACCGTAAGCCATATCATTTATTTTTCTTAAAAATGCGATTCGACCCAAAGTTTGTCGGGCATGTGACAATCTGAAATCTTGAAAGCGATATCCAAAATCTGCTTGGACCACATACTTCTTTAATTGAACGCCAAACTGAGTCGCCAGCCAATTCTCTGTAGACAATTGTGCATTCGCATTTGAAACAAAGAGCACACAACTCAAGAAAAAGACAATTCTCTTCATGTCAATTAAGAATTGCTTTTTCTACTTGTTTTTTGATCAGTGCATCCTCCAAACGGACTACCTCTCCGATCACGACAATGGCCGGAGCCTGAGGTCTGTGTTTGCGCACCAGCGCCTCTATGGAGTGGATCTCTCCCACGATCTTGGTCTGTTCCTCCCAACTTCCTTTTGAAATGATCGCTATTGCCTGGTCGTGTTTACCCGCTGCCTTATATGCCGCTACGATCTTGTCCACTTGGTTCAATCCCATGAGCACCACCAGTGTTGAATTCAAAGTGGCAGCTTGCGCAATGTCCGTATTGAATGAACCGTCTGACAAGGTTCCGGTGAGTACGTGAAAACCGGTTGCCAACTGACGATGCGTTACAGGAACACCTGCCAAGGCCGGTACGCTGATCGAACTGGAAATCCCGGGAACTACTTCCACGTCTACACCGCGTTGCGCTGCATATTCGAGTTCTTCCCAACCACGACCGAACACAAATGAGTCGCCACCCTTTAAACGCACGACGTTGCCGTACACCAAGGATTTTTGAACCAATAAGGCATTGATCTCATGTTGCTCCAGTGCTTTAATGCCTTTTCGCTTCCCAACAAATACATGTTGCGCATATGGCGCTTCTTGCAATAAACGTGGATCTACCAAGGCATCGTAGACAATTACACGGGCTTCTTTCAAGGCTTTTAATCCTTTTACAGTTAGTAATTCCGGATCTCCAGGTCCGGCACCAACCAATACTATTTTTGGATGAATTGTTTTCATGATTGCTGTTTGATTACTTCTTTTACCTCTTCAACAAAGGCATTAATTTGTTGTAAATAGTTAATTGAAAATGTGTCTTTTGCAGGTTCCGACTTTATCTGAAGGATCAATGAAGAGAAACTTCCTCCTCCCAGACTTTGCCAACTGTATTCCTGCGCATCGAAATCATTGATGATCCCTTGATGGGTGTTGCATCGGATGTTTTGCTTCAGCAAGTAAGCTTTTGCAGCAATCACACCGGCACTGTAACTGTGGTAGATCGCATCAGCCCAAGCTTTTTCGGAAATAGCAATAGCTGCTTTTTCCAATTTCTCTTCCACATCGTAGAAAAGCGTCGCTACCAAGTCGATCACCACGCCGGCACATTCGCCCACTCCGATCGCAGTTTGAAATCGTGCTTCAGAACCCCAATCAACGAACTCTGTATCCTGCATTTCTTGTGTATCGGCCAAAGGCTTTAAAAGGTCGTAGAAATACTTGTTTCCTTGACGATCATAATACTCGTTAAATAATTCTCCATCAGCATGTTCCAGATAATCATCTAACAAAGCTCTTAAAATGGTCAACACCCTTTTTGAAGGGAATTTGATCACCTTTTCACCGATCCTTCCGGAACCATTTCGATTTGTTCCTCCGCCCAACAGTAGTTGTAAAGCAGGTGCCGTGAGACCGTTCACCTTTTGGGAACTGCCATGCAAACCAATTGTCGCGATCCCGTGCTGTCCACAAGCATTCATACAGCCGCTGATCTTTACCCGGATCTCCGAACTTTCAATCAATTCCGGATATTCCGATTGTATGAATGATTCAATGGCAAGTGCTACATGGGTACTATTCGAGATGGCCAGATTACAAGTCTCGGTTCCCGGACAAGCGGTAACATCTGCCAGTGAATTGACACCGGCATCCGCAAAACCGATCTCTTTTAAACCTTCGTATAGTTCTTTAACGACCGAAGGATCCACAAAGCGCAAAAGAACACCTTGTTGTATCGTTAAGCGGATATCTGAAATGCGCAGTCGATCAAACAATGAAGCCAACTGTCGAATTTCATCGGTTTGCAAATTCCCAAGCGGGATCTTTACACCTACACGCAACCAACCTGCTTGTTTCTGTTCCTGAACGTTTAAGCGAACCCAGTTTTCAAATTCAGCATTTGCTGGAGCAATCGATCCCAGGAATAGCTCCTGATTGAAAGCAGCTTTTGCCTCCGGATATTCCGCATCCACAATGGTTTCCAAGAACGCTGGATCGAATTGAACCGCCTGTTTTTCGGCTTCAACCAATTCCAGAAAAGCTTCGACACCGATTTTGGCCAACAAATATTTCAAGCGGGCTTTGTTGCGGTTTGAACGTTCTCCTTGTCGATCAAATACGCGAATTGCTGCCTCAACAAACGGAATGACTTCCTCCGCTGCCAGGAATTCGTAAGCCACCTGACCAAAGAAAGGCTGAGCTCCCAATCCACCGCCGATCAACACTTTGAATCCTCGTTTTCCATCGCGAACCCGCGGAATAAATCCGAAGTCGTGAATGTAGGTCAGAGCATCATCAGCTTCTGTGGCACTGAAAGCCATTTTGATCTTTCGTCCCAATTCCTGAGCAAAGGGTTTGCGCAAGAAATAACGGAACAAAGCATCAGCATAAGGTGTGGCGTCAAAAGCTTCCTCTGCAGCGACACCTGCATCAGCACTCGCTGTGATGTTGCGAACCGTATTCCCACAAGCTTCACGTAAAGTGATCTCATCCCGTTCCAATTCTTCCCATAACTGGGGTGTGTCGTCGAGTGAAACATGGTAGATCTGTACATCCTGACGTGTTGTTAAGTGTACCAATCCATCACTGTAACGGTCTGCGATTTCTGCAATGCGACGCAACTGTCTGGTTTGCACCTGTCCAAAGGGCAACTTGATCCGCACCATTTGAACTCCCTGCTGTCGTTGACCGTATACGCCTCTCGCCAAACGGAGTGAACGAAACTGATCTTCGGAGATCACCCCTTCCTTGAAATCGGCGATCTTTTTAGCTAATTCCAGCACGTCTTTTTCAACCAGTGCCTGGCGGGAATCAATCGCTAATTCTTGTTCGTGTCTAAATGATTGCATGACTAACTAGCTTGTTGTAATAAATAATACCAATCCTCGTGTGTCAATTCGATGTTCGATGCCGTAGCCGCATTTTGAATACGGTGTTTCTCCAAGGTTCCGATCAATGGAAGCGCACCCAGTTTCTGCAACCAGGCCACAGCCGTTTGCTCTACATTCGCATCGTATTTGCGACCAACCTCGATCAGTGCGCGACGCAGACGAATAGCCTGATCATCTTGACCTTGGAAGATTCGTCCGTTGGCCAAAGGCGAACTAGCGATCGGACTACTGTACTGTTCTTTGATGAAATCAATACGTCCGTCTTTTAAGGCCGATACTTCCAATAGATTAAAATCCAATTGATTGGCAATGATCGGCTGACTCAGTGATTGAGAAAGTAAGCGCTGTTGGAAGACATTGAATCCGGAAACACCGAAATGCTTCACTTTTCCTGCCCGTTGCAATTTCAATAAAGCCGAAGCTGTTTGTTCGAATTGATGCAAATAATCCACCTGCTCCAAGATCACGATGTCCAAATAATCCGTTTTCAGATTCGTGAGGATACTTTCTACTTGCTTTTGGATACTAGAAGGTCGGAGATCCGGATAAAACCCTTCTCTTCCTCCCCCTTCGAATGGATGTAATCCAACTTTGGCACTGATCACCAATCCATCTCTTCGGTGTTCACTTGTTTGCAGGAAAGCCCCTAAATTCTGAGCAACCTCTGATTTGTAAGGTGAATCTATTTGGACACCATTGATACCCAAATCCAACACGTAATTTACTGTCTCATCGAATAATGCTTTGTCAGCTAATTCTTTTTGTCCCCATCTGTAAAATCCATAGATCGCTGCCGATACTAACGGACCATTTTCATTGATATATACTTTTTTCATTTTTTCTTAGAATTAAAAAACCCCTCTCCAAAACTGAAGAAGGGTTCGTGTAACTATTTATATAACTCGTAACTATACGTCCACCCTTCCGCACATTCGTGTGTGCATACACATGTTGAAACACATAAATTGATTAGCTGTAGTTCTCATTGTTTTGTTTTTGATGGCGCAAAGTAAATAGGCAAATTTCTGTCTGACAAGAAAAGCATGAATTATTTTCTTGTTCTCCTATCTATTAAATAGGATATAAGGCCCAAATAAAGCAGCAGACACGCTACTTTTCAATTTTCTTACGTAGCAACTTTTTTTCTCGCAGGATCAGATCTGCCAAACTGGTTTTTGATAAAATATGAATGGAAGCCTCTCGAACATCCAGCATAACTGCATGCAAACCACACTCATCTTCATGCTGACAATCGGTACACGGTTCGTAAAAATTCAGACTAACGCAAGGCAAGAGGGCAATCGGACCACCAGTCAAACGAATAATAGTACTTAGAACGATCTCATCCGGATGTTTGATCAAAAAGTAACCGCCTTTTGGACCCATCTTACTCCCTACCAGTCCTTCATTGCGCAATTGAAGCATAATGGCTTCTAAAAACTTATACGGAATCCGTTCCTGTTCAGCGAGCTGTTTGATGGACATACTTCCTTTGTCACGGTAGATCAAAGCCAGTCTTTTCAACGCTTGAATGGCGTATTTCGATCGTTTTGGAATCATTTGAAATTATTTCCTACTAAATTAGTAGTAATTATTTAATTTCTTCCGTTACCAGTTGGTATTTTTGTTTCACTACCGTTCTGCTGTATTCATTGAAATGCCACCACTCTGTTGGAATATTCCGAAATCCTTGTGATGCCAGAACGGCGCGTAACAAACGTCGATTCTCTACCTGTCCTTGGGTCAATTCGCCATTGGCCAGGAATTGCGCTTCCAAACTAGGATAGGCAATCTTGCGCAGGTCATCGTAATTCGCCCCCATATCAAGTGCTCGTTTCTTTCCGTCACATATCGTTATATCCAAGGCCGCACCGTAGTTATGAACGCTTCCGTTTTGTGGATTACTCACAAACTTTATACGGTCCGCCACCGGAATAGTATCCAATGCATTCCACATTTCCCATTGCACACTCAAGGGACGAAGCCCATCATAGACCAACAAATGCGCACCAGGTCGTGTCTGAGTCCGTGCTTCCTGACATTTAGCAAATTTTCGGGCTACCTTTTTTTTAAAGTAAAGAACCTGCATGGTGTCGTACAAGACCTTTCCCATGAAATTATCCGCTGTGGCGTACTTCAATTCCCAATAAATGTCCTTGTTGAAAAAATCGACAGGAACGAGTGTGTCGCCTTTGTAAATACGGATCGGAGAAGAAGCTTGTTTTTCCTTTTCCCCTGCTGTTTTTTGATTTGTAACAACCGGTTGATCTGGCTTTGGATCTTTTTGCGTTCCATTTTCGGAACACGACAAGAAACACCATAGGCAACAAATGATCAAAACGTCCTTCATAACATGAAACTGAGGAATCATACGCAATAGTAAGCAAACTTTTTTTGTTCGTATATTTGAAGTCTATACAAAAAACCACATGTTCGAACGCATTTGTATTTACTTACTCTACACCCTACTCGGTTCAGTTGCTGTATACCACAAATTGAATAGCAACTTCCCGCCACAATGGTTTCAGGAAAAATTTCAAAACACCTTTCTCAATGCCATTCCGTACGGATTGAACGTCAGCTTTTTGATCATTGTCTTACTGGAAATCGCTATACCGATTGCCTTCTTGGTAGCGCTGGTAAGTCAAGAATTTCGAGCTGATTCCAAACAGCGTTTCAGTACACTTGGTTTTCGGCTCAGCTTGGTCTTGTTTCTAGTCCTGTTCTTTGGTAGTTTTTTAGTACAGGATTATGAGAATGGTTTTCTAGACTTCATGTATTTCGCTGTCACCATCTACTTGATGCGTTTCACCGCGAATAAATCATCCCAATAAGCGAGAATTACTTACATTTGTCTATTAAAAACATAAATTAAAATGCCTAAAATTTCGCAGAAAGCCGTTGACATGCCTGCTTCCCCCATACGCAAATTAGTACCGTATGCCGAGAAAGCTAAGAAAGCAGGAAAAGTTGTTTACCACTTAAACATTGGACAGCCAGACATCGAAACACCTCAAGTAGCGCTGGATGCCATCCGAAATTTTGATCAAAAAGTAATTGAGTACTCTCACTCTGCAGGATTCGAGAGTTACCGCAATAAATTAGCTGCAACTTACCAAAAAGGTGGTTTGCCAGTGAACCCAGAAGACATCATTATCACTACTGGTGGTTCCGAAGCATTGATCTTTGGATTCATGTCGTGCTGCAACCCGGGTGACGAAGTGATCATCCCTGAACCATTCTATGCAAACTACAATGGATTTGCGGTGACAGCAGGTCTACACGTAGTTCCTGTAACAGCAAGTATTGAAACAGGTTTTGCCTTGCCTCCCGTTTCTGAGATCGAAGCAAAGATCACTCCTAAAACAAAAGCGATCGTGATCTGTAATCCGGGTAACCCAACAGGTTACCTATACTCGAAAGAAGAATTGGAGCAATTGCGAGACATCGTTAAAAAACATGATCTATTCTTGTTTGCTGACGAAGTTTACCGCGAATTCTGCTATGACGGTGCTCAGCCTTTCTCGGTTTTGAACCTACAAGGAATTGAAGATAACGTGATCATGATCGACTCAGTTTCGAAACGTTATTCCATGTGTGGAGCGCGTATCGGAGCTTTAGTTTCCAAGAACAAAGAAGTGATGGCGGCAGCCCTGAAGTTTGGTCAGGCTCGTTTGTCTCCTCCAACAGTGGATCAAGTAGCTTCTGAAGCTGCATTGGAAACTCCGCAAAGTTATTTCGACAACGTAGTAAGTGAATATGTAGAGCGTCGTAACATCATGGTTGACGGATTGAATGCCATTCCTGGTGTTTTCTGTCCGAAACCGAGTGGCGCATTTTACTGTGTGGCTAAATTCCCGGTGGACGATGCCGAAAAGTTCTGCCAATGGTTGTTGGAAGACTTCGAGTATAACGGTCAAACGGTAATGATGGCTCC
>JBMLQF010000090.1:0-24647 GCA_049241705.1 Fluviicola sp. | reverse complement strand
ACAGACTGTTGGAAATTACGGCTATTTCGGAAGTTTTAACCGCATTGCTGGAACCAAAGGACGTTTTGAATACCAGGCATATTACCAATTGAAAACCGGAAATGGCTATCGCCCGAATAGTGCCTTCACTCAACATCAGGTATTTGCGCAGCTAGGTTATCATCTGAACGATAAACATCGTATTCGTTTAGAGTATACCCACATGGCGTATTTGGCAAAACAACCGGGAGGATTGACGGATCAACAATTTGAAGCAGATGCGCGGGCGAGCTACCGTAGTAGAAACTGGTTCAAAGTAGATTGGAATGTTCTGGCATTACATTACGACTGGGAGATCAAAAAGAACAAACGTTTCAATTTGCGTGCATTCGGGATGCTTTCAGATCGCTATTCGCTAGGTTATCTCGGCAAGATCAATACCGTTGATCCAATGGGGAAACGCGACCTCATTGCGGGAGAATTTAAAAATGCTGGTGTTGAAGCTCGGTACCTACAGGAATACGAGATCGGCAAAAAGTTACGCGGAGGTGTATTGGTCGGTGCACGCGCTTATACAGGGCAAACTCAAAATGCTCAAGGCTTGGCATCTGCAGGTTCTGATGCTGATTTCAACTTTCAAAACCCGGGAGAGCCAGAGCTTTCAGACTATAGTTTTCCGTCTCAAAACCTGGCTGGATTTATTGAGAACATTCTTTTTATCGGAGAACGATTCACTCTGAATGCGGGTTTCCGTTATGAGTACATTCGAAGCGAAGCCAATGGATACTACAAGAAATATGCAATCGCGTTGAATCAAGACACCATCGGTATCTTCAAGATATCCGAACAAAATCGGGTTCCTCGAACAGTGCCATTGGCCGGAATTGGAGGATCATTTAAAACCGGCAAACGCTCTTCGTTGTACACTAACTATTGCATGAATTACCGGGCGATCAACTTCAATGATATACGCGTAGCCAACGCCAATGTATTAATCGACACGCTGATCAAAGATGAATACGGTTCTACCACAGAATTGGGTTGGCGAGGATTCGCCCTTCCCTATTTATACATTGATGTAGCGCTTTTTCACTTATTCTATGGCGACAAGATTGGCCTTGCACCGGAAGGTGACAAAAAGATCCGAACAAACATCGGCGATGCCGTGAATTACGGAATAGAATTCTTTAGTGAATTTGATTTCATTCGAGCATTTCGTGATTCCAGTAAGATCGGAGGATCGGTCTTCATCAATGCCTCCTACATCCAGGCAACTTATGTTCGCTCACGAGAAAAAAACTATGTCGGCAATCAAGTAGAATACGTTTCGCCAGTATTAATCCGTGGTGGACTTAAGATTCGCAGCAAGAATTGGCAGCTTCAAACACAGGCATCTTACAATTCCGCACAGTTTTCGGATGCTTCGAATGCCATTCAACCAAGTGGGGACGCAGTTATCGGAGAAATTCCCGCTTATCTCGTGGTGGATCTTTCAGCGCGCTATTCTTTCAAATATGGTTTACAATTGGAATTGGGGGTAAACAACTTATTGAACAATCAGTATTACACGCGAAGAGCTACGGCTTATCCTGGTCCCGGGATCTTACCTTCAGACGGTATCATGATTTATGGTACCTTGCAGTACAAATTTAGTTTGTAGCATGTCCAGCATTGACCAATTCCGCATTGAAAAAGAATTGTTTCCAGGTACTAAACGCAAATTTTCGCGCGTTTTTAAAGGTGTATGCAAACTGACCGGACAAGCGGTTTTGATCAAGTCGTGCACCAATACTCCAAGTGCTCCGCAAGTAGCTGATCGCTTGAGACAAGAACGCAAATTTCACTTTAAATTGGCAGGCTTGCCAGAAGTCTTAGCTTTCTTTGAATCAGAAAACGAAGTCATCTTAGTGAAGAAATGGCATGAAGGAAATGAGTTGAATCACTATCTATCCGGTTATAAATCACGTGATCGTGCCAAAGCTTTGCTACCAGTTCTGGAAGCGCTAGAACCACTGTTGAACTACATCCACCAACAAGGAATCGTCCATTTAGATCTAAAACCACACAATATATTGATTGACACTGTTGAGGGAGCAACTACAGTTTCTTTGTTAGACTTTGGCATGACCATTCAGCAACCTCATCACGAAGAACGCGGTATTTTGTTTCCTTTGGGTTATGCCGCTCCGGAATGCCTTTTGAACGAATTAGACCTGTGCGACCACCGCAGTGACTATTTTAGTTTGGGAGTAACGTTTTGGCATTGCATAGAAGGCAGACTTCCTTTGCTACATCCGAATCCAAGTATTACAACGAATTTACAGCTCACTCATCCCCTTCCCGATGGAGATGCACTGTCTAAAAAACAAAGTCAGATCCTAAGAAAACTGAGTGCAAAACATCAATTTGCTATTCCTCCTAATCGCATGGAAAAACAGGCCTCGAGAGCAGCACTAATAGAAGGAATGAACCAACGCTACAGTCAATTCTCTGAATTTGTTTCTGACTGGACATCTGTTTGCGAAGCAAAAAGCTGGTGGCGTTTTTAGAATAAAGTACGTCGGTAACCGATGCTCATCGCAAAATTCAGTTGCGAATAATTGCTGTAAAATGATGCCAATGAATTGGAGGCAAACGCAAACAAGTTGTAACTCGCCGAAACATCAAAGTAAAACGTAGATGCCGCCATGTTGTATTGCACTCCTCCATTCAAGCCTAACGCAAACGCCAGAATCCGACCTTTTTCAGGCATTGAAACAGCTTGACCAGAATTATCTTTAAATACATACTTGGTTTCATCCACTTCTGCCTGATTCTTTCTCTTTACGCCCATCGTGTAAAGTTGGTAAACCGTTCCTCCATAAGCCGAAAACCCAAAATCGTCATAACCATTCCCGAGATAATAGCGATTTCCACCTTCAAAATTGATATGGCCACTACCAAATTTCACAGGCACATCCACAATTTGTGGACTCGTTGTAAAGTCAATAGCCTCAAATCTAACGGTATCAACATAGCTATTTCTAAGTGTTCCTGTTAAACGCAAATAAATGGTAGCCTGATCATTGGTAGGAATCTCAATACCGATATGCAATCCCGGGTAATACGAGCGCAGACCAAAAGGTTTTAACATGGTCATTCCTCCAGCAACACCCACTTGACCAAAAGAGGTGTTTGCAAGCAATGAAAAACAAATCGCCAATAAGGTGACGAAACGCAACGAATTCAATTTAATTCTTTCCATCGGTAACATGTATTATCGTGTGCACCTGGCAAATAACCGGTACTCATTAAAAATTCATTCACTATTTCACCTCCAACAAATTTAAAATGGCGTTTGAATAATTTCACCCACTCGTCCTTTGTCAGCGTGTTATTTTTGTCTAACCATTTCTTAAAGCTACCAAATTCTTTTTGAATTTGTTGCACAGCTTGCGCATTGCTTATTACTGCATTTATTTTTAATCGATTCCGAATGATTCCGGGATCAAGCATTAATCGCGCCACATCATCTTCGTTGTATGCTGCAATCTTTTCTATACTATAAACGTCGAAGGCAACCCGAAAGTTGTGCTGCTTCTTTAAAATTGTTTCCCAAGATAATCCAGCCTGATTAATTTCTAAGATCAAACGACCAAACAATTCGTCATCATTGTCAATCAGAGTCCCGTAATGAAGGTCGTGATAAACGCGATGCAAATCATCTGCAGGACGGTCTTTAACGAATTGGCAGTAACTCATCTTTTACTAAATTTACTCAAAAATAATGCTTCATGGCCATTTATGCATTCAATGGATTCGTTCCGGTTGTTAAAAAATCAAGTTTCGTACATCCGCAAGCTGCGGTAACCGGAAATGTCATTATTGGAGAGCACGTTTACATTGGACCTGGAGCGGCCATTCGAGGCGATTGGGGACAGATCATCATTGAAGATGGCTGTAACGTTCAGGAGAATTGTACGGTACATATGTTTCCTGGTACCACAACGATATTGCGAAAAGGAGCACATATCGGTCATGGCGCAATCATCCACGGCGGTGTAATCGGTGAAAATTGTCTGATCGGAATGAATGCTGTAGTCATGGACGATGTGGTGATCGAAGACGAATGCATCATTGGCGCACTTTCATTCGTTCCAGCCAAAATGCACATTCCTCGCAGAAGTCTGCTAGTTGGTAATCCGGCAAAGATCATCAAAGAAGTATCTGACGAAATGATCACTTGGAAAACACACGGAACAGCGCTTTATCAGGCATTACCAGCTGAATGTCACGCTACACTTATCCCTTGCGAACCGCTTGAAGAACCCGAAACAGATCGTCCAACACAGGAAAAAATGTACGCTACATGGAATGCTATAAAAGGAAACAAATAATCAAAAACCTATTCCCAGCTTGAGCTATAACTGATCTTATTGATGAAGAATACGTTTCGTTTTTTATTCACATCCATATTCTCTTTGTTTTTGATTCTTTGCCAACCAACCATGACATAAACATTGTCAAACCAGTAGTAGCTTGACGTTGAGCTGGTCCAAACTTTATCCCCTTCAACGCCCGTTTCAGCTCTTCCAAAATCCGTTTGCGTGATCTCGCCATCTGCTGTGATCGAAGCCGCGCGAATACTTCCCATGTCGGTGAAAATGAAATGCATATTCCCGTCTGCCTCTTGTTTTACACGCAATTTAAGAACTACCGACCACGGTTTGTCCATCAAAAACATCTTAAAGCAATAATCCTTGATCTTATTCCCCTCCTCATCAATATCTAAAATTGCCGCATGGGAATATTGGTAACCATCAAATACTTGTCGCGTTGAAGTCGTCATGGTTCCATTTGGACCCATAGAACTATACGTTTCAGTTCTGTAAGTTGGATAATACACTTCTCCGATCAAACGATAAACAGACCCATTGACAATTACCGGATGAATAGCAACACGTGTTTTGATGAAATCTGTAAGTCCTCGATCACTTTTACGTTGTTTCTTCTTTTCTAATCGCTTTTGAGTTCTTTCAGGCAAATAGCTAAAGAAGTTTTCGAATTCAGTAAATGAATGATAAGTTATGAATTCTTGAACAGCACCGTTCCATTTTGAAAAATAATAACCAGATGCAACCGTCGATTTTGCACCCAAACCATAAGTCCCAGCTAAAATGAATGAATCATCATCAATCCACGTAATTCGTCCGTCGATGATAGAAAACTCAGACTCCTTTTCCAATTGGATATTACTTAAGACCTTTCCATTCAGATCTAAGATCTGCAAGTACATAACCGCCTTTTTCAGGTCTTTTCCATCTCGTAAAAACACGATCAAGCGGTCCAAATTTGTATCAAACGCAAATGACTCAATGCTGCGTTTCGTATTGATCCCTTCAATTTCCTGAATGTTTTGAAAACCACTTTTCAACTCCAGAATCATTAAATGTGGCTTCTTTTTTCTTAAGCCCTTTAAGAACAATTTACCATCAACGCAATTTGGAAGAGATCCATTACGCACAAAATAAGGATCTGCTTTTTCAAAACGGCTTTCTGTTAGTCCGCCATTCATTACATCTATCTGTTTGATGATCCACTCTCGTTTGTTTTCAAACAAGCAATAAAGCACCGATGTATCTTCATTTGGAAAGAAACCTACGCGTTGAATACGCGATTCTTTTTCAAAGCTCTCACTGAATGACTTATCCAGGTCAGTATCATACTTTGTGAAAATGTAATTATCATTCCCCCCTTTGATCTCCTCAATACCTAGAGTGAACAGTCCTTTTTTACCAATAACATAGGTTAGAACGATGTTCTCATCGTCACGCAAGTCAAATTCCTTACGTTCTAATAATTCAATTTGACAAAAAGATGACTGTGCAGCCAGTAAAAAGATAATTCCGGTGATTAAAGTTCTCATGCTATTTATTTGATAGGGAATAAATTTAGTTAAATGTAGGGAATTGAATCTTTCGATTGAAAAATAAAAAACCCTGCAATGATCATCGCAGGGTTTTTGAAAAAAATCTTGTTATTGACTATGCTTGTTTAACATTCACTGCCATTAATCCTTTTCTTCCTTCTTCCAAATCAAACGTTACCGTGTCGTTTTCATTGATCTTGTCCACCAATCCGCTCACGTGAACGAAATACTCTTTGTTTGATTCTTCTTCCTTAATAAACCCAAAACCTTTGGTCTCATTAAAGAACTTTACAGTTCCTTTATTCATATTATTCAATTATGGCCTAAAGGTGCTTGTTTATTTTGGTAATTCCTACTAAATCAGCGTATTTTTCAAAAAAAAGGCGAACCTTAGTCCGCCTTTTCCAAATATTTTGAAATTTACACCAGCATCATAACCGGGTTTTCCATGTACTGTTTAAATGTTTGAAGGAATGCAGCTCCAGAAGCACCATCTACAACACGGTGGTCACAAGATAATGTTACCTTCATGATATTTCCTGGAACTACCTGACCGTTTTTCACAACCGGCTCCTGCGAAATACCACCAACTGCCATTATACAGCTGTCAGGTGGATTTACGATTGCTGTAAATTGCTCGATTCCGAACATTCCTAAATTCGAGATCGTGAACGTGTTTCCTTCCCAATCGCTTGGTTGCAACTTTTTATCTTTCGCTTTTTGAGCAAAGACCTTCACTTCTTCACCAATTTGTGTCAATCCTTTTGAATCAGCAAAACGCACAACAGGCACAAGTAAACCTTCATCAACCGCTACTGCTACTCCAATATGGACATGCTGATTTCGGCGGATAACGTCTCCTAACCAAGAAGAATTAATTGCTGGATGTTTTTTCAATGACATAGCAACTGCTTTCACAACCATATCATTGAAAGACACTTTCACACCTTCTTGGCTATTCATAGCTTTACGCGCAGCCATAGCGTTATCCATATCAATAGATATCGTCAAATAGAAATGTGGAGCAGTAAATTTAGATTCTGCCAAACGACGTGCAATCGTCTTACGCATTTGACTCACAGGCTCATCTACAAATGATTCTGCTTGCGATGCCCCTACAGATACTGCGCGAGCTGGTGCGTTATAAGGCACATAATGATCAACATCACGCTTCGTAATGCGACCACCTTCTCCTGTTCCAGGTACAAAACTTAAGTCAACACCCTTCTCCTCTGCTAATTTCTTTGCTAAAGGAGATGCCAAAATACGACCATTTGCATTGGATACAACAGGTGTCGGTGCCGGAGCAGCTGGTTTAGGAGCTGGCGCTGCAGCTGGTACTTCGGCAGCAACTGGTGCTGAAGCTGGTGCTGCTTCTACAGCTGGAGCACTAGTCTCAACAGGAGCAGCAGCAGATCCGGCTTGAGCAATCAATGCCGCCACGTCCTCACCCGCTTGACCAATAATAGCCAACAACGCGTTTACCGGAGTTGGTTTTCCTTTTTCAACGCCAATATGCAAAAGAACGCCATCATAGAAAGATTCGAATTCCATGGTAGCTTTATCCGTTTCGATCTCAGCTAAAACTTCTCCAGATTTAACAGTATCACCAACTTTCTTGTGCCATTCAGCTACAACACCTTCTGTCATGGTGTCGCTCAATTTCGGCATGTAAACGATTTCTGCCATCGCAATATATTCTTTACAGTTTAGTACTCAATAATATATGGGTAGTTCGGCTCTTGATAAATGTCTTCGTACAATTCATCAGCGTCCGGATAAGGAGAGTTCTCTGCAAATGTTACTGACTCTTCCACCTCATTTTTCACCCAGTTATCAATATCTTCGATCTCTTTATCAGACAACCACTTATTCTTTTTAATCATCTGTAAACAATGTTCGATCGGATCTTGTTCCATCCATTCAGCTACCTCATCTTTCGAACGGTATTTCTGAGGATCCGACATGGAGTGTCCTTTATAGCGATACGTGCGAATATCCAACAATGTTGGTCCATCCCCGCGTCGTGCGCGTGCAACCGCTTCCTCGATCGCCTCGTGAACTGCCTCTGGCGACATTCCATTCACGGATTTAGAAGGCATTTCATATGACAATCCGATCTTGGACAAATCTGTTACGTTAGTTGTACGCTCAACAGATGTTCCCATCGCGTAATTGTTGTTCTCAATAATATATATAACCGGAAGTTTCCAGTTCATTGCCATGTTGAACGTTTCATGAAGTGCACCCTGACGGACTGCCCCATCCCCCATTGAAACGAAAACCACGTTATCTGTTTCGTTATATTTTTCTGCAAAAGCTACTCCAGTACCCATTGGAATTTGAGCACCAACGATTCCGTGTCCACCCATGAAGTTCTTTTCTTTGTCAAAGAAGTGCATCGACCCTCCTTTTCCTTTTGAACAACCGGTAGAACGACCATACAATTCAGCCATCAATACACGTACATCTGTACCCAAACCAATTGGATGTGCGTGATCGCGGTATGCAGTCATATGCTTATCTGAAGGACGGCTCGCACTCACAGTACCTGCCACAACAGCTTCTTGCCCGATGTACAAGTGACAAAATCCACCGAACTTCTGTTGGATATACAACTGCCCTGCCTTCTCTTCGAATTTGCGCATCAACAACATATCCTTGTACCATTTGATGTACGTTTCAGCAGAAAACTTGGATGCCGTTGCTAGCGCACCTTTCTTTGTAGTTTTTGTTGGTTTTGAAGCTGTTTTTGTAGCCATTATTCAACCGATTTGTAAGTTCAACCGACAAATATAACAAGTTATAAGTACAACCCACCTCAACCCGATCAAAGAAAACGGTACATTTTGAAAAAAGAAAGCGCGATCATTGAATTCCTTCCGGATTTATTCCTAGAATCGTAATTTTATACGGTGAAAAAGATCGGACTCCTTTCAGATACTCATGGCGATCTGCCAGCAAGCTTGTATACGCATTTTGCGGATGTAGATGAGATCTGGCATGCTGGTGATATTGGCACCTTAGAGGTCTTAGATAAATTACAAGCATTTAAACCGGTTAGAGCCGTGTTCGGTAACATTGACGACCATACGATCAGACTTGAATGTCCGGAACACCAAGCTTTTGAATTGGAAGGGGTTCAAGTACTCATCACACACATAGCTGGAAAGCCCGGTAAATATGTTGAGAAGGCACTTCATCTAATCGAAGAGCACCGCCCTAAACTATTCATTTGTGGACACTCTCACATTGCATTGGTTAAAATGGATCCTCATTTCAACATGCTTTGGATAAATCCAGGTGCAGCCGGCAAGAAAGGATTTCACGCCATTTGTACCATGATGCGATTCCAATTAAACCATGGCCGGATCGAACATTTAGAACTCATTGAATTGGGAAAAAGAAGCCAGATAGACAATTCCAACGAAATTTGAGCGTTATTTGCATCATGATGAAAAAAATACTGCTTTTCATTGCTTTATCTATACCTGCCATGTCATGGTTGCAAACTGGTGGTATTTACGGTTTCCAGTTCGTTAATGGCCATTATTCAGCACGTCAGCTGGGCCTAGGGGATATCATCTGTATTTCGGATGGAGATTTACAAAGTGCCTGGTCGAATCCGGCAACCCTCTCCAAAGAGCACCACAACAAAGCTTTAATTGGTCAAACATTGCTAGCTGGCGGCATAAACACCGGAGCACTTAACTATGGAAGAACGATCGGAAATTATAACGGCAGTGCACACTTTAGGTACATCGCTTACGGAAAGATGAACCGCACTGATATTAATGGAACAGATCTAGGCACATTTAGTCCGGGTGATTTCATTTTTGGAGCAAGTGCATCGAGAGCGATCAATGAACGCATGTCAATAGGTGCCACATTAAATTTATTGTATTCACAACTCGATCAGTACACCGCGTTTGGTGGCGCAATTGATGTTGGTGGAATTTATCGCGATGATACAAAGCGAATTGTTGTTGCAGGGGTTGTGAAAAACTTAGGAGCACAATTTAAAGGTTACACAGAAACAAAATATGCATTACCTCTGGAAGTGCAACTAGGGATCAGTCATAAATTAAAACATGCACCTTTCCGATTCACGCTTATTGGGACCAACTTGCAGAAATGGGATCTTTCTTATGTGGATCCGAATGCGAAAGACGAGATCGACCCGCTAACCGGGGACACCATCAAAGTTCAAAAGGCTGGGTTCTTTGAAAAACTCGGCAGACACGCCCTTGTACAAACGGAGCTTTTAATGGGGAAGAAGTTTCATTTACGCGTAGCATTCGATTATCAGCGACGTCGGGAATTAGCAGTTGCAAACAGACCCGGATTAGCCGGATTTAGTTTTGGAGCAGGATTATACTTGAAACGTTTCAGTTTGGACTACGGATGGATGATCTACTCCACAGCAGGCTCTCAGCACGGTATCTCATTAACTATACCATTGAAAAATTAATTTTTTTTCAATTTTTTGAAACCTTTCAAAGCATGCCTGCGTAATTAACCGTGAATTGTTCATAACAAATCGTGTTTTGAAAACAATTTTATTAATACTTTAGTCGCAACCAATAATTAATTTCAAGTATGAAAAAGTTAAGTTTACTAGTAGGAGGGTTGGCTCTATCAACTCTAGCACTTGCTCAAAAACCATCTGCTGATGTTCCATTTACGTTAGAAGGTCAGTTGGGTTGGAACGCATCTACATTGTCTTTTGATGCTCCATCAATCCGTTTCCGTTACTTCTTGCAAGATAACTTGGCAGTTCGTGCTACTGTTCTTGTTGATAACGATTCAGAAACAATCAATCACTATGAATTGCCGAACAACGCTGGTGGTGTTGGTACAGAAATCAACAAATCTTCAGATTGGGCTCTTGCAGTAGGTGCTGAATACCACTTTGCTGGTACAGATAAATTATCTCCTTACGCTGGTCTTGACATCGTATTCGGAGGTGGCAATAACCGTGCAGAATGGGATAAATATGATGGTTCTTCTTATGCTGCTGATGTTACTGCTTCAGTAACTAGCCCTACTTCAATGATCGGTGTTAACCTAGTAGCAGGTACAGATTATTACTTCGCTGAGAACTTCTACGTAGGTTTGGAATTGGGCCTTGGATGGATGTCTCAAACTACAAAAGAAGGTGTAACTACTGTAACTGTAGCTGGTACAACCACAGAAACTAAGACTCCAGATTCTAAAGAGTCTTATATGGGTAACAACGTAGTTGGTCAATTCCGTTTGGGTTGGAGATTCTAATCTGAAATAAACATTGAAAGGGGGCTCAGCCCCCTTTTTTTTTTGCTCGTACCTGAGACTTTACCTATCTTTGAAAGAGATTCATGACAAAAAAGAAAATCAATATCGCCATCGACGGTTACAGCTCCTGCGGAAAAAGCACCCTGGCAAAAGCACTTGCAAAGAAGCTGGATTATGTATTTGTAGATTCCGGCGCGATGTACCGTGCAGTCACTTACTTCTGTATTAAGAATGGGATCATCAAAGACAGGCAAGTCAACGAAGAGCTATTGATCAAACACTTACCCGATTTGCATATTCATTTTGGTGAGTACTTACACAATGGCTCAAGAGCCGTGCTATTGAATGGAAAGGATGTTAGCTTGGACATTCGAAGTATGGAAGTAGCCGGAATGGTTAGCGAGGTGGCGGCAATCAAGGCTGTGCGTACTTTTCTCGTTGCAGAACAGCAAGCTTTGGGTAAACAAGGTGGTGTGATCATGGATGGACGCGATATTGGCACCGTGGTGTTCCCACATGCTGAATTGAAAATCTTCGTTACCGCATCCCCTGAAATCCGTGCTCAACGCAGATTTCTAGAATTGCAACAAACCCAGCCGGACATTACTCTGGAAGAAGTCAAAGAAAATTTGGAACACCGAGATTTCATCGATACCACACGAAAAGAAAGCCCACTTATTCAGGCCGCCGATGCCATTGTTATCGACAACTCAGAACTGGACCGAGACGAACAACTTGCGCGCGCGCTGAAGCTTGTAGAAGAAGCTCAGGAAAAATCCTGGAGCACCTCTCATTAAAATACTCAGTCATCCTGTTTTAATTTTCGAAAAATCGTTTGATTTATTCATTTAACCACATATTAATGGTTTATTTAGTGTAAAAAACCATCAGAGTGTTTAAATTTGCACGCCTGTTTAATATATTTATCTGTTTATGTTATCTATCGGAAAAGTTACCGAAGAAATCATTGGTCGTAGTCCATTCTTGCGAGAAGCCATGACCGACGACCTAATCAACATTTCTTCCTTGGCAAGAAAAATCAAGCCTGAGATCGAAGAGACTCTTGGGAAAGAAGTGAAAGAAGGAGCGATCGTTATGGCGATCAAGCGTATGTCACCAGGACTTTACCACCGATTGAATATGAAGATCACCAATATCATCGGGGAATTAGGTGATTTTCTTGTGCGTTCAAACTTGGAAGATTATACTTTCGAGAACACGGAATCTTTGCGTCATAAACAAGCTGACCTCGTGCAATTGGTGAGTGCGGAATCGGATGTTTTTTACACTATTTGTCGCGGTGTAACCGAAACGACTATTATCGCTTCACAAAGCATCTCTGCTAAGATCGGCAACCTGTTGATCAACGAGCGCTTGAAGTCGCACACAACAGACCTAGCATCGATCACTGTAAAACTACCATCTGTCAATTCTGAAGTATATGGTGTTTACTATTACATCTTAAAGCATTTGGCTTGGGAAGGACTTAATATTGTGGAAGTAGTTTCCACAGCAAATGAATTCACGATTATCGTAAAACAAGATCACGTAGATAAAGCATTTAAAGTATTGATGCAATTGAAACGCGGAAAATAAAAAAAGCCTCCATCAAGGAGGCTTTTTTATTATTGCGCAATCAGTTTTCCACTACTAGATTCAACCACTTCTATTGACGAAGGACTTCCGGAATAATAGACATTTCCTATACTCTTAATGTATCCGTAAAGCGGTAAATTACCTACGTTAACAAACATATCTCCAGAGGTCTCTGAAGCCACGTATATGGAATCCGTAACCAAAAGCTTGCGTGTATCACAGAAACCATTACTACGAGCACCAATTCGAGCTATCTTGGTTTTTCCTTCCAAGGTATAATCACCCCATCCATGCAGAATATCCGCCTGAATGATCTCTGAATTCAACTTGAGAGTGACAGGACCAGCTCCATCCCGAACTGTCAAAGTAAAATAAGGCAACTGCAAAGTATCTTTAGAAAAAATTCGCTCACTGCCCTCATAATGCAAATTGTAAAGGGTGGTGAAATGAATTTCTACCTTGATCATTTTCTTCGGATCTCGAAAGAAGGGACAACGATTCTTATTTTTAATGTACAAACGATTATCTGCTATCGAAGCATCAACAAAATTCACCACGTTTTCACCACCGGTTATGACTAATTTGTCCAAGCTGTCCTGGATCAATTCATATTCAAGATGCGGATACAATTCCATAAACTCAAAAGACCCCAATGGAATCTCTTTTGTGACTTCATCTCCGGTAGCTTTAAAACACGAGCGATCTTCCGCTTTTTTACACGATTGGAATCCCATAAACAGGAAAGCCGCAAAGAACAAGATTCTATAACTCATTACTTTTTCCAATTAAAGGTGTAACCTACGCCCCATTCCACATAATCCGCTTTGGCCCAATGTGATTTAAGCACTAAATTCAAGAGCAATCCATTATCGAATCGATAGCGCATTCCAACTCGGTGGTAAAATTCATCATCCGCATCATATCGATCCTTCAGATAAACTCCCATTCCCAGAGAAAAATTCAAGCGATCCAAAGGCAACATATACCCTATATATGCACCCACTTGAAAAATCGTCCATTGCGTCTTCGGAATATATGCCCGATAATCAAAAATAGATTGCTTGCTTACAAGATCTAAGGCCACTTCCATGCCCACCTTTTCGCGGAAACGTTTATGAACCATATTACTCAATGCAAAAACAGGATAATTTTTTCCTGTCGTCGGAAAAATTTCCTTGCTACTTAAGATTCCAATTGCAGTAAACTTCCAGTTTCTCAACCAAGGCGTTTTTACGATTTCGGTTGCTGGTTCAACACTACCCGGAGCAGATAGTCCTATGCGATAACCATATCCTAAAGAAATATAGGGAATGTTCAACCCCAAATTGGGGACTTTCGAGGCACCATTCGAAAAATGAGTCATATCCAAACCATAAATCAAGGAATGTTTTTCAGAGAATTGCCATCTGCCAGAGACACCTAAACACAGCAAGGCATTCACATGACTACTCACCGCCACATTCTTAGGATTCGTCTGTTGGTCAAAAACTTTGGTAACAAAACCCAAACCCGCACCAAGTTTTGCTGATAAATAATGTGCTTTGGAACGTGCGAACGGAAATTCGATAAAACCATATGTTCCGAAACCATAACCCAATATTTCTCGATTGCCCAGATTGGACCCATAAAGGGTAAAACCGACAAATGGATTCTTATAGGACTCCGCCCACGGCTTATCTGCGTAAACTCGTTTGTAAATTGAAACTTCACCTGCAACAACACGATCCTTGTACAAATGACTCATTGTTCCACGGTGAGCAGCTAAAAAACCACTTTTCACCTTGAATTGCAACGACCATTCATCGAAGACAGGTCCTTGAGCCCATACGCTTGCGCAAGTCAAAAACGGAAGAAAAACCTGTAAAAAACGCATAACCAAATTTACATCTTTTCTTTGATGTATTTTTGTTTTATGAAAACAGCATCAATTTCGATCAATCCGGACGACCAGCGCTTGGTAGCATTTGCTCGACTTTTGAATATCATGGACGATCTGCGCGAAAAGTGCCCTTGGGACAAAAAACAAACCTTCGAAACTTTGAGACACCTGACAATCGAGGAAACCTATGAGCTTTCAGATGCGATTATTCAGAATGATATGGATGGTTTGAAAGGTGAAATCGGGGACCTCTTATTACACATGGTTTTTTACGCCAAAATAGGAAGCGAGATCGATGCCTTTAACATCACCGATGTACTTCATGGTATCTGCGACAAACTCGTTCACAGGCATCCGCATATATATGGAGATGTTGAGGCGACAACGGAAGAAGAAGTTAAAGCGAATTGGGAAAAGATCAAATTGCAAGAGGGAAAGAAATCTGTTTTACAAGGAGTTCCGAACACCTTACCCGCGTTAATCAAGGCCATGCGAATTCAAGAAAAAGTAAAAGGCATTGGCTTTGATTGGGATTCAATAGATGATGTTAAGAATAAAGTGATCGAAGAATTCACGGAATTACATGAAGCGCAACTGGCAAATGATTCCGAACAGATCCAGGCTGAATTTGGCGATGTACTTTTCTCCATGATTAACTATGCGCGTTTTTTGAACATCAGTGCTGAAGACGCCCTTGAAACCACCAACCGCAAGTTTATCAGTCGTTTTATGTTAATGGAAGAACTAATCTCGCAATCAGGAAGATCCATTGAAGACATGGACCTAGCTGAAATGGACAGCTATTGGGAAGCAGCTAAACAGTCGCTTAAAAACCAATAAAATTCTCCGTTCAATCAATAAAACGACCACTTGGTCAAAAATGACAAAATCCATTTGCTAATAACTGTTAATTCCGTAACTTCGACCACTTCAAAAAACTGCAATGAACATGAAACTTTTCCTCTTCCTTATTTCTCTTTTCTGTGGAATCGGATTCAGCTATGCACAGGAACATACCGTGCGCGGATTTATTTATGACGGAGAAACTGGTGAACCTTTACCTTTCGAGCAAGTTCTATTGATCCCAACTGTGAAAGGCGAATCGATCTTGGGAGCATCTTCTGATGTCAACGGATTCTTCTCTATTCCCAAGGTAAAAGTGGGTACTTATGTTTGTCGCATTGAGGATATTAACTACAAATTATACGAACGCGAAGTAAAAGTTGAAAAAGCAACTGGAATCACCGATTTGCGTATCGACTTACTTGCTCCTGACAATACAGGAAACATTGAAGAGGTAGTAATTTCTGCAGAGGCGAAAGCCAAAACTACGGAAGTTTTGATGTCTCAAATCAAGTTGGATAAAAAAGGATTGGAACGAATCCCAGCAGTGGGTGCTGAAAACGATGTAGTTGGGGCATTCTCAGTTACACCAGGTGTAGTTACCACGGGTGACCAAGGAGGACAATTGTATGTACGTGGTGGTACGCCAATTCAGAACAAGGTATTATTGGATGGTATGACAATTTACAATCCATTCCACTCGATCGGTTTCTTCTCGATTTTCGAAACTGAATTGGTTAAGAACGTGGATATTTACACGGGAGGTTTTGATGCACGCTATGGAGGGCGTATTTCTTCGGTTATGGACATCACGTATCGCGATGGAAACAAAAAAGACTTTGGAGGGAAAGTATCTGTTTCGCCTTTCTTGGGGAAATTGGTTTTAGAAGGACCTATGTACAAGAATAAGAATGGTGGAGGTGCTTCTTACGTTCTTTCTGGAAAACATTCCCTTTTGCCTTACACTTCAGAACAATTGTACAGAGGCGTTAATAATGGTAATGGATTGCCTTTTGAATTTACGGATGCATACGGAAAGGTTACATTCTTTTCAAATGGAGGTTCTAAAACATCCATATATGGTTTCCACAATCGCGATAAAGTTGTTTATGACAGCGTTGCAACTTTAAGTTTTAATCAAAGTGGTGGCGGAATGAGTTTTTTACTTGTACCAAGCGGCTCACCTATCTTTATTAAAGGTCATGTGAATGGCTCAAGATACGAAACGACCTTTTTAGAAGAAGGAAGCGAACCTCGCACCAGTTCAATCGGAGGTGCAGATATGGGATTTGACTTTACATACTTCCTGAAAGGGGAAAGTCAATTTGATTATGGTTTAGGTGTTACCTTGTTCAACACCCGTTACTTGACTTTCAATGAAACGAAAACAGAGATCAAGAACGAGAACTTCACGACGGAAATTGGTGCCTACGCAAACTATAAGAAAGTAACAAAACGATTGGTCATTCAACCTGGCGTTCGCTTACAAGTGTATTCATCCTTGAGTACAATCGCATTGGAGCCTCGTTTGGGAATGAAGATCAATGCTACTGAAAAATTGCGCTTCAAGTTATCTGGAGGTCGTTACACTCAAAACTTTACCTCAGCTTCCTCTGATCGCGATGTGGTTAACTTGTTCAACGGTCTCTTGAGTGCACCGACTAACGTTCAAGAAACATTCATTACGGAAACTGGAACAGAAAAGAATCCGAAGAACGGACTGCAAGTGTCTTGGCACGCAATTGCCGGATTCGAATATGATTTCAATAAGTATATCAATGTGAACATTGAGGCCTATTACAAGTACTTTCCTCAATTGAGTAACATCAACGTAAATAAGATCTACGAAGATGTCGCTGAGTTCTCTGATAAAGACGACGTTTTGAAAAAAGACTTCTTGATCGAATCAGGTGAATCATACGGAGTTGATGTATTAATCAAGTATTCCAAAGACCGTTTATTCCTTTGGGGAGTGTATTCATTGGGTAAATCAACGCGTTGGGATGGATTCATTGAATATTTCCCAGTATTCGACCGCCGTCATAACGTTAACTTAGTTGGTTCGTACTTGTTCGGAAAGAACAAAACATTGGAATTGAACATTCGTTGGAACCTAGGTTCAGGCTTGCCATTTACCCCAACAACAGGTTTCTATCAACCGGATGATTTCAGCGGAGGGGTATCCACAGATTACACCACAACCAATTCTTCTGACATCGGCATCTTGCTTGGTACATTTAACAGCAAGCGTTTGCCTTATTATCATAGATTGGATATTACGGTTAAAAAACAATTCAAGTTCAAAAACAAAAGTGAATTGGAGCTTGTTGGTGCGTTAACGAATGTGTACGACAGAAACAATATTTTCTACGTGAACCGCGTAACGAACGATGTCATTTATCAGTTCCCATTACTACCGAGTATGGGCGTTAGTTATAAGTTTTAAAAAATCAAAAGCGACCTTGGGTCGCTTTTTTTTGTTTATAACCTGTAGTAAATCAATGTTATTTTAGTTGTGAATTAGGGGCAACCAATTTAAATTTACCTCGTTTTGAATTCGAGTTCATTTTACTTTGGACGATTAAAACAATACTTCTAAACTACAACTTATGACAAAACGATTGGTTTTCCTATCGATTTTCAGTCTTGGCTTGACAGCTGGAGCCTATGCTCAGAGCACTGTACAAGAACTATTGACACAACGCGAAGTACTTATTGCGTCAGGTACATCTACGAGCGCGATCGATTCCCAGCTTTACGGTTTGGGCCATGTTCCCAAAGCGATCGTAAACATGTCTGGCACGAATCAAATTGAATTCCCGTTTTATCAGGCTATTCCTCAGGAAAAGGTTCAGCGCATTCAAAGTCGATTAATGAGTTATTACAGTTACGTTACTGCAATCGATGTTTTGTTGTCTGAAAATAAGATTCGTGTCACCTATTCGTCTGCTCCAACGGCAGAGATGATCAACGAATTAGTATCTCATTTTTCTTATATCGGTCATGAAGTTCATTAAATCCATCGGGTTGATCATGAGTGTCTTATTCATGACAAGCCAATTAAATGCGCAATGTAATACGAACACATCCATTTGTACTCCGGGTACGGCTGGACCGTTTACTTTTGTGACCCCAGGGACAGTAGTAAGTTCGTGTCTGGACTTCTTTGGACCGAATATGGGCTATATCATTCTGCACATCACGCAGTCTGGCCCATTGAACATGCAAATTGACGGTAGCAGCACTACCGGATTTTTGGATGTAGCGGTATTCAATATTCCTGCTGGGGTAGCGCCTTGTACTGCGATCACCAACCCGGCTAATGAAATCGGTTGTAATTACGCTTCTGCATCCAGTGGTTGTAACCAGTTCGGAAACGCATTTCCATGTGCTAGCTCTGTACCAGCACCCAATGTGGTTGCTGGACAAGACCTCATGATTTTGGTTGAAAACTGGTCTGGTACGAGTACTAGTTTCACCTTAAATCTTGGACCACCCCCTGGAGCTCAAACAGGACCTCCAAACCCAGCTATTACTCCAGTTGGACCATTTTGTACAACCTCAGCTCCTGTTCAATTAACGGCAGCTGACATGGGTGGAACGTGGACAGGTCCGGGTGTTTCTTCAACAGGTATGTTTAACCCTGCAACAGCAGGTGTTGGTACACATACGATCAATTATGCTATTGGTACTGCACCGTGTAATGCAGCTTCTTCAACAACAATTGTTGTCAACTCGGCATCGATCTCTGTATCCAGTCCGAACACGTCTATCTGTGCGGGAACATCTACCACATTGAATGCTTCTGGTGCGTCCACGTATTCGTGGTCGCCCGCAGCCACCTTATCCGCAAGTACGGGTTCTTCGGTCACGGCAACGCCTACCGTCACCACTACCTATAGTGTTACAGGAACAACAGCCGGGTGCACGAACACCCAAAACATTACCATCACTGTAAAACCTCTTCCAACAGTCACCGCGCAAGCCAATCAAACACATTGTGCTGGTGCAACCGTTCCTATTACGACGTTTTCATCACCACAGGCAGGTACTACATTCAGTTGGGCAAATAGTAATACCGCTATTGGCTTGGGTGCAAGCGGCACTGGTAATTTGCCTTCTTTTACGGCAACTAATACAGGTTCTACACCCATTTCTGCAACGATCACTGTAACACCTACACTGAATGGATGTAATGGTACGCCAATTACCTTCACCATTACGATCAATCCGCGTCCAACGGTTACTGCCATAACACCTATCATTCAATGTGCCGGGACAACGGTTCCTTCAACTACATTCTCAAGTACACCAACCGGGGCTTCTTTCACATGGGCCAATAACAATACTGCTACAGGTTTGGGTGCAAGTGGAACAGGCAATCAGCCGTCATTCACTGCAACCAATACAGGAACCTCCAACATCGTTTCCACGGTAACGGTTACACCAACCCTAAATGGTTGTACAGGACCTACGTCTACTTATACGATCACGATTAAACCAATTCCAACTGTAACAGTGCCAGCTGCTGCTTCATACTGTCCAGGTGCGACTGTGCCAGCTGGAACATTTACAACAACTCCGGTTGGTGGTACAACAGCATGGTCAAATTCAAATACCGCCATTGGTTTAGGTGCATCAGGCACAGGAAATCAGCCAAGTTTTACAGCTGCAGCCAATACTACAGGAGCTACTGTTTCGGGTACAATCTCTGTGACTCCAACTGTCAATGGTTGTTCGGGAACACCGGTTAACTATACAATTTCGATCTTCCCTACTCCAACTGTAGTTGCCAATCCAGACATTAGCGTTTGTACTGGTAACAATGTTAGCGCTACAGCTTTTACAAGTTCACCTGCTGGAGCGACATTCACTTGGACAAATTCTAATACAGCAATAGGACTAGGAGCAAACGGCGCCGGAAACCAGCCGACTTTTGTTGGTACAAATGCAACTGGTTCTGCCATTTCAGGAAACGTTGTAGTAACTCCTACTTTAAATGGATGTATTGGTACAACCCACACTTACGTAATTACAATTACGCCTGCCCCAACAATGACCGTACCTACTAATATTACGCAATGTGGAGGAGCTGTTTCGCCAGCAGCCTTCGTGAGTAATCCAGTTGGAGCTACATTTGCTTGGACAAATACCAACACATCTATTGGTTTAGCAGCAAGCGGTAATGGAAACATCGCGACTTTCACGGGAACAAATGGAGGTGCTGCTCCAATTTCTGGTACGGTAACCGTTACACCGTCTATTGGAACATGCGTCGGAACTCCAGTTAACTTCTCTATTACAATTAACCCTACACCTGTAATTTCTGCAATCACTGATGTTACAGCCTGTGAAAATGCTAACGTCCCTCAAACTACAATTAGCGTTGTTCCTGCAACTGCGACTACAAGTTGGTCAAATTCAAATACAGCAATTGGATTGGGTGCAACAGGAAACGGAAATGTTCCTGCATTTGCAGCAACGAATGCTTCTAGCAGCGCAATCAGTGGTACAGTAACAGTTAACGCAACAGCAAATGGTTGTTCTGCAACTCCGGTAACCTACCAGATTACAGTTACGGAATTACCAAATGTTGACCCGGTAACAGATATTTCTCAATGTCACAATACTGCTGTGGCACCAATATCATTCAGCAGCTCCTCCTCTAATGTAACTTACAGCTGGACGAATAGTGCTACGTCTATTGGTTTAGGTGCTTCCGGAAACGGAGATATAATGGGCTTTACCGCAACAAACCCTAGTACCACAGCACAAAGCGGGACTGTAACCGTAACACCGGCGATTGGTGCTTGCGTAGGAACACCTACAACGTTCACGATAACGGTTAATCCGGTACCAGTACCAACAGCTCAAAATAATGGCCCACTTTGTCCAGGTGATCAATTGGATCTTACGGCAACTGGACTTCCAGGTAGTTCCTATAGCTGGAGTGGACCTGGTTCATATTCATCATCTACGCAAAACCCAAGTGTTGCAGCGGTTAGCGCAGCCGATGCCGGTACCTATACGGTTACTGTAACATTAGCCGGATGCTCAGGAACAGCCTCAACTACACTTGCGATGAACCCGAGTGTGGCTCCGATCATTACACAAGCTGGACCATTCTGTTTAAATGACAATGCCGTTTTATTGAATGTAAACTCTCCAGGAGGTACTTGGAGTGGAACAGGCATCACAAACCCTGCATCTGGACAATTTTCACCATCCATTGCGGGAGCAGGAACACATACAATCACGTATACATTGAATGCACCTTGTGCTGTACCTGCAACGTCAAACATTGTAGTAAATCCGCTTCCAACGGCTAACTTCAATGCTCCAATTAAAAATGGGTGTGTTCCATTTACGGTTAATCTTACCGACTTAAGCGCACCGGCTAGTAGTAGCTTAGTATGGGACTTTGGCGACGGTACAAATTCAACTCAAACAGGAAGCGTTTCACATACCTACACTACGGTTGGATGTTTCGATGTAACACTAACTACCACATCTGCAGCGGGATGTCAGAACACGCTTACGATACCAAATTTTGTTTGTGCAAATCCATATGCAATAGCTGATGCCTCGGTAGGAGACCCTACGCACACAGTAATTGATCCAAGCTTCCAATTCTTCAATAATTCATCGAATGCAACGAGTTATACATGGAATTTCGGTGATGGAACGGGTAGTACAGAGACCAATCCTAGTCACTCCTACCCCGGCACTCCAGGATCCTATACTGTTATGCTCGCAGCTAATAATCAATACGGATGTCCTGACACGACTTATTTGACGGTTGTAATTGAAGACGAATTGATTTTTTATGTCCCGAATACATTTACACCAGACGGTGATGAGCACAACAATATGTTCACCCCGGTATTTTATTCAGGATTCGATCCTCAAAGCTTTACTATGTTGATTTTTGATCGTTGGGGAGAAATTATTTTCGAATCTCATGACGTTAATCAAGGTTGGCATGGAACCTATTTGGATGGTGTTGTGAAAGAAGGTGTTTACACCTGGGTGATACAATTTAAAGTGACCGAAAGCGATAAAAAGCTAACCCAACGCGGACACGTCACATTACTCAAATAAAAAAAGGGCCTCGGCCCTTTTTTTATTATTGAATCCATTGATCAAACAACAATTTTTGTTCCTCGTTTTGCTGTTCAAGTTTCTTGACCCTGTATTCTTTATAACCAAGTGGAGAAGATCCAATGTTCAGATCAATCTGTACTAACCTACCCGAACGTTGAACTGTCAGAACGATCTTATCATCCTTGAAATACGTTATCCACTTGTCCAATTCTCCTCCTAGGAGTACATTGTTGATAGCGATTATCTCATCTTCCAACATCAATCCGGATAAATCTGCAGGACTTTGCGGAAGTATATTTTTAACAACAGCATTCGCACCATTTGGAAGAAATTTAATTCCAATCAGTGAAGCAGAAATACGTGTTGACGGAACAACTTCCAATTTCAAACCAACTAAATCTAAAACGCCTTGCAATAAGCTTGTATAATCGTTGGTACCATAAAAATAAAGATCCTTCAACTGCTTCAATTCCTCTCCTCCATACGTTTGCAAATAGTTCCAATAAGTATTTTCATCAACACCTTTCCCTTGTTGTGCAACATCTTCATACAACTTGCGCATTACCGCATCTAAACCTGTCTTGCCTGAAGAATTCTTCAGTAACAAAATATCGGTTGCCAGAGCCAATAAGCATCCCTCTGTATAAATTGACACTTTTCTGCCCGGAACACCAGGAACATAGCCATCTAACCACGTATCAAAAGACGAATTCGCAACAGAATAATTCAAACGCCCGGGATTGTCAAAGTGCTTTTGAAATTGAACACTAAGTTCTTTTAAATACTGCTCCAAACCGAAAACACCGCTTTTGAGTAAGAATAAGTCACCCATGTAGGTTGTAACACCTTCGCACAGATATCCCAATCGCGATAAATTTTCCTTTTGATAATTATACGGGAACATTTCAATTGGTCTGATGGTCTTCACATTCCATGTATGATACAATTCATGGGAACTAACACCCAGCAATTCGGTATACAAAGAATCGAACACATCAAAAGTAGGTCCCAGAGCAATCACGGTCGATTTAAGGTGTTCTACTCCGTGATAAGCTTTATAAGGCAGAATTTGAAATAAAAAATGGTACTCATCCACCGGAAAACTTCCAAACTTTTCCATCTGTGAATTCGTGAAAGCCCGGAAATCTTTAATTAATTTATCCCATGGAACATGCTGATATCCATTAAACCATAAATGGAATTTGGTATTTTGAACCGTATATTCCCCATGTACCAAATGTTTCGCACAAATGAAGGGTGAATCAGCTAATTCATGGAAATCAGCGGCCTTCAAAACACGTCTCTCTTGTTTCAAAGAAGAGGCGATAATCCAATCTTCAGGAATATCCAATGATACTAAGTGTTCACGGTCGCTATTTTGATCACAATACACGAAACAATTCACGGGATTCACATACAGTTGATCTGCATTTAAATAACTCGAACCGGCATTCAATTCTGCAGCAAAATACTCGTAGCTAACCTCTACAACTTGGTGTGCTTTATTCTTCAAAGCCCAGGTAGAAAGAGCCGTCTTTTCGAATGGAATGGCTACACCATCTGAATCGTTGACTGAAAATTTCCGAACATTTTTGGCGAAATTCCCCAATTCATATCTACCCGGACGCCATACCGGTAGGTGGATTAGAGCATTCTCCGGCAAGCCTGAAAACAAAACACGAAATTTTATAAACTGCTGATGTGGATGGGTAATGGAAATATGATAATGTGTCATACGATTCATTTTATACTCCAAAAATAACAAACCCTTCAGAAACCATCCACTGTAAAAGGATTTGCGCCCAGATTGATGCTCATTTATACGGAATTGATTACTTTCGTGACTATATCAGAAAAAAAAGACACATATGAGCTACGATATCATTGTATTGGGAAGTGGACCTGGAGGTTATGTAACAGCGATCCGTGCTTCTCAATTAGGATTGAAAACCGCTATTGTTGAACGCGATGCATTGGGTGGAATCTGCTTGAACTGGGGATGTATTCCAACAAAAGCTTTATTGAAAAGTGCAAACGTTTTTGAATACTTGACTCATGCTGCAG
>JBMLQF010000089.1:0-4905 GCA_049241705.1 Fluviicola sp. | reverse complement strand
CTTTTAAAGGAGTTAGATAAAGGAAAAATCAACACGTCGGTTTAATTGTTTGCCGGCTTCCGTTTCATTATCCGCAATGGGATCTTTTTCACCTTTGAATTCGATCTGAATGCGATCTCGCGCCAATCCTTGCGAAACAAAATAATCGATGATTGCCTGGGCTCTGCGTTGACTCAGGTCCACGTTGTAAATATCCGAACCTACGGCATCGGTATGTCCGGTGACCTTTATGCGCAGATCGGAATGCCCAAGGACTACTTTTACCATATTGTTCAAATAAGGCTTGTATTCGTCTTTGATCTCCGTCTTATCAAAATCAAAATAGATCGGTTGAAATACAAAGTTCTTGCGTTCTTTATCGCGAATTTCTGGAGCCTTGCGTCCTTTCTTCAGATCGTCCACAAAGATTGGTCGCCACGACTGCAAGGCCACCACCGTTGGATTTACCGTTACCGCTTCCTTGGTCCTGTATAGAACTACCTTTCCAGATACACCGCGACATTCCACGCTAGTAAATTTGCCTTGTAAATAGCCCGTTGAATCAATGTAATCCAACACAAATTCCATATTACACCAGCGATTTCCGGAAACATCCTTCTTCTTCTCGACAACCGTTTGCTTTATTTCAGCATGATTTCCAGTGATCTGGCCTTTCAGTTTCTTCACAACAAAGCCGTCTTTACCAGGAATCTCCTCCCGTGTTCTCGCACAGAAATCAGCAGCTCCGGTAAACTCAAGATAAATGATACTTGCTTGTTCGATCTTCTGTCCATCACGAATGAGCAAACCCTGCCAATTCCCTTTTAACTGAGAAAAGACAAGCTGAGTGAGCAACAAAAATGCAACAAGTACTATCGACCGCATAAACTGTTTTTCGATAAAACGCAAAAAAGGTTGCCTTTTACAACTTTTTTTTGCGCAATTTGTTCTATAATTGAAAAACGAGAAAACAGTACACATGAAAGTATTTTTAATTAGTTGTCTTGCCATTGTAAGTCTTGCCTGTATGACGAAGAGCGAAGACCATACCATTTATCAGTTCAAAGTGAAAGATATCAATGGAAATGAATTCGATCTTTCCTCATTAAAGGGTAAAAAAGTGATGATCGTCAATACTGCTTCAAAATGCGGGCTTACACCACAATACGAGCAATTGGAAACGATCTACAAGAAGTACCAGGATAAGAATTTTGTGATCATTGGCTTTCCGGCGAATAATTTCTTGGCACAAGAGCCGGGTACGGATGAAGAGATCGCTACTTTTTGCAGCAAGAATTACGGTGTTACTTTCCCGATGATGAGCAAGATCTCGGTAAAAGGAAAAGATATGCATCCTTTGTATAAATTCTTGACAACGAAAGATCTGAATGGACACTCCGACAACAAAGTTGGTTGGAATTTCCAAAAATATCTGATAGGTGTTGACGGGAAATTGGAAATGGTGGTTGAACCAGCTACTTTGCCAACCGATCCGACGGTAATATCTTGGATTGAGAACTAAAACGATCGTCCGGAAAAATGATCTGAGATTTATCGTTAATAACTACATAAATTGTGGATAAAAAGAGGGATTCAAGCTGATTTGAGTCCCTCTTTTTTGTTCCTGAATCCTTATCTTTGCTTGCATGCCTAATCGGCGAAATCATAGAATCAAATTATGAGTGAAGAATTAAAGAATAACGATTATTCAGCGGATAATATTCAAGTCCTCGAAGGATTAGAAGCAGTGCGTAAACGTCCCGGTATGTACATCGGTGATGTAGGTGTGAAAGGTCTCCACCACTTGGTATATGAAGTTGTAGATAACTCGATCGATGAGGCGCTTGCAGGACACTGTGACACCATTTCCGTGAGCATCAATGAAGATAATTCAATCAAAGTTGTAGATAACGGTCGTGGTATTCCTACTGGAATTAATACGAAAGAAGGGAAGTCTGCTCTTGAGATCGTAATGACAGTGTTACACGCCGGAGGTAAGTTCGACAAAGATACATACAAGGTTTCCGGTGGTTTGCACGGTGTAGGGGTTTCGTGTGTGAATGCTTTGTCAACACATTTGAGCGCTGTTGTTCACCGCGAAGGAAAGATTTTCCAACAGGAATACAACATTGGTAAGCCTTTATATGATGTTAAAGTAATCGGTGAATCAAACAAGACCGGTACAGAAGTAACATTCAAACCGGATACAAGCATCTTTGATGTTACCGAATACAACTACGATACCTTGGCGGCTCGTTTGCGCGAGTTGGCGTTCCTGAACAAAGGAATTACGATCACCTTGCAAGATTTGCGCGATTTGAATGAAAATGGCGAACCAAGAAACGACAAGTTCTATTCTGAAGGTGGTTTGCAGGAGTTCGCTCAGTACTTAGACCGCAATCGTGAGCCTTTGATCCCGGATGTGATCTACTTCGAAGGAGAACGCGATGGTATTCCAGTTGAAGTTGCAATGACTTACAATACTTCTTACACGGAGAATATCCAGGCTTACGTTAACAACATCAACACACACGAAGGAGGTACTCACCTATCCGGATTCCGTCGTGGTTTGACGAATACCTTGAAAAAATACGCTACGGATAGCGGTATGTTGGCAAAGGAAAAGATCGAGATCGACGGGGATGATTTCCGTGAAGGTTTGACAGCTGTTGTTTCCGTAAAAGTTCAGGAGCCATTGTTTGAAGGACAAACTAAAACCAAATTGGGTAACCGCGAGGTAACAGCTCCGGTATCTCAAGGGGTTTCTGAAATGTTGGCTATTTATTTGGAAGAACATCCAAATGAAGCGAAGATGATCGTGGACAAAGTGATCTTGGCTGCTCGTGCACGTCATGCTGCTCGCAAGGCACGCGAAATGGTTCAACGTAAGAACGTAATGAGCGGATCAGGTTTGCCTGGTAAATTAGCTGACTGTTCGGAGAAAGATCCTTCTATGTGCGAGATCTACTTCGTCGAGGGAGACTCGGCGGGTGGTACGGCGAAACAAGGTCGTGACCGTCACTTCCAAGCGATCATGCCTTTGCGCGGAAAGATCTTGAACGTGGAGAAAGCAATGCAACACAAGATCTTCGAAAACGAAGAGATCAAGAACATTTATACCGCATTGGGAGTTCGAATCGGAACTGAAGAAGATTCCAAAGCATTGAACCTTGAAAAATTACGCTACCATAAGATCATCATCATGTGTGATGCCGACGTGGATGGTTCGCATATCGAAACGTTGATTTTGACATTCTTCTTCCGTTACATGAAAGAATTGATTGAAAACGGATATGTTTACATTGCAACTCCGCCACTGTATCAAGTGAAAAAAGGAACCAAAGCAGAGTATGCATGGAATGAAGACATGCGTGACCGTTTGATCCAGGAATTGAAAGGTAATGGTGCTGATTCTTCTGTAAACGTACAACGTTACAAAGGTTTGGGAGAGATGAACGCTGAGCAGTTATGGGAAACAACCATGAATCCTGAAAAGCGAACATTGCGCCAGGTAACTATTGAAAACGCTGCTGAGTGTGATCAGATCTTCTCCATGCTTATGGGGGATGAAGTTCCACCAAGACGTGAATTCATTGAGAAAAATGCGAAATACGCGAAAATCGACGCATAAGGAAAAGCTGCAGCAATGCAGCTTTTTTCTTTTTAGGCTTGAACCGAATATTTCCTTATTTTGGTAGCATGAAATTTCTGATCGCCTCGTTTTGTTGCTTGCTCATGTTCAGTGCTTGTGTTGATGAAGAAGGAACACAGGAAACTTTTGAGGAGTTTAAATCCAATGATTATAATTTTAATCTGGACAAAAAATTCAGCTATAAGAATATCACTTTTCAATTACCCTCTAGTTTTAAAAAGAGCTTCTCAACGCGATTTACGATCACCAATCATTCCAACACCTTTCATCAACAGCGAATTGGCATGTACTTTTCTGTTGAGCGCTTTTTACCTGTAGACAAAAGCCGTGCTTTCGTGCAAGATTTCATTATTGAGGAAGACCTACTAAACACCTTCCAAGATGCGTATGCCTATAAACGTTATCAATCCCTACAAGATGGCGGATTGTCTGTTAAAAAGGATCTTTTCAATACACCAACCAAACAAGGCGTCATTCAAGTATTACACGGTGATTCCAATAATTTTTATGGTGAAGAGATGCGCTATGCACTTGCAACGATCAAAATAAAGAACGAATTCTATGTGTTTCAATTCATCACGAACAAATCTTTGATGAATTATTCTATGGATGATTTTAAACACATCCTGCATAGCGTAAAAAGCAAGAAATGAATCTAGACCAGCTGCGAGTCGCTTTCGAACGTGAGTTGCCAGGAGAAGCCGCGCACCACGAGTTCTTACCGATGCGTGGAAGTAGTCAGGCCGCTATCGCCAACGGTGCTCCATACAGACTTTCAGCTGTTGCGATCTTACTCTTTCAGAACACAGCAGGAAATCTATCAACGATTGTTACACAGCGGCAAACTTACGAGGGCACACACAGCGGTCAGATCAGTTTTCCGGGTGGAAAATTCGAAGATTTTGATCTTGACTTGACGCAAACGGCTGTACGTGAGACCAGAGAGGAAATTGGCTTAGATATATCCAACTCTGAACGAATTGGTAAATTGACAAACGTATACATTCCCGTTAGTCAGTTCTTAGTTGAACCACATGTATTCATTATTCAAGATCAACCCTCCGATTTTCAACTGTCGCCTAGAGAGGTAAACAGTTTGCACACATTAGATTTACCAACGCTTTTCACTACTGAATCTGTAACATTGCGTGACATCAAACAACCGAACGGCATAATCTTGAAACAAGTCCCTCATTTTGTACAAAATGACCTTTTTATTTGGGGAGCAACAGCACTAATGCTCAATGAACTGAAAGCAATGCTTCAGAAAGCCT
>JBMLQF010000088.1:0-3694 GCA_049241705.1 Fluviicola sp. | reverse complement strand
GCTGTGGCAGCGAGTCGATCAAATGACAACGCAACTTCAATAATCCCGCTTCAAATACAGTGAACAAGCCTACAGGTCCTGCTCCGATGATAATAATATCTGTTTCAATCATGTTTTGTTCTTCCTAAAACTTGGGCAAAAATAGTCAATAGTTCTTCTAACAGGTGAATCCGGAAATTGTTTTGTAACCGAAGTCACCTTTCTTGATTCAGGCTCCAAATCGCTTGGCAAATTCCCACATCACGATCCCGGCACATACAGAAACGTTTAAGCTGTGTTTGGTTCCCCACTGCGGAATTTCTAGGATCACATCTGAGGCATCGATCACATCCTGATCCACCCCGTTCACTTCATTTCCAAAAACAAGGGCAAAACGTTCACCTGGTAACTGTGGTACATCTTGCAACAACACCGTCTTTTCTGCTTGTTCAATGCTACAAACAACCGTCCCTTCTTTTTTTAATTTATGAACAACTTCTAGGATACTGGAAGCATGCTCCCATTCCACCGTTTCGGTAGCTCCCAAGGCTGTTCTTTGAATATCGCGATGTGGTGGCGTTGCCGTAATTCCACAGAGATAGATCTTTTCAACGTTAAATGCATCTGCTGTCCGAAAGAATGCTCCAATGTTGTTCAGACTGCGAATATCATTCAGGACGATGATCACCGGAAATTTTTCCTGCTGTTTGAAAGCTGTCTCGTCCACCCGCTCTAGTTCCCACAACTTTAACTTGCGATTTTGCGTCATGCGGCAAAGATACTGTTTCAGGTGGAATTTGGCTACGAAAAAGAGGTGCGGTTCTGTTGGAATATTGTTAATAAAAGATCGGGGGAAAGGTGTGAACAACATGGCACTTCGACGTATTTTTGAGGGTTCGAATCAATAATCAGAGACGTGTCCAAAAAAGAGAAAAATCCGGCCGAAACGCCATTGATGAAACAATACAATCAGATCAAAGCCAAATACCCAGAGGCCTTGTTATTGTTTCGCGTCGGAGATTTTTACGAAACGTTCGGTCAGGATGCGGTTGTTGCCAGTAAAGTTTTGGGCATCGTTCTCACGAAAAGAGGTGCAGGTTCTTCATCAGAGACAGAATTAGCAGGGTTTCCGCACCACTCACTGGAATCATATCTTCCAAAATTGGTCCGTGCCGGTCACCGCGTAGCGATCTGTGATCAGTTGGAAGACCCGAAAATGACCAAGACCATTGTGAAACGTGGTGTAACGGAATTGGTGACGCCGGGAATTGCGTTTTCCGACAAGATCTTGGACGGACACAATAACAATTTCCTGGCTGCCATTCATGTGGACAAGACTTTTTTCGGGGCAGCTTTTCTGGATGTCACCACAGGAGAATTCTTCGTTGCGCAAGGCAATCAGGAATATATTCAGAAATTGATCCAAAGCTTCGAACCGAGTGAATTGCTGTTCCAGAAGAACAAAACGAAATTCTTTGAAGAACACTTTGGTAGTCGACACTACACTTTCCGTATGGAAGATTGGGTGTTTACCTCCGATTTCGCTACCGAGAAATTAACCAATCATTTCCAGACCAATTCTTTGAAAGGATTTGGCGTAGACGAACTCGTATATGGACAGATCGCTGCTGGCGCAATATTGCATTACATCGGCGAAACACAACACGATCAGTTGGGACACATCACCCAGATCCAACGTATAGAAGAAGAAAAATACGTGTGGCTGGACCGGTTCACCATTCGCAATTTAGAAATCATCTCGCCACTGAACGAGAATGGAAGAACACTTTTTGATACGATCAATGCCACCCGCACCCCAATGGGAACGCGTTTATTGCGCCGCTGGATGGTATTGCCTTTGAAACAAGTAGATCGAATAACAGCCCGACAAGAAGCCGTGGCATCGCTATACACGAATGACGAACTTCGCAGTCGGATCATTGACGAGTTAGAAGAAATTGGCGATATGGAACGCCTCGTTTCGAAAGTAGCCGTCGGTCGTATTCACCCGAAAGAATTGCGGGCACTTTCCAGTATTTTAGAGCACATGGCGCCGATCAAGCAAGTTTGCTCCGATGAATCAACACCTCTTTTGAAGCAAGTGGCGGAACATTTGGACGACTGTTCTGATGTGATCGGGTTGATAGACAAAACCATCCTGAACGAACCGGCAACCTTATTAGGAAAAGGTCCAGTAGTAGCAAACGGTATTAACCAGGAATTGGATGAACTGCGTAACATTGCAGAAGGTGGAAAAGATTATTTGGAAGCCATGCAGGAACGCGAATCGGAGAGAACTGGGATTCCTAGCCTGAAGATCGCTTTCAACAATGTGTTTGGCTATTATTTAGAGGTTCGAAACACGCATAAAGACAAGGTGCCGGAAGATTGGATCCGCAAACAAACTTTGGTGAATGCCGAACGTTACATCACCCCTGAACTCAAAGAATACGAAACCAAAATTCTGGGAGCCGAGGAGAAAATTGCGGCGATCGAAGCCAAAATCTACCAAGAATTGGTTCAGAAACTGTCCTTGTCTGTTGCTCCAATCCAGAAAAATGCTCAGTTAATCGCACAGCTCGACTGCCTTATCGGGTTTGCTGAGATCGCACATAAAAACGACTATCATCAACCGCAAGTAAACGATGGTTTTGCGCTAACCATTAAAGATGGACGCCATCCGGTGATTGAAAAGCAATTGAAAGCAGGCGAAAACTATGTACCGAACGATGTCTTTTTAGATAAAGATTCCCAACAGATCATCATGATTACCGGACCGAACATGGCCGGTAAAAGTGCATTATTGAGACAAACCGCCTTGATCGTACTCTTGGCTCAGATTGGAAGTTTTGTTCCGGCTAGTGCTGCAGAGATCGGCATCATTGACAAGATATTTACCCGAGTAGGGGCATCAGACAATATTTCCTCCGGAGAATCGACCTTCATGGTGGAGATGAACGAAACATCGAGTATCCTAAACAATCTCTCGGATCGCAGTTTGATCTTGTTGGATGAGATCGGTCGTGGAACTAGTACTTACGACGGGATCTCCATTGCATGGGCTATCGCGGAGTACATTCATGAACACCCCTCAGCCAAAGGAAAGACACTGTTCGCAACGCACTACCACGAATTGAACGAAATGGAAGAGCAGTTCGCACGGATTCACAACTATACGGTTTCAGTGAAAGAAGTGGGGCAAAAGATCATTTTCCTCAGAAAACTGATCAAAGGGGGAAGCGAACATAGTTTCGGTATACATGTAGCCAAATTGGCTGGAATGCCGGGTAAAGTCATACAACGTGCCGAACGCATGTTGGAACAATTGGAACTGCAGCACCGATCAGGTCAGCAAGACTCCATTCGCGAGGTGGTTGCTCAAGCTTCCAACGACATGCAATTGAGCTTTTTCCAATTGAATGACCCCGTTTTGGAACAGATCCACGACCAGTTAATTGCAATCGATATTAATACTTTAACTCCTGTGGAGGCACTTATGAAGTTGAATGAAATCAAGAAGTTAACCGGAGGTTGATCACTACCCATTCATTTTTTTCAAAAAAAAATAAGTTGGCACTTGCAAATTGAGGAAATGAATTATTAGATTTGCAACCCGATTCCGAACGTGGAACGGTCGCGCAAGCGAAACAGTAATATATTGCGAGAATAGCTCAGTTGGTAGAGCACGACCTTGCCAAGGTCGGGGTCGCGGGTT
>JBMLQF010000087.1:0-3899 GCA_049241705.1 Fluviicola sp. | reverse complement strand
TGAAAATAGGTGTACTAGGAGCAGGAACAATGGGGGCGGGTATCGCTCAAGTTGCTGCACAAGCCGGACATGAAGTGGTTCTGGTTGACGTGAATCAAGCACAATTAGAAAAAGCATTTGCTGGATATCAAAAAGTCTTTGATCGCATGATCGAGAAAGGATCATTAGATGCCAGTGGAAAGGTTGCCATTTTGGATCGCATCGAATTGGTGAATAGTGTTTCTGGTTTTGCTTCTTGTGATCTGGTGATAGAGGCTATTGTGGAACGAATTGAAGTGAAACATACCGTTTTCAAAGAAATGGAAGCCGTAGTTTCTGATTCATGCATATTGGCTTCAAATACTTCATCCTTGTCTATAGCATCCATTGGATCCGTTTTGAAGAAATCGGACCGAGTTATTGGTATCCACTTTTTCAATCCTGCGCCATTGATGCCGTTGGTTGAGATCATTCCAGCTGTTCAAACAAGTGCAGAAACGCTTCAGGTATGTAAAGACTTGATCGCAAGCTGGAAAAAGATCGGGGTAGTTTGCAAAGACACACCTGGATTTATCGTGAATCGAGTTGCACGTCCATTTTATGGGGAAGCGCTTCGCATTTATGAAGAAGGAATGGCTGATTTTGCTACGATCGATTGGGCGATGACCGAATTGGGTGGTTTCAAGATGGGGCCTTTCACTTTGATGGATTACATCGGAAATGATATTAATTACGCAGTTACCGAATCAGTGTTCAGCGCATTTTATTTCGATCCGCGTTTTAAGCCGTCGTTTACACAGAAACGCCATGCGGAAGCAGGATTTTATGGAAGAAAAAGTGGCCGGGGATATTATTCTTATGCCGAAGGTTCAGTCATGCCGGAGCCAAATCGGGATGAGGTTTTAGGAAAACAAATTCTGGATCGCATCTTGGCGATGTTGATCAATGAAGCGTACGATGCACTTTATTTGAATATTGCCTCTAAAGAAGATATCGATTTGGCAATGACGAAAGGTGTGAATTATCCGAAAGGATTGTTGACTTGGTCAGAAGAAATTGGTCTTCCTGTTGTATTAAATAGACTTCAAGAACTATTTGAAGAATATGGGGAAGACCGCTATCGACCAAATGTATTATTGAAAAGATTAGCTCGTAACTAATAAAGTCCCCGTTAATAGCGGGGATTTTTATTTGATGGTTTTCAGCTCTTTCTCCGCTTGTTTCGAATAATACTCCTTTTGGCTTTTGATCTCTTGGAAAAGTTGTTTGGCATCAGCCGTTTGTCCGGAGGCTTGTTTCGATTTGGCGAGGTACCACAATGCTTCTTCGTTGAAATTAGCGAAGTCGAGTTGCAAGCATGCGGAAAAATGAGAGGAAGCTTGGTCGTATTGCGCAAGATTATAATAACACCAACCGGAATAAAAATGCGCGTTCACATCATCCGAATAGGTAGCTAAAATTTCCTCCAACCTTCCGAGTGCTTGTTTCCATCTTTCTTTTGAAATGTAGCCAAGCGTTTTTTCCAGGTAATCCATGTATGGGATCTGGACTATTTTGGTGGTGCTTTCTTCACCTGTAGCCCCTTCATTTTCCATATCTGCCGGAACGCCTGTTAATATGATCTGCTCAATTTCAACTGTTGGTTTGGTTCGGTATGCGCTGTAGTCAATCGCTTTTAATTGATTCAAATAAATTTCCTTTCCGGTTTTCTGTTTGAGTACGATTGCGGTATGTTCGATTTCAACTGGAAGTGGCTCCATTTGTTCGATCATGGTAATGAACTCTGGCGTGTAAGTCGTCGAGTTTTCCGTTTCTTTTTTGCTTTGTTTCTTAACCTTTTCCTGTATGGTTTGAATATCCTGAATGGAGATTTGTTCCGATTTTGGCAATTCAACCAATGTGTCGATGTGTTCAGGAAGTTGCAGGTCGGTCTGTTCGATCACCACCGACATGGATTTTTGAGAAGACTCTTGGTTTTCTCCATAGTTCAAAAAGAAAAGTGTGCCCAAGGCTCCGATGATTCCGATAGTCAATAAAACGAATGTCATCCAGGACTTTGTCCGAACTCCTCGATTTACACCTTTAAAAGCCTCATCTAGTTCCCGCATACTGGCGGTTTCCGAGAGTCCGCTTTCGCTCCAACCTTCTCGGGCATCTCGATCAAAATCGTCGAGAAAGGGCTTGTTATGCTCTGGTTTTGTTGTTTTCATGGCGTTCCATCCAAATTTTTATATTGCGTTTGCCATTTTGAATGGCGCTTTTTACCGTGTTTAAAGAGATGTTTAATGTATCGCAGATCTCCTGGTAGGATTGATCCTGCAGATAGAAAAGTTCGATACATTGTTTTTGTTCATCTTTTAGTGTGTTGATCGCCTGTTCCAAAAGGACCAGTTGTTCTTCTTTTTCTATAATTAGTGCTGATTCTTCGTCATTTGAATCGGCCAGAGGGATTGTTTCGATCTGGTGTTGGTGCTTCCCTTTTTGCTTTCTCAAATACATCAGGCATTCATTGCGCGTTACTTGATACAACCAAGATTTGAAATGCTGAATGGTGTGTTTTTGGAGTTTTTCGGCCAATTCACCAAAGATTTTCAGTGTGATGTCCTGGGCATTTTCTTTGTTCTTCAGGTATTTTAAGCAGCTACCCATTACGAGGTGAGCGTATCGTTCATATAATATTGTAATGCTCAGGTGGTTTTTGTCATGCAGAAACACATGGATCAACTCCATGTCATCCAGTTTTTCGAATTGATATTTCTTTTTCCTGAAGATCATAACAGCGTAAAGATGCAATTTCTTTTCTTTTCCATAAATGCCTCCCACTTTTTCGAGTAAATGAAAAAATGTAATTTTAGCAATGATGAATGCGATAAAGAAAATTGGGGTTTTAACTTCAGGTGGCGATGCGCCGGGAATGAATGCGTGTATTCGCGCCGTTGTGAAGTTTGCTTTAGCGAACGACATTGCTGTGCTGGGTATTCAAGATGGCTATCAAGGGTTAATTGAGGGACGATTTCAACCTTTGTCGTATTTAGAAGTGAACAACATCATTCATTTAGGAGGTACTATATTAGGTACGGCTCGAAGTAAAGATTTCTTGACTTCTGCTGGGAGACAAAAGGCGATCGCTCATCTTGTGAAAAACGAGGTGGATGCTTTGGTGCTGATTGGTGGTGATGGGACTTTTGCGGGAGGCACTGTATTGTCAAGCGAAACGAACATTCCGGTTATTGGAGTTCCTGGTACGATTGATAATGATATTGCCGGTACACAATTTACGATTGGTTACGATACCTGTTTGAATACAGTAATTGATGCAGTTGACAAGATTAGGGATACGGCGTCGAGTCATCACCGAGTGTTCTTTGTTGAGGTGATGGGCCGAAACTCTGGATTCATTGCACTGAATGCTGCAATTGCCAGCGGAGCAGAGAATGTCTTGCTTCCAGAATCTCATACGGATATCGAGGAATTGGCCTCAGCGATCAAAACACAGAATAAAGGTGTGCGCAGTTCTATTATAATTGTTGCAGAAGGAGATGATGGAGGAGGGGCTCATGAGATCATGGAAAAAGTACGTCCTTATTTAGAGGGGTATGATTTACGTCATTCTGTGCTCGGCCATATCCAAAGAGGAGGAAGACCGTCTGCTCATGACCGTATTCTCGCAACACGCATGGGAGCATTTGCCGTTAAGTCCTTATTAAAAGGAGAGTCCAATGTAATGGTTGGAATTCAAAACGATGAATTATTGCTCCAGAAAATTGGTGAAGGATCCACGAGTAATGCCGGACTTTCCTTGTCCCGATTGGATCTTTTACAATCCATGCTTACAAAAGGTTGATTTTTTTCATTCTCCAACCACTCTCAAATCAGCCTGTTAGGGTGTATAGCGAAACAAAAGGCAAAAAAAGTCGTAG
>JBMLQF010000086.1:0-20683 GCA_049241705.1 Fluviicola sp. | reverse complement strand
ATGGCAATCTGGCAGGGGACAATTCGCTGCTTCTATCTATTTAGACCTCAGTTTTCTAGCTTTAGAGCATTGGGTATACTTCAATATGGCAACCGCATTGTCCGTCAAATCAGCAATTGAGCAGTTGATACCAGAAACGGTTGTGATCAAATGGCCGAATGATTTGCTGTTTCGAGGTAAGAAGGTCGCAGGAATCTTGATTGAAGGTCAAATATCGTCGTCGGAAAAACGAGGCGTGATCGTTGGGTTAGGAGTTAATTTGCAAAATTCAGGATTGATTACTGAGGCCATTGGTTTAGACCTAATAACTTCCGTTGAACCTACGCGATTTTTGGACTGTTGGATCGAATCGTTCAACCGGGAATTCTTGCGCGTTAAGCAAGGTTCGTTGGATGCGATCAAAGCTGATTACATCAAAAATTTATGGCGTTTGGGAGAAGATCAACTAGCTGAAACAACAGCTTACGGGCAATTGTATGGTAAAATTGTAGACGTCAATCAAGAAGGAGATCTAGTTTTTCAAACAACCGATAATCAATACGTTTTCGGAATCAAAGAGATCCGATTTACTTATTGAATTGTTGCTGAAGTTTTTCGGACATGTAATTGAACAAGGAGATCAAAGGCTTCTCAACCATCATCTTCATAAACATGTTAATCTGCGCATGGAATTCAATATGTCCATCGCATTGGTTTTCATTGTTTTCGTGAATAACAATGGCTAAACGGTACTGAAACGGCGCTTGATCCCCAGAGTGCATGTTGATCTTGTGATAAGGATGGTGCTGTGTGTAATGAAGTGGAATGATAATTCCTCCTTGAACTTTAAAGCTGCATCCGTGTTCATCTGATTTAAAATCGCTTATCTTGTCTTGGGGAAGCAAGTGGTAAATGTTAGAAGCATCACAAAGAAAATCGTATACCTCTTTCTGAGAGGCCGAGATAACCGATTTTTGACTGATAATCTCCATGAACTATTGTTTCCAGGTTGAAGGTGCGTTTTTCCACTCTTTCAAGGATGCAACATCTGATTCTGAAATATAATCTGATTTCAATGCCTGATCCAATAAGTGGTCGTAATCTGTTAGCGTAATGTACGCGCAATCCTCTTGTTTGAAGTTTTCAACCGCTACATCAAAACCATAAGTAAAGATTGCAGCCAATCCTTTAACATCTAATCCTGCTTCACGCAATGCCTGAACCGCAATTAAGCTACTACCACCTGTAGAGATTAGGTCTTCAATCACTACAACGCGCTGACCTTTTTCAAAATGACCTTCGATCTGATTGCCCAAACCATGGCCTTTCGCTGAACTACGAACATAAATAAACGGAACACCTAGTTCTTGAGCGATCAATGCTCCTTGTGCTATACCACCAGTTGCTACACCGGCAATAACTTCGGGCTTGCCAAATTTTTCGAGGATCGCATCTGTGTATCCTTGACGAATATAAGTGCGAATAGCTGGAAAAGATAATGTTTTGCGATTATCACAATAAATAGGTGACTTCCATCCGGATGCCCAAGTGAACGGTGAGTTTGGTTGTAATTTCACTGCCTTGATTTGCAATAAAAATTCCGCTACTTTTAACGCTCGGTCTTTGTTCAAAATCATGGCGGCAAATGTACAAAGTTTTTGTAGATAACAAGGTAATCTATTTTACCGATGAGTTTAAAAAAATCAAAAAAGGCAATGAGTATGTGTTGATTTCGATTCTGGAATCACGCTCTTTTCCAATTTTAGAGTTTAGAAGAGATCTTTCTGACTTCATTGATCTAATCGTCGTTTCGAATAATCCGCAGAGTTCACTGCGTTCCGTTTTTAACGATTTTGATTGGGTCGAAGCAGCTGGTGGATTGGTTCGCCGTAAGAACAAGTTTTTGTTGATCCATCGATTGGGAATGTGGGATTTACCAAAAGGGAAGATAGATCCGGGAGAAACTCGTGAATTTGCTGCAATCAGAGAGGTAGAGGAAGAATGTGGAATCAAAGCGCCTAGAATGCAAAAACATCTATTAACAACGTATCACACGTATGAATTCCGCGGTAAACCAACAATCAAAAGGAATGATTGGTATTTAATGGATTATTGCGGACCGAAACAGCTGCTGCCTCAAGCAGAAGAGGATATTACCGAAGCAGTTTGGTTCACAAAACAAGAGATTTGTGAGAAATTACCTTTGGCGTATCCCTCTATTCAAGATGTTTTTCAGATTTTTTTCAAGTATCAAAAAGGAAAATAGAAAGCTTGGCTAATTTTTTGTTAATAATGAATCGAATACGAAAAGAGTTTGTATTCTTGTATCGTTAAAACTTCAAAACATGAAAACAGTATTTGTAATCGCATTATCTCTTTTGTCATTTGGATCTTTTGCTCAAGATGCGAAGGCGAAGCCAGCTGATCAGAAAGAAACTCCGAAACAGGCAAAACCAGCCATTACGTTTAAAGAATTGAAAATTGAGCGTAAGGATATTCCTTATGGATCAACAGAGCCTTTTGTATTTGAATTCAAAAATACAGGTAAAGAACCTGTTATTATTACGAATGTGCATACATCTTGTGGATGCACTGCTGCTGAGAAACCAACTGAACCTGTTGCAAAAGGGAAGTCTTCTAAGATCGTTGTAAACTATGACACAAAACGTGTTGGTAACTTTACAAAAACGATCACGGTAGTAACAAACGTCTCTACTGAACCAATTGTATTGACAATTACAGGAAATGTTTTGGCTGAAAAACCAGCTGCCACTCCGCAATAAGTGAATCAAGAAATACAAAAAGGCGACCAATTGGTCGCCTTTTTTGTGCGGAAACTATTAGTCGATTACCTCAATTTCCTGAATACGATCACCTTGACGGATGTTGTCAATCACATCAACGCCTTCAGTTACTTTTCCGAAACAAGTATGGTTTCTATCCAAATGCGATGTGTTGTTTCTGCTGTGGCAAATGAAGAATTGCGATCCTCCCGTATTGCGACCAGCGTGTGCCATTGATAATACACCACGATCATGATACTGATTTTCTCCGGTTAATTCACAATCGATTTTGTAACCTGGTCCACCTGTCCCAGGCATTCCTGTTGCACCCTCGCGTGAATTCGGACATCCTCCTTGAATAACGAAATCCGGGAGAACACGGTGAAAAGTCAAACCATTGTAAAATCCATCTTTTGCCAACTTTACAAAATTAGCTACTGTATTGGGAGCATCTTCCGTGTAGAAAGATACACGCATGTTCCCTTTGTCTGTTTTGATGATTGCTTCCATAATAATCTTTTTGCAAAAGTACCTAAACCAAAACAAAATGTACGCGGACAATGCAAAAACATCTCTAAATTTGTATATGCCAATTCAGTCCATCAAGCGCAACGAAGTAGCCGCATTTTCAAAATTCTCGGTCGCATTTTCAGATCAGGAACAATTCGTATCGGTTCTAAACAGGCCATTTGTTTCTCTGGAATCTTTGACTGCTCAGGCACACGAGAAAAAACAAGCATACAGCAGCAAACATCGCGAGGTTTTAGTGAATGAACTCGAAGCTCAATTGGCTCAGAATCTTTCGGATTCTCAGCGTCAAAATCTGGAGTTGTTGCGTCTGGAAAACACATTTACGATCACCACCGGTCATCAATTAACACTTTTCGGAGGTCCATTGTATTTGGTCTATAAGGTCTTGCATGTGGTGAAGTTGGCGGAGATGTGGAACAGATCACAATCGAAATTTGAAGCTGTGCCGGTATTTTGGATGGCCAGTGAAGATCATGATCTGGATGAAGTTCGTTCAGCACATCTTTTCGGAAAGAAATTTACGTGGGAGTCGGATCAAACGGGAGCCGTTGGACGAATGAAAACGTTAGATTTTAACGAAGTATTAGAATCATTCAAAGAACTCTTTGCAGGAAAAGACGCGGAGATAGAGGCGCTTTTGAGGATAGAAACTGGGGATTATGCAGGATTCAATCAAGCTTTCTTGAGTAGTTTATTTGCGGAATTTGGAGTGTTGGTCATTCAGCCGGATAGCCCTGCTTTGAAGAAATTGTTCTTACCAGTAATGAAACGCGAGTTGGAAGAACATTGTTCGTATCCCGCTGTTTCAGAGACGAACGCGAAATTGGCTTCGTTGGGTTGGGAACCTCAGGCTCAAGCGCGTGAGATCAACTTGTTTCATTTGTCGGAAGGAAAAAGATCACGTATTGAAAAAACGGGTGATTCATTTAGAATAAATGATGCGCAATGGCCTGCTGAGGAGTTGCTAAAAACTTTGCAGGAAAATCCCGAACAATTCTCGCCGAATGTTATTCTACGTCCGGTTTATCAAGAGACCATATTGCCTAATCTGGCCTACATTGGCGGCGGCGGAGAAATGGCTTATTGGGTACAGTTGAAAGATGTTTTCACAGCACATAACACGGTTTATCCGTTGATTCAACAGCGCAATTCACTTCATATCATCGATTCAGGAATGCAAAAGCGAATGGAAAAACTGGACTTTTCTGTTCAGGATTATTTCCTTGCAGTGGATACGCTTAAAAAACAGTTCATTGGCCAGAATAGTGCCGAAGAGGTTGATATGACGAATGTTTATGACGCGTTTGAGCAATTCAAAAAGACCCTGATCGAGAAAACCAGCAGTGTAGCACAAGCACTTGAAAATATGGCGGAAGCAGAATCCGTTAAAATGTTCAAACAGCTCGAGCAGATTGAGTCGAAATTGGTGAAGCATGTCAAACAAGGTCACGAACAAACCTTAAAATCCATTGAATTCGTTTGTGAGCGCTTCATGCCGGATAATACCTTGCAGGAACGATATTTTCATTGGTTGCATTTTGCTCCGGACGGCAATTATTCAAAGTTGTTTCGTCGAATTTACGCGGTAATGGATCCGATGAACGAAGAATTATTACTCTTGTGGCCGGAAGAATTCACGAATGAACACTAAATTCGCCGATCTTACGTTAACTGCATGATGATTTCACTAAGATCCGTATTTGTTACTTTTTGTTGCTGTTTCTTGAACTGGTTGGCTTTTGCTCAGGTTGAAGTAACGGGACGAGTGGTCGACAAGCAGGGGAAATCATTTCCGGAAATCCTAATAAATATTATAACACCGCAGGATACACTGTCAGTTGTAACGGATGCAAAAGGGAAATACCAATTCAATACGATTCCTGGTAAAATAAATGTCACCATTTACGAAGAAGAATCCACTTTTACACAAAGCTTTGATGTTCCAGAGGGAAAAACATACACGCTCCCAGAGATTCGCTTGAGTTCTGCTTATATTCAGACGGTTGTTGTGAATTACGGCAATGAAGATGGTGGCTTGGATCATTTGGAGCCGATCGATTTCGCGCGTCAGACGAGTAATAAAGTAGAGCAGTTCTTAGTATTAACAACGGCTGCTACATCTCGAAATGAATTGACATCCAATTACAACGTCCGTGGAGGAAGTTACGATGAGAACCTGGTCTATGTGAATGGATTCTTGGTAAATCGACCGTTTCTTACGCGAAGTGGACAGCAAGAAGGTTTGAGTTTTATCAATTCTGCATTGGTGAAGGATATTTATTTTTCAGCAGGAGGTTGGCAATCGACGTATGGAGACAAATTGAGTTCGGTGTTGGATATCCGTTACAAGAAACCAACCACCTTCAAAGCCTCTGCCTTAGCTGGTTTGTTAGGTGTGGAAGCACATGCTGAGGATGGATTGGGTAAATATGACCGTTTACGCTATGTCTTCGGCGCTCGTTATCGTGCCAATGGATATTTATTGAATTCTCTTCCTGCAAAAGGAAATTACAATCCTGTTTTTTGGGATGCCCAATTATTGGCGGAATACGATATCAATGAGAATTGGTTGCTGACTGTTTTGGGGCATACTTCATCCAATCGCTACCAATTTGCTCCGGAAACACAAAAAACGGATTTCGGTACTTCCTCAGAAGCTTTTTCATTCAACATTTATTTTGACGGGCAGGAAAACACGCGTTTTCTTACTTCCACAGTTGGAACTTCCTTGAGTTATACCGGGAAAAAGTACTCGTCAGTAACTTATTTAACGGCATTTAATTCGAACGAATCCGAGAATTTCGACATTCAAGGGCAGTATTTCATCAATGAATTAGAGACCGATCCTTCGAAAGAAGAATTTGGAGATTCAATTGCCGTGTTGGGAGTAGGAACATTCTTGAATCACGCCAGAAATACTTTGAACGCAACGATTTTCTCAGCCTACCACGATGGTACTTGGACGATCAGGGATTTTAAAGAAACGAACTACCAAAAGCAGCACCAGTTTAAATATGGTTTTGGTGCGCAATTAGATGATTTTTCAGATAAACTGAGCGAATGGCGTATGGTGGATTCTGCTGGTTATTCCTTACCACAGGGTAGTGGGGATGAGGTAGAACTCTTCGAAACGATCAAAGGCCAACTGTCACTCGAGAATCAGCGCGTTCATGCTTATTCCCAATGGCATGCTGAGTGGAGAAAAACGAAGAAAAATCTGTATGTAAAACAAACGAAGTATACCCGGAATCGCGAAGGGTTTATAACGGATACTTTGGTTAGAGATACTACGATTGCCTTTACTCAATCACGCTTGCAATTGGATGCCGGCGTTCGTGCTCTGTACACGATATACAATTCAGAAATGCTGATCATGCCACGTGTGACATTGACATTTATTCCAATTGCTTATGTGTACCACAACGAGCAGTTTGTTCGTCGACTGATCAAGTACAAGTTTGCCGCGGGAATGTTCCATCAGCCGCCATTTTACCGTGAATTCCGAACCTTTGATGGAGGCCTGAACCCGGAAGTTCGTGCTCAGAAATCCTTTCATTTGGTAGCCGGTGGGGAATATAATTTCTACATGTGGGGACGAAACAAACCGTTCAAGTTTGCTGCTGAAGCCTATTATAAATATTTGTGGGATATCAATCCATACGAGATCGAAAATGTGCGTATTCGTTACTATGCTGATAACATTGCTACCGGCTACGCAACCGGTGCTGATCTGCAATTGAATGGAGAGTTCATCTCTGGTTTACAGTCTTTTTTCAAAGTAGGTTTGCTTTCTACGAAAGAAGACATCCAGGGAGACTTCTATTACGATTATTACAATGCGGATGGAATCAAGATCATTCCTGCGTTGACCTCTGATTCAATTGCGGATTCTGTGCGTGTTGAGCCGGGAAGTGTTCGTCGACCAACAGATCAGCGATTTACGGTTGGTGTTTTATTCCAGGATCAAATGCCGGGCTTGGAGCGTTTTGGTGTTCAGGTAGGTATTAATTACGGATCGCGCATTCCATACGGTCCACCAGATTACACGCGTTACAAGGATACCTTGACAATGAAATCTTATTTCCGCGTTGATCTGGGCTTGTCTGCAGATTTGATCTACAAAAAGTCCAAGCATCCGGACCGCTGGTATAGCAAGTTGCAGGACGCTGTGGTGTTCTTGGAGGTATTCAACTTGTTGGGTGTGAATAACGTGTTGTCCAAGCAATGGATCCAAGATGTTTCAGGGAAATATTATTCCATTCCGAACTACCTGACGCAACGTCGCTTCAATGTAAAATTGTTGATACGGATTTAGGAATCAAGGAGTGTTTCGTCCGGATCTTGTTCTTCTTTGCGTTTCGAAAGCAGATCAAAGAATCCAATGGCACACAGAATGTTCCCGATTATCAACGCGAACATGCCAACCCCTAAATGGCCATGAAAGGGTCCTCCCCAATGGAAAGTAGCTAGTTCACCTGCAATAAGGGTTATAAAAACCAGGAATAGGGTGGAAATGATGATGAAGATCTGTGAAAGCAAAATCCGACGCGCATAATAGGCAATTAGCAATGGGATCAATTCCAAGCAGAGATTCAAATAGAAAATGCCACTGACGATTCCATATTCCTTGATCTCGCGCACTTCGAATTCATAAACCGGATGCGGTTTCCAGCTTACATCAACTGTAATGGGAGTGAAAAGCGCGAGGATAAAGCAGAGCGCGGCTGCGTTTAAGGTGATGCGTTGCATTTGCAGACTACATTTGCTCCAAGACCGCGATGCGCTTTTCGATCGGCGGGTGCGTGGCAAACATCCCCATTAGTGAGGATTTATGCTCAATAAAGAGCTGTTTCACATCGTCGCTTTTTACCGAATCCAATTCTGAATTTCCGGAAATTTTGCGCAGCGCTGAGGCCATGGCCATGCTATTGCGGGTCATTTCAACGGCACCTGCGTCTGCGAGGTATTCGCGCTTACGAGATAGAGCAAATTTGAACACAAGCGATAGGGCATAGGCTACTACCGTGATCAACAAAGCAATCAAGATAATTGGAGTGTCGTTCTTATCGCGTTTGCGTCCGCCGCCCCACAACAAATTGCGGAAAAGCACTTCCATCAAAAACGAGAAGATTCCAACGAAAATGATCGTAATGATCAATAATCGCACGTCTTTGTTACGGATATGAGTCAATTCGTGGGCAATGACACCTTCCAATTCGCGATCGTCCAAGGCATCAATGATTCCAGTCGTAAGCGTTACCGCATAGGATTTCTCATCGATCCCGGAAGCGAAAGCATTCAAAACAGGCGTGTCAATTACATATAACTGCGGCATTTTCATCCCCACGGAAATACACAAGTTTTCAGTGAGGTTGTACACGCGCATGTTCTCTTTTCGCTCAAGCGGTCGCGATTTTGTCGCAAAGCGGATCATGGCCGCATTGGCGTAATAGGCAATTAAAAACCAGATCCCCACCCCTCCGATAACGAAGGGAATGGTGATCAAAAATTGTTTGTTCACATCCTGCATGCGATCTACTCCACCCATGGTGAAGAAAAAGAACGCATATACTGCCGCCAATACCAAGATTGGAAACCCGGCAAGGATCAGGGTAGAACGAAAATTATTCGTGCGAATTTGTTCGTGTAGACCAACGTAAGCCGCCATTCAAAAAGAATTAGAATGAAACTTCAGGTGCTTTGTCAAGCGTAGTGCGTTGCTCTGTTCCCAAATCGAACATTGGTTCAGTTTTGTATCCTTTGAATCCAGCGATCAAATTGCTTGGGAATTGCTCGATACCGTTGTTATATTCTTTGGTAGCCGAGTTGAAGAAACGACGCGCTGCAGCCAATTTGTTTTCGATATCAGAAATCTCACCTTGCAAGCTCATGAAGTTTGAATTCGCTTTCAAATCTGGATATGCTTCAATCTGGATGTTCAATCCACTCAAAGCTGCACCCAAATTGTTTTCAGCGGCAATCTTTTCCGAAATTGAACCAGCTTGCATGCAACGAGAACGTGCCTCGGTAACGCGTGTTAACACATCACTTTCGTGCGTCATGTAACCTTTTACGGTTCCGATCAATTGTGGGATCAAATCGTAGCGCTGTTTCAACTGAACATCGATATCCGAGAATGCCGACTCACGGTTGTTTTTCAATGCTACCAAACGGTTGTTGATGGATACCATCCAAATAATAAGGATCAATACAACTCCACCAATAATTAAACCTGCGATCATGTGTTCTTTTTTTTAATGATTAGAGAACGAATGTACATTTTTTTTAGGCTTGAAAATGTGTTTAATAAAGATTAACAAATTAGCAATGGAAACTGTCCCACTAGACTAGATTATCATTTTTTGAAGAAAAGTCTCAAAAATGCTTGGTTTTTTTTCCCGTTACGGACAATATACAGCATCCACGTCGTACTTTTGCAACAAAATTCAGTGTCATGGAGCTTATCACAACGTATATCTGTAAAGAGTTTGACCTAGGGATTCATAGCAATATGTTTGGGGGTCGCCTCATGGCTTTGCTTGATGACGCAGCAGCAGGTTATGCAGCTCAGTTGTGTGATTCGCCAATGATCGTTACCATCAAATTTGATGAGTTTGTGTTCAAAAAACCGGTGAAGGTTGGAAGCATTTTGAAGATCTATGGTAAAGTGGTGAAATTCGGTAATACATCACTTGAATTGTACATGGAGATCAGAAAACATAACGTGTATACCGGGGTTCAGGATATCGTTACACATACCAATGTGACCTTTGTACGCATTGATGAAGACGGAAATGCCGTACCAATTGCAGATCACGTGAAAACCCGTTACGAAAAACGTATGAAGGAATTCGGTAAAGGATTGCTAAACATTGAGGAAAAGGGATTTTCTACTAAATAATTCCAGTTAACTGTCACTTTTTTCTGCATACAGCCGAGAATCTGATTGCATGATTCTCCTTATATTCGTGCGCACTATTAAGCAAATTGATTTAATTGAAGATTATGGAGCAACAAGCACCCTATAAATCAACCAACAATATTCGAATTGTAACTGCAGCCTCTTTGTTTGACGGTCACGATGCAGCGATCAATATCATGCGTCGTATCATTCAATCAACAGGATGTGAGGTGATCCACTTAGGTCACGACCGTTCTGTAGAGGAAGTTGTAAATACAGCGATTCAAGAAGATGTTCAGGCGATTGCAATGACATCTTATCAAGGTGGACATATTGAATATTTCAAATACATGCACGACCTGTTGAAGGAAAAAGGTGCGCCACAGATCAAGATCTTCGGAGGTGGTGGTGGAACCATCTTGTTGTCCGAGATCGAAGAATTACATCAATATGGAATCACGCGTATCTACCATCCGGATGATGGTCGTGCGATGGGCTTGCAAGGAATGATCAATGACCTTGTTCAAAAAGCAGACTTTGCGGTTGGTGATACTTTGACGAATGAAATTGATCGTTTGGCGGAGAAACATGTGCCTTCGATTGCACGTTTGATCTCAGCTGCTGAAAGTTATCCGGAAGTTGCTGCGCCAGAGATGGCGAAAGTACATGAAATGGCAGCGAAGAATTCTGTTCCTGTTTTGGGTATTACTGGAACCGGTGGTGCTGGGAAATCTTCTTTGGTGGACGAATTGGTGCGACGTTTCTTGTTGGATTTTGAAGATAAACGCATTGCTGTTGTTTCTGTGGATCCATCGAAACGCAAAACCGGTGGAGCACTCTTGGGTGACCGTATCCGTATGAACGCGATTCGCAACGAGCGTGTTTACATGCGTTCATTGGCAACTCGTCAATCGAACTTGGCTTTGTCGAAACACGTATCTGAAGCAATTCAGATCTTAAAAGCAGCAAACTATGACCTGATCATTTTGGAAACTTCCGGAATTGGTCAGTCAGATACGGAGATCCTAGATCACTCAGATGTTTCTTTATATGTAATGACACCTGAATACGGTGCTGCTACGCAATTGGAAAAGATCGACATGTTGGATTTCGCCGACGTGATCGCCTTGAATAAATTTGATAAGCGTGGGGCCTTGGATGCTTTGCGTGATGTGCGCAAACAGTACCAACGTAATCACAACTTGTGGGAGAAGAACGTGGACGAAATGCCAGTATTTGGTACGATCGCTTCTCAGTTCAATGATCCGGGGATGAATACCCTTTACAAAGTGATCATGGACAAGGTGCGCGAAAAGACTGGAGCGTCTTTGGAATCAACTTTTACGATCACCAAGGAAATGTCCGAAAAGATCTTCGTTATTCCACCTGACCGTACGCGTTACCTTTCTGAAATTTCAGAAAACAACCGCGGATTCGACAAGTGGGTGAACAAGCAAGTAGAAGTTGCCGATAAGTTATACGGATTGCAAAAGACCTTGCATACCTTGCAAGAGTCGATCATAGAAGATAAAGATCGATTGATCAAAGGGGTTCAAGAAACTTTTGAAGCGGTGAAACGCGACTTGGATCCGTACAACTGGCAAGTGATCGAAGAATGGGATGCGAAGAAAGCGCGCTATGCAGCTCCGGAATTCGTATTTAAAGTTCGCGACAAAGAATTGCGTATGGCGACACATACGGAATCGCTTTCGCATACCCAAGTTCCAAAAGTAGCTTTACCAAAATTTAAGTCTTGGGGAGATATTTTGCGTTGGTCTTTGCAAGAAAATGTTCCGGGAGAATTTCCGTATACATCTGGTTTGTTCCCATTCAAACGTGAAGGAGAAGATCCTACTCGTATGTTTGCAGGGGAGGGTGGACCAGAACGTACAAACCGCCGTTTCCATTACGTGAGTTTGGGAATGCCAGCGAAACGTTTGTCTACTGCGTTTGACTCGGTTACGCTTTACGGAAATGATCCGGATCTACGTCCGGATATCTACGGTAAAGTTGGTAACTCAGGTGTGTCCATCTGCTGTTTAGATGATGCAAAGAAGCTGTATTCAGGTTTCGATTTATCTCACCCTGCGACTTCAGTTTCCATGACAATTAATGGTCCTGCACCGATGTTGCTTGGTTTCTTTATGAACGCGGCGATCGATCAGAATTGTGAGAAATACATCAAGGCAAATGGGCTTGAAGCAGAAGTGAACGCTAAGATCGAGGCAATTTACAAAGCCAAAGGAGTACAACGTCCAACTTACCAAGGAGCTTTACCTGAAGGAAATGATGGGTTAGGGTTGTTCTTGTTAGGTGTAACGGGAGACCAAGTACTACCGGCTGACATTTATCAGCAGATCAAAACCGAAACACTTAAGCAAGTTCGTGGAACTGTGCAAGCCGATATCTTAAAAGAGGATCAAGCACAGAACACGTGTATTTTCTCTACAGAATTCGCTTTGCGCTTGATGGGAGACGTACAACAGTATTTCATCGAAAAACAGGTGCGTAACTTCTATTCCGTTTCCATTTCCGGTTATCACATTGCTGAAGCAGGAGCGAATCCGATCACGCAGTTGGCGTTTACGTTAGCGAATGGATTTACCTATGTGGAGTATTATTTGAGTCGCGGCATGGACATCAATGCCTTTGGGCCGAACTTGTCGTTCTTCTTCTCTAATGGAATTGATCCGGAATACGCGGTGATCGGACGTGTAGCACGTAGAATTTGGGCGAAGGCTTTAGCTAAGAAGTATGGCGCGAATGCGCGTGCTCAAATGTTGAAATACCACATTCAGACTTCAGGTCGTTCTTTGCATGCGCAAGAGATCGATTTCAATGATATTCGCACGACATTGCAAGCGTTGTATGCGATCTATGACAACTGTAATTCGTTGCATACTAATGCCTACGATGAAGCCATTACTACACCGACTGAGGAATCAGTTAGACGTGCGATGGCAATCCAGTTGATCATCAACCGCGAGTTGGGCTTGGCGAAGAACGAAAATCCATTGCAAGGATCGTTCATCATTGAAGAGTTGACAGACTTGGTAGAAGAGGCAGTTTTGAGTGAGTTTGATCGCATCACGGAGCGTGGAGGAGTATTAGGAGCAATGGAAACTATGTATCAACGTTCCAAGATCCAAGAGGAGTCATTGTATTATGAGACCTTGAAGCACAATGGTGATTTCCCTATTATTGGGGTAAATACTTTCTTGAGTTCAAAAGGATCACCTACTATTGAGCCGAAAGAGGTTATTCGTGCATCTGAGGAGGAAAAACAATACCAGATCAGCATGTTGAATGAATTGCATAAAATGCATGCGGATAAAGTGTCAGGATTGATCTCTGAATTGCAAAAAGCAGCGGTTCAAAACAAGAACATGTTTGAACAATTGATGGAAGTATGTAAATATGCTTCACTTGGTCAGATCACTAAATCCTTGTTTGAGGTTGGAGGTCAGTACCGTAGAAACATGTAAGAACAAACTTCGATATCCTTTGAAATCCCGCTAAACAAGCGGGATTTTTTTGTTAGACTCTTTCCAAAACGTATTGGATAAGTTCCATCATTTCTTGGTGATATCCTTGAGAGAATTGCATGTTTGGTCTGTTTGCAACTCCCAAACATATTGTCACTACCTCGTGTCCCAATCCCTTCCCTAGAGCAAAAAGTGCCGAACTTTCCATTTCAAAGTTCATGACCCTTTCACCGTTTGGTCCACGATATTCGGTTAGTCTTTCATTGATTTCAGGAGTGCGTAAACCAAGTCTGAGACTTCTTCCTTGCGGACCGTAAAATCCGGAGCTCGTCACAGTAATGCCTTCAGCCGTTTTGTCGGAACGAAGAGCTTGGACCAAAGAATCGCTTGCTGACACAAAATAAGGTCTAATAGGTTCAGGTAGTTCAAGATGTGCACTCAAAGAATGTTCAATTCGTTGTTCGAATTCTGAAAATTCAATAGGGTAGAAGTGCGCAATATTGTCTAATCCATAGGCTCCATCGCTAAGAATGTAACTGTGAACAGGGTATTCCCGCTGCAATATTCCGCACGTTCCGATACGGATCAATTTCAACCTTTGTTCAGTGGCCTTGTCATTACGTGTTTTAAGATCAATATTGAATAAAGCATCTAGTTCATTAATGGTAATATCGATATTGTCTGTTCCAATTCCGGTTGAAAGTGCAGAAATACGTTTCCCCTTATAGATTCCAGTATGACAAACAAATTCACGATGTTGGGACGTATGTTCTAGTGAATCAAAAAATGAGGAAATCATGCTTACGCGATCTTGATCTCCAACGAGTAGTACGGTTGTAGCAATTTCGTTGGGAGAAAGACCTAGGTGGTAAACGTTTCCCTTTCCATCAAGAACCAATTCAGAAGCCGGGTATTTCATGTTTTATTGTTTAACGCTGCCAAATACTTTTTTCAATAAGTCACTTACGCGAGCTACCGGGTCTAAACGTATTTTGTTCTCTTCTTGTTCAACCATTTTGAATAAACCATCGATTGCCAGCTGTGTTACATATGCATTTAGATCAGGGTTGATCTTTTGTCCGCCAGTTAGAGCCATGGCTGAATTATACTTAGTGATAATCGGGTTCCAATAATCTGTCAACTTCACTTTTGAAATTGCGGCATCAACTTTTGGTGCGAATGCAGTAACCAATTTAGCAGAGGTATTGTCTTTTAAGTACTTGGTCGCGGCACCGTTGCCCCCATTTAAAATGGCAAAACCGTCAGAAATACTCATATTCAAAATGGCATCTTTAAAAATAGGAAGAGCCTCTTTAGTTGCCTCCTCAGCCGCGCGGTTCAATGTTGTTTCAAATTTCTCGACTTGTCCGGACATGCCCCATTCCAAGGCTTTTTCACGAACTTTAAGGGCATCTGGAGGGAAAGGAAGTCTAATGGCATCATTTTTCAGGAAGCCATCCGTAACTGAAGTTAAGTTCACCGAATTTTGTATCCCCACATTCAAAGCTTCCTTCAGACCAGAAATAACTTCTGCATTGGTGAGTGCCGGAGCGGTATTTGTAGTTCCAGTGCCTAAAGTTTGGGCGGCCTCATCCAGTACTTCGCATGAAACAAAAGTGACAACCATTCCCAGAACTATAATTGGTTTAAAGTGTTTTTTCATAAAGCATTATTTTGATCAAACTTAAGAATAATTTTGTGGCACTTGCAAAAAGGATACCATGATGAACGCGGAGATAATTTCCATAGGTGACGAATTATTGATCGGTCAAACCATAAATACAAATGCTGCTTGGTTGGGAGAGCAATTGGCTATGAATGGAATAAAAGTTACGAACGCTGTAACGATTTCGGATAGTGAGAGCGCTATTAGAGGAGCCTTAGATCAGGCGATGAGTCGTGCAAAGCTTATTCTAATGACAGGGGGATTGGGTCCTACAAAGGATGATATCACCAAAAAGGTTTTGGCAGATTATTTCAATAGTTCCATGCGCATTGATGAACAGGTTTTAAATCAGGTGAAGACTTTTTTTGAGAAGCGAAATCGTCCTATGTTGGATGTGAACCTTGAGCAAGCTGAAGTTCCTGAAAACTGTGTGGTGCTTGTTAACCGTTATGGCACGGCGCCAGGCATGTGGTTTGAAAATGAAGGGATTGTTTTGATTTCCATGCCAGGAGTCCCTTACGAAATGAAGGGGATTTTTTCTGAAGAGGTTTTACCTCGCATTTTAAAGGTCTTTCCGCACGCCAATTTGTATCACGTGACCGTACAGACTCAAGGTAAAGGGGAGTCGTTCCTTGCTGAAGAAATTAAAGATTGGGAAAATGAACTGAGGGAAGAGGGATTTGATTTGGCATATCTACCATCTCCCGGACTCGTCAAACTGCGCATTACATCTTACCGTGGTGAAGTAGATAAAGAACGGATTGAAGATTTTATTGCACGTCTTGTGGATGCGAATCCAAAGTTGGTTTTTGGTTTTGGAGAGGATACCTTGCCTTTGGTTATTGGAAAATTGTTGAACGCTTCCGGTCAAACAGTAGGCACGGTAGAAAGCTTGACAGTTGGTTCATTGGCGGCGTATATCGGAGAAGTTTCTGGTGCTTCGAATTATTTGAAAGGCGGATTGATTACTTATTGGGAAGGGGTAAAGAAATCGTTGGTTGCTGTTACTGATGTGCAACTCGAAAACGACGGTGTGGTTTCCGAGACGGTTGCTAGGACCATGGCATTGAATGGAAAAGATCGTTTGGGTGTGGATTGGTGTATTTCAACAACTGGATTTGCCGGACCCACTGGAGGAACAGAAATCACACCTATTGGAACGGTTTGTATCGCAATAGCTGGTCCTGATCGCGTTGTTTCGCGTACCTTTTTATTTGGTGATAATCGTCAAAGGAACATACAAATGACTAATTTAGCAGCGCTTAATTACCTGAGATGTGAGATTTTAGGTTTAATTGAATAAAAAAAGCAATAAGTACTTGTGAAATTACTAGAATTTGCTTTTCTTTGCACCCGCTTTTAGAATTAGGAAAATTTAAATACAATGTCACGAGTTTGTCAAATCACAGGAAAATCGGTAATGGTTGGGAACAACGTTTCTCACTCTAACCGTAAAACGAAACGCAAGTTTTACCCTAACTTGTTAACGAAAAAGTTCTACGTTCCAGAGGACGATATGTATGTTACATTAAAGATCTCTGCAGCAGCGTTGCGTACAATTAATAAGAAAGGGATTTCTGCATGTTTGAAGGAAGCCCGTGAAAAAGGTTATTTGAAGTAAATTCCGAGAAGCCGGGAGGTGGATCATAAAGAGAATAGAGATGGCTAAGAAAGCAAAAGGAAATAGAATCCAAGTTATTTTGGAGTGCACAGAGCACAAAGAGTCAGGTATGCCAGGAACTTCTCGTTACATTACGATGAAGAACCGCAAGAACACTCCTGAGCGTTTAGAGATTAAGAAATTCAACCCTATCTTGAAAAGATATACGGTTCATAAAGAAATTAAGTAATACGTATTTGTCATGGCAAAGAAGGTAGTAGCATCATTGCAAAAAGGAGGTGGAAAAGAGCACACGAAAGTGATCAAAATGGTTAAGTCTCCAAAAACAGGATCTTTTTCATTTAAAGAAGAAATCGTTCACAACGATAAAGTGAAGGAGTGGTTCACTAAGGCCTAGTTCTAGATTAAATGTAAACTCGATATTGTTGAGCCCCGTTCCGAGTAATCGGTTGCGGGGTTTTGAATTTTTAGCTTATGGCACTATTTGGATGGTTTTCAAAAGAGAAGAAGGAGTCCTTAGATAAAGGACTGGAGAAATCTAAAGAAAGTTTCTTTGGCAAGCTCACTCGTTCTTTGGTTGGGAAGTCTCGTGTAGATGATGAGGTCTTGGATGAATTGGAAGAGATCCTTATCAGTTCTGATGTCGGCGTAGCTACAACTTTAAAGATCATTGATCGCATTAATGAGCGTGTATCGCGGGATAAGTACGTTGGTACAGAGGAGCTTAATAAAGTTTTAAAGGAAGAAATTGCTGGTTTGCTTTCTGAAAACGAAGCGAATGTTGGTAATTACGAAATTCCTTCCCATAACGGTAATCCTCATGTAATCATGGTGGTTGGTGTGAATGGAGTAGGGAAAACAACTTCAATTGGGAAGTTGGCACATCAATTTAAAAAAGCAGGTAAGAAAGTTGTTCTTGGGGCTTCTGATACATTTAGAGCTGCTGCTGTTGATCAACTGATCATTTGGTCTGAGCGCGTTGGTGTTCCTATCGTTCAACAAGGAATGGGTGCCGATCCGGCTTCAGTTGCATTTGACGCCTTAAGTTCAGCTAAAGCACAGGGTGCAGATGTAGTAATAATCGACACTGCGGGTCGCTTGCACAATAAAGTGAATTTAATGAACGAGTTGTCCAAGATTAAGCGCGTTATGGAAAAGGTAGTGCCGGATGCTCCTCATGAAATTTTACTTGTTTTGGATGGTTCTACGGGCCAAAATGCCTATGAACAAGCAAAGCAGTTTGCGCTAGCAACATCTTTGACAGGTTTGATCATTACAAAATTAGATGGTACAGCCAAAGGTGGGGTTGTAATCGGTATTTCAGATCAAATGAATATTCCTGTTCGTTTTATCGGAGTAGGTGAAGGAATGGAAGATCTACAGGTGTTTCATAAAGACCAATTTGTGGATTCATTCTTTGGTTAATAGCATAAATTTAATTTGAAAAGGGGGGGCTAAATAGTTCCCCTTTTTTTGTTGTAAAACGATAGCAAATTATTACTGTTTGTTAATATGTAAACATTTATCAAAACGTTTTTTTTTCGTACTATTGTTTCGCTAGACTGTGAAAACTATATTTCGATGAGAAAATTGATCCTTCTCCTGGGTTTATTGGGAATGTCTTCCTTAAATTTTGCCCAGACACTTGCCAATCAAATCCCGCAAAACCAGCCTGAAAAATGTGGGGCAGCCCAAATCCATCAGGAACAAATGTTGACAAACCCGGCATATGTTCAAAGTTTGCAACAATTTGAACAGTATGTTAGAGCTGTAAATGATGGAACCATTCCTAAAGTTGGTACAATTTACAAGGTGCCTGTGGTTGTTCATGTCATGTCGGACGGAACAACATTGACGAATGTGACAGATGAGCAAATTCGCACAGCCATACGAACATTGAATGAGCTTTATCGAAAAATTCCGGGAACCAAAGGTGATGGGAATGGAGTGGATGTTGAAATTGAGTTCGCTTTAGCTGTGCGCGATCCTCAGGGAAACTGCACATCCGGGATTAATCGAATAAGCATGACCGGAAATGCTACCTATATGAGTAGTGGTGTATTTCGCGAAAGTGCAGGTCTCTCCGATGCTTCCTTGAAGGCAACTTACGTATGGGATCAAACCCAGTATTACAATATTTGGTTGGTGTCCGAAATTGACAATAATAACGGAGGAGCTGGAATTCAAGGTTATGCTTATTTTGCTTCTAGTCATGGAACCTCGCTCGATGGAGCCGTTATTTTAGCAAATAATTTTAAGGATGTTAATAGTACGACAGCTGCCCACGAGATCGGACATGCTTTGAACCTTTTTCATACGTTTGAAGGCGATGGTACAGGAGGCACTTGTCCACTGAACGCGAACTGCGCCACTGACGGAGATTTGGTATGTGATACACCACCTCATAGACGAAGTGTTAGTGATTGTAATACGGGTGGCACGAATTCATGTGACGGAGGAAGTTCCAATTTGCTTTTTGTCCGTAATTACATGGACTATTCTTCTGATGCCTGTCAAAACATGTTTACGGATGGTCAGAAGACTAGAGCCCGTGCTGCTTTGACAACGCAAAGAGGATCTTTTCTTGAGCAAAATGGAAATATGTCCTTAGTGCCACCTGGTGCGCCAACAGTGGATTTTATTTCCAATAAGACTATTTTGTGCGGTACAGGACAAACAGTTACTTTCTACGATATTTCAAATTGTATTCCAAATACGTTTCTTCCAACAACAAGTTGGTCTGGTATAACCTTTAGCTGGACAATCACGAATGGAACAAACACTTACACATCTACAGAACAGAATCCAACAATAACCTTTGCGAATACAGGGACGTTTAATGTGACATTATCGATCACATCTGCGTTTGGAACTTTCAGCTATACTAAGCAAGGAATGATTGTGGTTTCAGTAGCTCCGACGACGGCTTGTACACCAACATCGAATAATACAGGAAATTTTGGTCAAACTGTTAGTTCAGTTAAGTTCAATACTATTAATAACTCAACGTCGTCACTAACAAATACCCCTTATTCAAACTTTGCTTGTACGCAAAATACGATTGTAGCACCCGGAACAACTTATCCGCTTACTGTAACCGTTAATTCTGGAGGTAGCGGTGCAGAGGTGTTTGAAGCATATATCGATTACAATAATGATGGTGATTTTGCAGATGCAGGTGAATCACTTGGCAACGGGTCGGCAGCAAATGGAACCACGAATACTGTAACTTTAAATGTGACAATTCCTGGTGGAGCACTTCAAAATACGCTTTTAAGAATGCGAATTATAGGTGAAACCGGAACCATAACGGCAACAGAAAGAACTTGTGGATCGGCGATGTTTGTTGCGGATGTAGAAGACTATGGTGTTTTTATTTCGAATAAGATCGCATCAGTCACAATTGCCGCTGCTCCGGGGACTACTATTAGTTATGGAACCAATGTCACTTTCACTGCTACTCCTGTGAATGGTGGCACAACACCAACTTATCAGTGGTATAAGAACAATACAATTCAAAGTGGTTTTACAGGAAATACCTATACCAACAATACGCTAGTTCAAGGAGATCAAATATATTGTAAGATGACTTCCAACTTGGCGCAAGTTGTTGCATCTCCTGCTACTTCGAATACATTGACCATGACTGTGACGGGGCCTCCATTGTCGAATTTCACGGCTGTTGATACCTTGGTTTGTGTGGGCTCGACAGTGCAG
>JBMLQF010000085.1:0-4735 GCA_049241705.1 Fluviicola sp. | reverse complement strand
TTCAAGAATTGCATGGAGACCGCAATGTAAAGGATGACAAAGCGATGGTTGGTGGTTTTGGTTTGATTGATGGTCGTTCCGTGATGTTCATCGGACAGCAAAAAGGTATCAACACCAAGATGCGTCAATACCGCAATTTCGGTATGGCGAATCCGGAAGGATACCGTAAAGCTTTGCGCTTGATGAAATTGGCAGAGAAATTCAATAAACCGATCGTAACTTTTATCGATACTCCGGGAGCATTTCCGGGATTGGAAGCAGAAGAGCGCGGACAAGGTGAAGCTATTGCGCGTAACATTTATGAAATGATGCAGTTGAAGGTTCCTGTAATTTGTATCATTATTGGTGAAGGAGCTTCAGGTGGAGCATTGGGAATTGGTGTTGGAGACAAAGTAGTCATGTTGGAAAACACTTGGTACTCTGTTATCTCTCCGGAATCATGTTCTTCAATCTTGTGGCGTTCTTGGGAATTCAAAGAAAAAGCTGCAGAGGCGTTGAAATTGACCAGTACAGATATGAAGCGTTTGAAATTAGTGGATGACGTGATCAACGAACCACTTTCAGGTGCGCACAGAAGTCAGGAAGAAATGTTCTTCACGGTAAAAGAAAAGATTAAATCGTATTTGTCGGAATTGGATCCTCAAGACCCTAAAAAACGAGTGAACGATCGCATTGAGAAGTTCAATTCAATGGGAGTTTGGGTAGGATAATCGGTTCTTAAATTCATTCAAAAGGGTTTGTCATTTTGGCAAACCCTTTTTTATTTCCTCGAAATGCAGATACCCACTCATGATATCGCCATTCCAATACAACTTCCGACTTCTTTTCAGTTTCGAGGCTTTCCAGATCAAGTCGAATTGGTATCCATTGAACACCGAATGCTCTTCCCATTCCCCCCTAAAATTCACCTCCAAAACCACTCGTACATTATTCAAAGGCACCGGCACTAAAAATCGTTCTTGTCGTTCTTTGCTTAAGGGCATGATGTCACCCGTTACAAGCAAACGATCGTTCCCATAAATGCGAATTCTGCTTAAATGATCGTAACCTTCCGGAATACTTGAAAAACGCGTATGAACATAGACTGGAATTAGGTCGCGAGGAACAATCACTTTCGACGACATCCATTCCCAATAACTTGATTGCTCGACAACATTTAAATGCCATTTAAGGGCTGTATTGTCCGTTATTTCGATTTGCCTGAATTCAATGGCATCTATGGCGTAATCGTTTTCTGAACTGTGCAATTCCCATCCTTGAGATTGTCTCACGAACAACCGAATTTCAAGTTGATGTGTTCCAACTGTTAACGAATCAATCCAAGAACCCATACCTGTCATAGAGAAGGTTCCAGATTCAGAAATGATCGTATCATCAATGATCACTTGCAGTTTTGCCATACGTGCAAAGGCCGGATCTAGGCGTTCCAGCTGCCAATAAATTTGCATTTCTTTTTTCTGTGCTGCTCCAGCCAGATGAATTAGGGAAAGTATACACAGCAAGATCAATCGCGCCATGTAGGAATCGTTTGGTTTAGATCTAAATGAAAAAGCAAAATGAGGTTCTCCGATTTGGTGAATTGTTGATTGATCGTATACCTGGCATCCAGTGTGTAGTTGTTTTCCAACGTTTGTTCCTGCCAGGTTCCATTGAACTGCACCTCGTTTTGCAAAGTTATTCGATGCTGACCTTCCGGAAAGGCTATAGAAAATTGCAAGCCTTTTGATTCTTTGTAGCTTGGCGAAACAGCAAATTGCTGACCATCCAAATAAACCACCAAGCGGCAAGTATGATCTTGCCCGTCGTTGATCCCTTCAAACGCTATATCCAATTTCAAACTGACTTGCTTAATCTTCTCCTGTTTTGGCGTTGGTTTCCCCCAATAAAAAGAGGTTTTCTTATTCGCGAGATCCCAAGTTATGTGCAACTGTTGTTCTGCCCCGAAGGTGTGTTTTGTCGAAACGATCGCATCCATGGAATAGTTATTCTTCACCGTATGCTCCTCCCAGTTTCCTTTGTACTGGGTCAATGCTACAATTCTCAAGGTGTGTTTCCCTTCACCGACTTCGAGGTTTAGGATTCCTTTTTGGGACTGTTTGTAAGCCTTTGACTCTGAAACACGCTTCCCATCGATGTAAACAACCAATTTGCACGGGTGATCAAACCCCGGATTAACGTGAGTGAAACGCCAGTCAATACTAAACTTTCCAGCTAGAGCATGTCCGGCCAGGAGCAAGAATACGAAACAGACAAGCAACTTTTTCACCAAGTCAAACGTTAATTTTATATTGCAAAATAACGACAAAAGAAACAATCAATACCACAGTTTGCTAAAAATCAATATAATTGAAATATTGTTTTTACACCTAGGTAACTATTTTGTCGTACTATTGAAGAACAAATTTCGAACCAAAACGAAACTACAAACATGAACTTAAAGAGAATCGGATTCCTTTTTCCTGTTTTAATGGCTTTTTGCGCACCAGTAATTGCACAAGAAGAAGACAGTACAGCAATTGAAGAAACACCAAGTGAAGAAAGTGTTCCGGACAAAGTAGATGCAACTTTTCACTCCACGCGTATTATTAGCGGTCATTCAGTAGAAACATTACGGAAAGGTGTTTTAGAATTTCGAGTAGAACACCGATTTGGCGATATCGCTGGCGACGAAGGCGGAGTTCAATCATGGTTTGGGTTCGACAATTCAGCCGATATTCGTCTTGCCTTTGAATATGGTGTTACCGATAAATTCATGGTAGGACTTGGACGTAGCAAAGGTACAGGCGAGCCATACCGTTCATTGGTTGATGGTTTTGCGAAATATCGTGTTTTTCACCAAGACCGCTCCGGAATGCCTATCTCATTGGCCGTACTGGGAACAACAAGTTATTCATATATGAAGGCTTCGGAGGACCTTTCATTGGTGAGCAGTTTCCCAAAAACCAGTAACCGACTTGCCTACTCGCTTCAATTGAATATTGCTCGAAAATTTGCAGACAAGGTCAGTGTTGCTTTGATGCCTACAATGGTACATCGCAATTTAGTAACAGCTGACGATGTGAACACCTTGCTTGCTATGGGTGGAGCATTGCGTTGGGCGATCACTCCCCGTTTTGGAATTATGCTTGAATATTATCACTGTTTGGCAGACGATGACTTCCGTCAAACAAAAACAGCTGACGGTGATAATTTATATCAGAACAGTTTGGGCGTGGCTTTTGAATGGATCACATTTGGACACAATTTCACCTTGTATTTGACTAACTCTCGAGGATTCGGCGAAACACAATTTATAACAAACACATATGACCAATGGCAAAAAGGACAATTCAGGTTTGGTTTTTGCATTGGACGAAAATTTGAACAAGAATAAAATTAGAACGATATGAAAAAATTGATTTTTCCCTCATTGGCAGTGATCCTTTTTACCGGATCTGCATTTATGCATTTTGCACCATCAGCTGATTATAAGATCAAAGACAACCACTCGATCGAATTCAAAAGTAAAGATCCGAATGGTTCATTTAAAACGATCAAGGGAACAGTTAAATGGGACAGCGAGAATCTAGGTGCTTCCAAATTTGATTTAACGATCGATGTTGCATCTATTTCAACAGGTAATGGTATGCAAAACAAAAAAGCGCAAACAGCCGAATGGTTTGATGCCACCAAGTATCCAAACATCAAGTTTTCCTCAACGAAAATTGAAAAATCAGGTGCTGATTATATGATCACTGGTAACCTTACGATGAAAGGTGTTACAAAAGAGAAAAAGATCCCTGCAAAAGTTACTGCTTCAGGAACTGATCTTATTTTCTCAGGAAGCTTTTCAGTAAATCGAATTGAATACAAAGTAGGAAAGAAAAGCGATGCAGTTCCAGATGTCATGAATATTAAGTACAGCCTACCGGTTGCTAAAAAGTAAAATTATGTTTGTTCGACTGTTTACAATTACCTTAATGGCAGCTCTTTTTGGGACAGGAGTTGGCGCTGTTTATACAACAGTTTATGCAAAAATCTTAACCATGGATTTTTCAGAAGGTGCTACTTTGACTCAATTATTGATATACAACATCATGTTTTGCTTCGGTACAGCATTGATCTATTTTGCTATTAGCAAGGCCATTAAAAAGGAAAATCTAGCGTCATTTCTGACGAATTTCATTGCTGCAGGAGCCGCGATCGCATTGGTCTTTTATCAATTGACCTTGCCAGATCCAACATTCAAGAATGAAAGCGTTCAAGGAATGGAATCGTTTTACAATACGTTTTTTATTCCCATCTTATTCTTCCCGGCTCTATCCTGGATGACATTCAAAACGCTACTTAATAAGAATTGATATGACGAAATTGATCATTCTTTGCACAGGTGTAATTGCCGCATTGTTTTTTGTGACAAGCTGCGATAAAGACAAAACCACTTTGAGTAATGTGAACTTGAATTGTCCGGACACCATCTCCTTTGCAGCTAAAATTCAACCCATGTTAAATGATAACTGCATAGCTTGTCATAGTTCTGGAGGCAATTCTCCAAATTTAACATCGCATAGCTCTGTATCCGCTAATGCCTCGGCTATATTGAACTCCATGAAAGGTGTTCCACAATTAATGCCACAGGGCGGACCAGCATTGGCTGACAGTCTTATCCAGCATTTCGAATGTTGGATCAACCAAGGTAAACTTAACAATTAATACATCAAGAGCATGAACAAAAATTACATCGTCGTAGCTTTAT
>JBMLQF010000084.1:0-8505 GCA_049241705.1 Fluviicola sp. | reverse complement strand
CATTTCAACTTCTGTAGGAGCACCGATGTACAATACCGCAACTCCACCAGCCAATTTCGCTAAACGCTCTTGCAATTTCTCACGATCGTAATCAGAAGTTGTTGCTTCCATTTGCGCTTTGATCTGGTTGATCCGTGCCGTGATATTCTCTTTCGCACCAGCACCGTTAATGATGGTTGTGTTGTCTTTGTCGATCTCTACTTTTTCTGCTGTTCCCAACATATCCAAAGTAGCATTTTCCAAAGTGTATCCGCGCTCTTCAGAGATCACTTGTCCACCTGTCAAGATCGCAATGTCTTCCAACATCGCTTTACGGCGATCTCCAAAGCCAGGCGCTTTCACAGCAGCAATCTTCAACGATCCGCGCAAACGGTTTACAACCAAAGTTGCCAATGCTTCACCATCTACATCCTCTGCGATGATCAGTAAGGATTTTCCGTTTTGAACAACTGGCTCTAAGATTGGCAACAATTCTTTCATGTTACTGATCTTTTTGTCGTAGATCAAGATCAATGGACGCTCCATTTCAGCGATCATTTTATCCGTGTTGGTCACGAAGTATGGAGACAAATATCCACGGTCGAATTGCATTCCTTCCACCGTTTTTACTTCTGTTTCTGTCCCTTTTGCTTCTTCAACAGTGATTACACCATCGTTTCCAACCACTTTCATGGCTTCGGCGATCAAGGAACCGATCGTTTCGTCATTGTTTGCAGAAATCGTTGCGATTTGCTTGATCTTGTCGTTGTCTGAACCAACTTCTTTGGATAGTTTCTTCAAATCAGAAACCACAGAAAGAACGGCTTTGTCAATTCCTCGTTTTAAATCCATTGGATTTGCTCCTGCAGCAACGTTCTTCAATCCAGCAGTTATGATAGCTTGTGCCAACACCGTCGCAGTTGTTGTTCCGTCACCGGCGATATCTGCGGTTTTAGACGCAACTTCTTTCACCATTTGTGCACCCATGTTCTCAACGGGATCTTTCAATTCTACTTCTTTCGCTACAGAAACACCATCTTTAGTTACGTGCGGTGCACCGAATTTTTTGCCGATAACGACATTGCGTCCCTTTGGTCCTAATGTTACTTTAACTGCATTAGCCAATGCATCAACTCCTTTTTTAAGCTTTTCACGAGCTTCTACGTCAAAATAAATTTGCTTTGCCATTTTTTCGTTCGATTAATTAACCAATAATTCCATAAATGTCTGCTTCACGCATGATCAAATAGGTTGTTCCATCCATCTTGATCTCTGTACCTGAATATTGTCCGTACATTACTGTATCGCCAACTTTAACGGTCATTGGCTCATCTTTTTTTCCAGTACCTGCAGCGATCACTGTTCCGCGCAATGGTTTTTCTTTAGCCGTGTCCGGAATAATGATTCCACTTGCAGTAACTTGCTCTGCCGGCGCAGGTTCTATCAGAACTCTGTCTGCCAAAGGTTTAAATGTTGTAGACATATTGTATAACTATTAGTATTAATTTGACGCCTCGACTTGGCGAATTCTGTGCCAATCGGTGAATCCCGACAATTTTTCAGCGAATAACAAAAAAAATGTCAGTATGTGTGACATACTGACATTCTAAAAGATTTTATCTGTTCGCTTAACGCGTTTGTTGCTGTCCTTGTCCTTGTTGACCTTGACCTGGTTGTCCTTGTCCTTGCTGACCCGGTTGACCTTGTCCTTGCTCCGTGTTCTGAGGCGTTTGAACTTCCGCTGGTTTCATCAGGTAAGATAAGTACAAACTTGCAACTACAACTACTGCAGCTAAAGTCCAAGTTGCTTTCTCTACGAAATCATTTGTGCGTTGTACACCACCCAATTGTTGTCCACCAAAATCTGAGGTCAAACCTCCACCTTTTGGATTTTGAATGAAAACTACAGCAACCAATAGGATGGAAGCTAAAACAATAAGGGCTGAAATTACTCCTACCATTGTATTATAAACTTAATTTTTTCTTTAATTCTTCAATTCGGACTGCAAATAAAGTCTTTTTTTCTGGATTATTCAAAATTAATTGATGATAAACATGAATTGCTTTAGGATAATTACCTTGTGCCTCGTAGATCTTCGCCAAAGTTTCTGAAACCGGAACTGTGCCTTCATCCAAACTTGCCTTTGCTTTTTGAGAAGGGGAGAAGAAAGCCGTTTTGTTGCGTTGAATAGATGGTTCTTCAGCAATGAACTTGTCAATGATCTCTTGTTTCTTAGATGGTTTTGCAACCTCTGCTTCTGGCTCATTGATGGTGTTTTCTGCAGATCCGGAGGTTCCACTTTTTAGCCAAGAAGTAAATGACTTTTTACCTGTTTCAGAAGGAATGGTAAAAGATGCTTCTTCCAGCTCCGCTGTTTCTTTTATGATATTTTCTCCGAAACTTATACCTACATCTTCCTGCTCTTCTTCAGAAATTTCCACAGTTTCTAAAGAGAAAGATTGCTCCAAACTAAAGGCAGTTGTTTCGAGTTCGAATGCACTTTCGATCTCAGCTACCAATGGTTCTTCTACTTCCGATTCTTCGATCAATTCAGGAGTCTCTACATTTTCAATGATCGAGTTTTCGATCGCAAGCTCTGGAGTTGAAATTTCCGAGATTACTTGCTCTTCGATCAAAACAGGTTCCGTTTGTGCTTCTACTGCAGGTGGTACATGGTGCTTATTCTCTACCTCCGCGTGTGCTGAAACTTGTTCTTGCAAAAGGTGGTACAAGCGCTTGCGATCACTCAATCGGTAAGCAACATGCGGTAATTGTTCTTCCAGATCCACAGATCGGAATTGTTTCAATGCTTGCAAGTACAATAAACTGTAAACGGCAGCATACGGATGCTTTTCTGCCATGACGCGCAATTCTTCCACATGCGTTGCTTGGATCGCGCCTGGGTTTTTTATGAATAATGCGATGTCTTCCGTGTGCATATTACCAGTTTGAAAGTAATTTATTGATCAAATCCTGCGTCACCTGCTGATTGATCTCTTCAAGTAATTGGTTCTCCACATCAACCAGCGATGTATTGGCCGGATAATCCGCAAAACGAGTACTAACCATTTGCATCTCCTCCAATCCTTTTGAAGGTGTAATAATAGTGAATTGTACGCTTACCGTAAGTCGGTTTTGTGCTACTTGATCATTTTGTTGGATCGCACTTGGAGCCGTTGAATAGGAACGAATGACTCCGGTGATCTGCACTTGTGCATCATCCAAATTGTTCGCCAATTTCAACTTCGTATTGTTCTGCAAACCGCTGCGCAATTGCTCACTCAATGTTGCGCCATAATTCGAAGGAGCAGTCGGACTGGCAACCTCGATCGGAAAAATGTAGAACTTCTTCCATTCTTCCGGATATGAATTGTCGTTGGGACTTAAAAATACCGTTGGCCAACAAGCCGTTAAACTTGTCAATAAAACTACTATGAGGGCCAGTCGCATCATCCCTGAATATCGTATTCTTTTATCTTGCGGTACAAGGTGCGTTCAGAAATACCCAATTCTTCAGCGGCGTTCTTTCTGCGTCCGCGGTGTTTTTCCAATGCTTTTTGGATCAACTCCTTTTCACGATCTTCTAACGAAAGTGATTCCTCCTCATCTTCCTGAATTTCGATGTCTTCAGTGATCGGATTTACTGGGTAAGTGCTAACTGGTTCCTGAACTTTAGGCATTACCGGAGGTAAAATGCGCTGCTCGCCAATATTGACATCGCCATACAAGCGGTTTACCATGTCCATTTGATCATTCGACAAACGGAAGTCTCCTTGTTGGTTCAACAATTCGACAACTAATTTTTTTAGATCGTTCAAGTCGTTCTTCATGTCAAAGAGAAACTTGTACATCAATTCGCGCTCGTCTATTTTTGATTCTGTAGCACCGATAACCGTCGGGAACTGTTCAGCCGGAGCTGGTAAATATTGTTGCAGGCGCAAACCATCAATCTCGCGTTCATGTTCGATCACGGAAAGTTGCTCCACCAAATTTTTCAACTGTCGGATATTTCCCGGCCAATGATATTCGTTCAATAATTCAATCGCATCCGGTGTCAACCGAACAGCGGGCATGCGGTATTTATCAGCGAAATCACTGGCGAACTTGCGGAATAATAAATAAATATCATCTTGGCGTTGACGCAATGCCGGCAAACTGATGGGAACGGTACTCAAACGGTAAAACAAGTCCTCGCGAAACTTTCCGGTCTGGATAGCACGCAGCATGTTCTCGTTGGTAGCAGCTACAACACGCACATTGGTCTTAATAACCTTGGATGATCCAACACGGATGAATTCTCCCGTCTCCAATACACGTAACAAACGAACTTGTGTTGGCATTGGCAATTCGGCAACTTCATCCAAAAAGATCGTTCCGCCGTCCGCCACCTCAAAATATCCTTGTCTGCTTCCTGTTGCTCCAGTAAAAGAACCTTTTTCATGTCCAAACAATTCCGAATCGATGGTTCCTTCCGGAATGGCACCGCAGTTCACAGCAATGTATTCGGCGTGTTTGCGCGAACTCAATTGGTGGATGACCTGCGGAATGATCTCCTTACCTGTTCCACTTTCTCCGGTAACAAGCACAGAAATATCCGTTGGAGCTACTTGCATAGCCACTTCCAATGCCCGATTTAGTTGCGGAGCATTTCCAATGATGCCAAAGCGCTGCTTGATCTGTTGGATATTCAGGTTCATGCTCAATTATGCTTGTGGTTCATCAACTAATTCGCCGAGTAGGGTAGCCGATGTACAATCAACGATCTTTACCCAGCAATATTGGCCTTTCTCTAAATTTCCTTTCGGGAACACCACCATCGCATTCTGACTATTTCTACCACAGAAATGCTCGTCAGAACGCTTGGATTTTCCTTCTACCAGAATTTTATGTGTTTTACCAATTTCTTGTTCGTTCCAATATTTCGAATGGGCCGTTTGTAAATGGATGATTTCCTCTAAACGACGACCTTTTACGTCATCCGGAACATCATCCTCAAATTTGCGCTCTGCTAAGGTTTTCGGTCGTTCCGAGTATTTGAACATGTAAGCATAATGGTACTTCACGTTCTCCATCAAACTTACGGTCTGTTGGTGCTCTTCTTCTGTTTCCCCACAGAACCCGGTAATGATATCCGTTGAGATTGCGCATTCCGGAACGATTCTACGAATCGCATCGATACGATCCAAATACCATTCTCTGGAATAGCCACGGTTCATGCGTACAAGTACGTCCGTATCTCCCGACTGAACCGGTAAATGGATGTAATTACAAATGTTTTCGTATTTGGCCATGACTTCCAAAACGTCGTCGGTCATGTCCTTTGGATGCGACGTAGAGAATCGAACACGTAAGTCCGGACTCACATTCGCCACCATTTCCATCAATTGTGCAAAGTTTGTGGTCGGCTTCGTTTCGTCTTTGATCACGCCTTTGCTCGACATGTTCCAACGATAGCTGTCCACGTTCTGACCCAACAAGGTCACTTCGCGGTATCCTTTTGCGAATAGATCACGACATTCCTGCACAATCGTTTCCGGATCGCGTGAACGCTCTCTTCCACGCGTGAATGGAACTACGCAGAAAGAACACATGTTGTCGCAACCACGCGTAATCGTTACAAACGCAGAAACGCCTCCTTGATCTAAACGAACCGGAGAAATATCCGCGTAAGTTTCTTCACGGGATAACAATACATTCACGGCTTTTTGTCCGCTGCCTACTTCTTCTACCAAGTTCGGAAGATCGCGATATGCATCAGGACCTGCTACCAGATCCACCAGTTTTTCTTCTTCCAATAAATTTTGCTTCAAGCGTTCCGCCATACAGCCCAAGATCCCAACAACTAAGTTTGGTTGGTCTTGCTTACGCTTCTTAAATTCTGTCAAACGATTGCGAACGCGCGTTTCAGCATTTTCCCGAATCGAGCAGGTATTGATTAATACAACATCTGCTTCATCGATATTGCGGGTAGTAGCATAACCTTCGTTAGCCATGATCGACGCCACAACCTCGCTATCAGAGAAGTTCATCTGACAGCCGTAGCTTTCAACGTATAATTTTTTGGATCCACTTACACCTTCTATAATAGTAGCTTCTCCTTGTTTGGATTCGTCAATGACTTTATTTGCTCCGTGCTCTTCTAACATCTTGAATTTGATATGGAGGACAAAAATAGGTGAATTTGCCTATATGTCAAAATGTCAGTCTTCCATAAAAGAATAAAGAAGTTGTTAAATATTCTTGTTTTTTAATTCCTTATAAACTATAGTTTATTGTATTTAGAAACGAACCTTTTGGAGGAGTGCCTGTTTGTTTTTTGATTTTAATTTAGATTAATTTGCACCGTTTCGTCTCGTTTCGAAACCTAATTGATAGTGTTTTATGGGGAAGAATCTCGTTATTGTGGAGTCGCCTGCCAAAGCGAAAACAATCGAAGGGTATCTTGGAAAAGATTTCATTGTTAAATCTAGTTTTGGTCACGTGCGCGATCTGGCTTCCAAAGGATTGGCCATCGATATCGAAAATAACTTCGCCCCAGAATACGAGGTCAGCTCGGATAAAAAGAATGTCGTTTCCGAATTGAAGAAATTGGCAAAAGAGGCAGAGGTCGTATGGCTCGCTACCGATGAGGACCGCGAAGGAGAAGCGATCTCTTGGCACCTTTACGAAACACTTGGTTTGGCCAAAAAAGAGACAAAGCGCATTACGTTCAACGAGATCACGAAACCTGCCATATTAAAGGCAATTGAAAATCCACGTCAGATCAACAAACCATTGGTAGATGCACAACAAGCTCGTCGCGTCTTGGATCGTTTGGTTGGTTTTGAATTGTCGCCGGTATTGTGGAAGAAAGTGCGACCAAGCTTGTCTGCAGGACGTGTACAATCGGTTGCGGTGCGTTTGATCGTAGAGCGCGAAAAAGAGATCCAGCAATTCCATTCGGAGCCTTTTTTCCGAGTGAATGGTTTCTTTTTAAAAGGAAAAGACAGTATCAAATCGGAAGTTTCTAAACACTTTGGAACGGAAACGGATGTACGCGGTTTCTTAGAGAAATGTGCATCGGCAACCTTCAAGGTATTGGATGTGCAGAAAAAACCGGCAAAGAAAACGCCGGCTGCGCCATTTACAACTTCCACTTTGCAACAAGAAGCGAGTTTGAAACTTGGATTCTCGGTTACACGAACCATGCAAGTAGCACAACGCTTGTACGAAGCAGGAAAGATCACCTATATGCGTACAGATAGTGTGAATTTATCTGAAACGGCGATGAAGGCTGCTTCAGATGCCATCAACTCGATGTATGGTGCGCAATACAGTAACCCAACGAAATACACAACCAAAAGTTCTGGTGCACAAGAAGCCCACGAAGCCATTCGTCCAACAGATTTTACGGCAAGCAGTATTCAGAGCTCGGATAGCGATGAGGTGCGTTTGTATGATTTGATCTGGAAACGTGGTATCGCATCGCAGATGGCACATGCGGAATTGGAGCGTACAACGATCAGTATCGGTGATGCTTCGTTGCCGGAGATCTTCCAGGCGAAAGGGGAAGTAATCCGTTTTGATGGGTTCTTGAAAGTTTACTTGGAGTCTACGATCTCTGACGACGATGACGAAAATGCAGATGAAGGTTTGCTTCCGGCTGTCGAAGTAGGAGAGGTGTTGACACCACAAGTGATTCGTGCTACGGAACGTTTTACTCGTCCACCGGCGCGTTATGTGGAAGCATCTTTAGTAAAGAAATTAGAAGAACTGGGTATTGGTCGACCATCTACTTATGCACCAACAATCTCGACAATTCAAAAAAGAGGTTATGTAGAACGTTCCGAACGAGAAGGGGAAGAGCGCAAATACACCATACTTGAATTGAAATCGGGAAATATAGAATCGCAGCAGAAAACTGAAGTTACTGGTCGCGAAAAGAACAAATTGTTCCCAACAGATATCGGGATGGTGGTTACCGACTTCTTGATTGATCATTTCGAGCATATCATGGATTATCACTTCACGGCAGATGTGGAGGCACAATTCGATGAGATCGCTCAAGGTAATTTGGAGTGGACAAAGATGTTGTCTTCTTTCTACAAAGGATTCCATGAAGATGTGGAAGAAACTTTAGAGCATTCCGACCGTGCAACAGGTGAGCGCATCCTAGGTGTGCATCCGGTGAGCAATAAGAAAGTGTTAGCGCGCATCGGGCGATTTGGGCCAATGATCCAGATCGGCGACGAGAAGGAAGATGGAGAAAAACCACAATTTGCTTCATTGACTGGTTCGCAGTCCATTCATACGATTACATTGGAGGATGCATTGGATCTGTTTAAGTTGCCACGCGTCTTGGGTGAGATCAATGGAGAAGTGGTGAAAGCCAATTCCGGAAGATTTGGGCCGTACGTGCAGATCGGTAAATTGTTTGTTTCCTTGAAAAAAGAAGATGATCCAATGACTGTTACGCTGGAACGTGCGCAAGAATTGATCGTTTTGAAACAACAAGAAGAAGCAAATAAACTGATCAAAGCTTTCCC
>JBMLQF010000083.1:0-11931 GCA_049241705.1 Fluviicola sp. | reverse complement strand
CATCAAAAGGCTGCCCCAAAAAGACAGCCTTTTTTCTTTAAAAGAATCTATTGCGCCAAACGACAGGTCGCTGGTAAAAATGTTCCTTAGTTTGTTGTGGTCTTTTCCAGATCAATCCCATGCGCCCCATATCGATTGTTACATGATATTTATCGGATGTAACCAACTGTTGCCAGGCATCCCACATGTCACTGCTCCATCGGATATCATCCAAAATGAAAAGGGTTTCAATATGGGTTTTAGACTCCAGTAATTGCATGTAGTGCAACAGTGCGCTGCCTTGATGATTGCCATCAATAAAGACCAGATCGTATTTGTGATGGGAGTCCTGTGCTAAAAACTCCTGGAAATCCATGCAAAATGTAGTCACGCCTTTTAAGCCCCAACGCTCAATCTGATGTATTGCCCGTAGTTCGGTCTGAGGACAACCTTCGATCGTGAACAACTGACTATCCGGTGCTGCGTGTTTCATGGTGATTGTTCCGGTTCCAATGGATGTTCCTAACTCCAAAATGGTTCTCGGTTTGAAATAGTGGGTCAAACGCCAAATAAGATTACCATAAATTCCTTTACTGGATGCATGTCGGGCTAACTCCGCTACAGATCGTTGTTTTTTCAATTGATGTGAGCCGGCTCCAAGGTCTGTTATCTCAAATTTTTCTGTGTTCTTGGCAAGTTCATTCAACCATTTTTTTCTTTCTTTAAGGAAATTTTTGTCGACTTTAGACGTTAGACCCTTGTCGACAAGGTCAAAAACGAATGGGGAATGAACACCATGTCTGCCTTTCGACTTGATTAAGAATTGCCAGTAAGACGCCGGATTACGTGTCATGCTGCAAAGTAATAAAAAAAGCTACATTCGCAATTGATATGCACATTGCTACTTTAGAAGAACAACGTAAACAGATCCTCAATAAACAACCCGAAATTCAACTAACAGGTGCCTGTAAGGTAGGTGAGGGAATCATAGAATTGGATGACACGGAATCGAAAAGATTGGCTAAGATCTTGACTGCAAGTCAGACTAAGAAAACAATGTTTGTTCCCGCTTCCGGTTCTGGTTCCAGAATGTTCGAATTCTTGTTTGAATTCATTGCGAATCCTACAGAAGATAATCGTGGTCAAGTTGAACGATTCCTAAACCATATTGAAGACTTTGCGTTTTTCTATCAGTTTCCAGCAAACATTCAGCAGGAATTGCGTGATCGCACCATGGATATCGAGTCCTTCGTGGCTTGCATCCTGAATAATAAAGGCTTTGGTTTGGCGCATTTGCCAAAAGGATTGGTTCCGTTTCACAAGCATGGACCTTTCTTGCTCAATCCTTTCCATGAGCATGTCTTACAAGGCTTACAAATTGCAAAAGACATGCAATTTCATTTTACGATCAGACCAAGTTTTGCTGAAGTTATTCGTCAGCAATTGTCTTATTTGGAAGGAATGATCTCTCAGACTGTTGGTGTTTCTTTTTCTGAACAAAATCCCGAAACGGATGCCTATGCGTTTAACGATGCTGGAGAAGAAGTGAAATTGGAGGATGGTAGTTTGTTGCGTCGACCTTCAGGACACGGGGCACTGCTTCAAAATTTAGAGGGTGTTTCTGCAGATTTGCTTTTCATCAAGAATATTGACAACGTACAGCATTACAGTCGCTCGGAGGTTTCCATTTCGAATTTTCAGGTACTTGGCGGAATGCTTTTGGAATTACAGCGAAAAATTGCGGCAATCTCCATTGCTCCGAGTTTAGAGGCGATCCTGGAATTGAACCAACAATACCAATTGTTCCATCCAGAGGAACTGCAACGTCCGCTTGATGAGTTGGTCCGTCTATTAGATAGACCACTGCGCGTTTGTGGGATGGTTCGCAATGAAGGACAGCCGGGCGGAGGACCTTTTTGGGTGCGCGAAAATTCGGGTATATCTAAGCAAATCGTTGAAAAAGCACAAATTGACATGCGCGGTGAACAATACCGTGTGATGATCCAGTCAACACATTTTAATCCGGTGATGATGGTTTGTGAAGGACGAAAAGCGGATGGCCGAGCAATTGATTTTGATCGTTTTAAGGATAGTACCAAATACTTCGTTGTAAATAAGAATCATCAGGGTACTCCAATCCGATTTATAGAACTTCCGGGACTCTGGAATGGCAGTATGGCTAATTGGAATACCGTTTTCGTTGAAGTGCCGAATTCTACTTTCAGTCCGGTTAAAACAGTTCTAGACCTGTTGGATCCAGCGCATTTGGATTAATACAATTGCTGTCTTTTCAATAAATACGCTGTAAGTACATCACGTAGGTTGTTCTGTATATCCGCAGTAGCGAAATCAATCCCGTATTGAGCGCATTTCAATTGGATTTGTTTGAAGTAAGCTTGTATGGATTCGCTGTAATGTGCTTTGATCTCAGATGGCATCAACTTCATGTGTTCACCGGTTTCCATATCTACCAGATTGACAGGTCGATTATCCAGATCAAATTCCACCTCTGTTTGGTGGTCGATCACATGGAAAAGCACCACTTCGTGCTTGTTGTGTTTCATGTGCTGGATTGCTTGAAATAGAGAATCCAAACTTTCAGGTTCTTCCAGTAGATCGGTAAATACAATGATCAAACTGCGTTTGTGACAGAGTTCTGCAACATCATGCAAAGCCTGAACGGCTGATGTGCGTTTCTTTTTATCTGCCTGATAGTCATGCAATCTTTGCTCCATCTGGTGCAACAAGAAACGGTGATGAGCGGCACTTGATTTTGCCGGAGTATGAAGATCCAAACGATCACTGAAGATGCTCAAACCCACAGCGTCGCGTTGCTTTTTCATCATTTCCGACAAGGATGCAGCAGCTAAAATAGAGAACTCGAGTTTCGAAAGATTGCGTTTTCCTCGGTATTCCATGGAAGAGGAGCAGTCGATCACTAACTGACAGCGCAAGTTAGTTTCTTCCTCGTATTTTTTGGTAAAGAGCTTTTCAGATCTACCGTACAGTTTCCAGTCTATATGGCGCGTTGATTCACCGGGATTGTATAAACGGTGTTCCGCAAATTCAACCGAGAAGCCGTGAAAAGGACTTTTGTGCAAACCGGTAATGAATCCTTCCACTACTTGCTTCGCCAGCCACTCCAAATTTCCGAAGTGCAACAGTTCCTCACGCTTAATCTCGTTGATCATAATTCGAATTTACGGATAATCTGTTTATGTTGTCTTTTTATAATTGCGCATGATCGTACCGAGAAGTACACCGATCAAGATCACACTTATCCCAACCAGATTCCAGGTACTTAAACGTTCATCGAAAATGAACCAACCGGAGATCAAGGCATAGATGGCTCCAACATATTGAAATGGAGCTACAACAGCTGTTTGTCCGAACATGAAGGCTTTCGTCATGAGTACCTGCGCCATTTGTGTGAAAACACCAATTGTCAACAGAAACAGCCATTCGATACCGCGTGGAAACGTGAAATCGAACAAGCACCATACTCCAGTTATTGGAAGTGCTAACATGGGAAAGTAAATGACAATGTTGATAGGTTCTTCTGTAGTCTTTAATTTGGAAATAGCATTGTAGGCTACCCCGGAAAGGAAAGCGGAGATGACCCCCATGACCATCCAAAAAAGATCCAGTTCTTCTCCAGTTACCGCTTCAGTTAGGGAACTAATACCGATAAGTACGACTCCCGAAAAAGCCAGTAAACTAGCGAGGTATTGCCACTTGTTCACCTGTTCTTTGAATAACTGATGGGCGATCATTACGGTGAATATAGGAGAAAGGTATTGCAGCACGGAAGCAATGGCTAAGGGAAGTTCGTGCAGGGTGAAGAAAAATAAAGTAAGCGCTACCATTCCAGCGGTTCCGCGCAGTAAGAGCCATCTTCTATTGTTTCCCAAAAGTGGCAATTTTCGGTAGCGAATGATAACAAAACTGATTGTAAAAGAGATCAAGCTGCGCGCAAAGACCAACTCATGAGCAGGATATTTCTGCAATCCGGTAATTGGAGCACTATCTGGTTGACCGAGCATTTTTACGAAGAAATTGACAACGAAAAAGCAGATCCCGGAAAGGAGAATAAACAAAATTGCTCGCAACATATCGCAAAATTACAATTACGGAATGGTTTTCACGTTAATTGTGTAAATTGGTACACAAGATGAACGCACCGAGATTTGTAAGAATATGTTTGATATTTACCTGCTTGTTAGCACAACAACAGGTAAATGCGCAACTTGGTAAAGATACTTGGGGCGTTACTGGTGAGATCATGTTGCCTTCAGGAATGGCAAGTAAACCTTTTCGCCAATACCTGAACGGACTGGTAAATGTGCATTCGAAGATCGTTTACAAACCACTGACAAATTGGTATGTTGCAGCCGGACCGAAATACATGTACTATACCGTTTCAGAGTTTAAACTTCCAACAAAAACTACTGGAGGAATGCATGCATTTGGGGGTGGTTTGGAAATTGGTTACATGAAGTGGATAGGAAAGCAGTTTGCTTTTGAAGCAGGAATTAAAGGTGGTGCGATGCAACATGTATTTAACACCGGATTGTTGCCTTCATCCAAAAAACTTCTAGCCGGATTCATTGAACCAGGTTTGACGTTCATTATCGCTGCAGATGAAGCGGTGTCCTATCGTTGGACGGTTGGTTATAATTGGATGGGCTTTCATTTAATGCCTGAACATCTGGGACTGGATACTTATGGCGGTTACACTTTAGATGAATATGAAGTGGGTGCACAAAGCTTGGTAGTTGGCTTCGGGATTACCTATTATTTCGGTAATGAGCGTGGCGTCACCTTCATTGAAGAATCGCCAGAATAATTCTTTACCCAATTGTTTCATCCGGTTTTCACCGGATTTTTTTTTTGACATTTTAACAAATTATCGCCTTGTTTTAAACACGTGTTTAAAATTGATGTTTACATTTGTCGTCGAAAAGAAAAAATATGTCCAAAGAACAAAATACAGAAGACAAGATCAAAGAAGCGGCCAAGCGAGTTTTCGTTTCGAAAGGTTTTGCTGGATGTTCTTCTCGGGAGATCGCCAAGGAAGCTGGAATGAATGTGGCTCTTGTGAATTATTACTTCCGTTCTAAGAACAAATTGTTCGAATTGGTGTTCGACACGGTAATGCAGGATTTTCTGGAAGGAATGATCCAGGTATTTTCAACCGACATGCCATTGGAAGAAAAGATCCGCATTTTTATTGAACGCGAATACGATTTCTTGATGGCGCATCCGGATGTGCCAGGCTTTATCATTAACGAGATCACACGACAAAATGATTGCCCGATCGATAAGCACGGTATGATGGAAAAGATCGCATCGACCGGAATTTTCCAGCAAAGTTTGGAAGCTCAGAAGCGTGGAGAGATGCGTGAGATCGATTTGGTAAGCCTTACCATGTTGATCATGTCCAACTGTCATTATCCGTATATGGCGAAACCGCTTATGCAAGAGCTTCACCGTTTGGATGATGAAGCCTATGCAAATCAATTAATCCTGCACAAGCAATATGTGGTTGAAATGTTGATCAACTACATTTTCAATAAGCATAATTAGAATTAGAGTATAAATTAAACTGGTCAAATACAATGAAAAAACAACTGCTCGGTTTTATGTTTGCATCGGTGTCCGTAGTCGCAACGGCGCAAACCTTAGACCTGGAAACCTGTTTGAAAATGGCCGATACCGCCAACCTGACCATTCGAAACGCGCGTTTGGATGTTTCAGCGAACAAGGAACAGATCGATGCTTACATGTCAGCTCGATTGCCAAATATCACCGCAACCGGCGATTACAGGTACAATGCAATAATTCCTGGTCAGCTTTTGCCTGCGGCGATTTTTGGAGGACCTCCCGGAACTTATACAGCTGTGCAGTTTGGAGTTCCTTATAACTTGAGTAATACCGTTCAATTAACACAGGTTTTATACAATCCTCAAGTGAACTATGGGATCAATGCGCTGAAGATCAATCAAAAAGTGATTGAAACTCAGCAACGACTTACCGAACGCGATGTAAAGCATCAAGTAGCGAGTACATTTTTCAATTTGCAAGCTGTCAATAAGCAATTGGCATTCGTAGGGGGAAATCTTATCAGTATGGATAAGTTGATCTCGAATATGGAAGCTATGCAACGTGAAGGATTGATAATTCCTACGGAAGTGGACAAATTGCGTATCAACAAATTGAGTTTGCTGAATACGCAACAGTCATTAACGGCAATAAAATCTCAGCTTGAGTCTTTATTGAAGATCTTGTTGGGAATGCCGGATAGTGCAGCAATTCAGTTGGCTTCTGACGAGTTGGTGGAAAAAACAGTTTTGGTTGATAATACTGCCGTTGACAGACCAGAAATGGATCTGTTGAAAGCACAATACGAACTGAATATTGAAGAACGTAAAGGAACAAATATGGCTTATTTACCAAGTTTGTCATTTTACGGCGCTTATAACTACACCTACAATATGAAGCCGGAAGATGAAGTACGTCAAGGCATAGAGTCTGCGTTCATTGGTTTGCGTTTGGATTGGACCTTATTCGACGGTTTGGAAAAATACAACAAGCAAAAAGTAAATGCGATCAACCGCGAGAAATTGGAAAATCAACAGGATTTGTTGAATCAGCAATTGGAATTGCAAACCGCGAATGCGAAACGCCAAGTAGACATTCAGGTTTCATCTTTGGCTATTGCGAAAGAACAACTCATGCTTGCACAACGTGTTTATGACCAAACAGAAGCGCAATACAAACAAGGTACAGTGAGCTCGAACGACTTGATCACTGCAGAAAACAATCTGCAACAAGCTCAAACAAATGTTGTTGCGGCTTATGTGCAATTGCGTCAAGCTGAATTAGACTACTTGAAATCAATCGGATCAATTAAATAACAGAACACAAAAAGGAATTAAAATGAACAAACGAGTAATCATAGGAGTTGTGGTAGGTCTTGTTCTAGTCGGACTTACTGTAATGAAACTGCTTTCAAACAAAGAACAGGTCAAAGAGAAAATTTACGTTTACGATCCAAATACAGCTATTCTGGTTGAAACTTCAAACCCGGGAATGCACACGTTTGATCAAACCTTGAATTTCCTGGGGACATTCGAACCGGCGCATCAAACGATGGTTGGATCTGATGGCAACGGAAAGATCGTGAAATTGATGGTAGAAGAAGGTGATTTTGTAACGCAAGGTCAAGTTATTGCCAAAATCGACGACGAATTGTTGCAATTGCAATTGGAATCAGTAGACGTTTCTTTAGAAGGTCAACGCAATGACGACAAACGTTACGACAACCTGTCGAAAGACAATGCCGTTGCCGGAGTAACAGTGGAAAAAACAAAACTTGGTTTGCGTTCTACAGAAATTCAGAAAAAGCAAATTCAGAAGCAGCTTCGAAACACAACGATCAAAGCACCTTTTTCTGGAGTGATCACGAAAAAAATGGTGGACTTAGGATCGGTAGTGGGAGTTGGAACACCGGTAGTTGAAATTACAGATATCGGTCAGTTGAAATTGACAGTTTCTGTGCCGGAACGCGACGTATTAAAGTTTAAAAGAGGTCAAAGTGTTTCTGTTACCGCAGATGTTTACGGTGATAAAATGTATGAAGGGAAAGTGACGAATATTTCAGTAGTGGCAGATCGTTCTCACAACTTCAAAGTACAGATCACGGTTACGAACAAGAATCGCGAATTGCTTGCTGGAATGTATGGTAGCGTGCGCTTGACCAATACACAAAGTGTGAATCGTTTGGCGATCCCACGTAAAGCATTGATTGGTTCTTCAAAAGCTCCACGTGTATACGTAGTTCGAAATGGTAAGGCCAAATTAGTATCATTTACTGCCGGTACTTCAGATGGTGATTATGTAGAAGTGATCAGTGGTATTTCCGCGAAAGATCAGATCGTTGTGAAAGGTCAGGTGAATTTGCAAGATAACGTGAATGTAACTGTTCAAAAATAAGCGTCATGACACTTACGGAACTTTCCATTAAACGACCATCCTTCATTATCGTGATCTTCACGATCTTGATTGGGGGTGGACTATTGAGCTACAATCAGCTCAGTTATGAATTGCTACCAGATTTCTCTCCGCCACTATTGACGATCCAAACGATTTATCCGGGTGCTTCTCCGGCAACTGTTGAGTCACAGGTTTCTAAACCGCTCGAAGATGAATTGAGTTCATTGGAGGATATTGCGGAAGTAACTTCCTTCTCGCTGGACAATGCTTCCTTGGTGATGATCGAGTTCAATGCTTCGGCGGATATCGAACAAGCTCTGGAGAATGCTCAGCGAAAAATAAACCAGATTAAATCAAAACTCCCGGAAGATGCCGATGATCCGATCATTTCGAAGATCGATCCGAATGCAGCTCCTGTTTTACAAGTAAGTGCCGTTGCCACGAAGATCTCTGAAAAAGAGTTCATGAAATTGATGGACGACGAGCTCTTGCCGCAGATGAAACAAGTAAAAGGGGTAGGAAGTATCACGGTTCTTGGAGGTGAAAAACGCGAGATTCGTGTAAACATCGATAAAGAAAAACTGCGTTTGTATGGGTTAACCATGTCACAGGTGAATCAAATGATCGCAGCCTCGAATATCGAATTTCCAACTGGAAAAGTAAAAGGGGATGAGGAGCAGTTAACGGTTCGTTTGGCCGGTAAAATGCAATCTGTTGACGCGCTTCGCGAGTTGATCTTAACCAATCAGGGAGGATCAGAAGTGAAGTTGAAGGACGTGGCTGATGTATTCGACGGTTCTGCTGATCAATTGACCGTTTCGCGCTTCAATGGGAACAACGGGATCGGTTTGCGTATCATGAAACAATCGGATGCGAATGCGGTTGAGGTTTCAAAATTGAGTAAGGAGCGTTTCAAGGCCTTGGAGGAAAAGTACAAAGACAAAGGCGTGAAGTTTACTGTCGCAACAGACACTTCTAAGCCAACGATCCAAGCCGTAGATGCCGTTTTACACGATCTGGAGATCGCTATTTTAATGGTGGCAGCAGTGATGTTGTTGTTCTTGCACAGTTTGCGAAACGCAATCATCGTATTGATCGCGATTCCTGCTTCCTTGATCTCCACATTCATTGCTATGTACTTGTTGGGCTATACCCTGAACTTGATGACTTTGTTGGCGATGTCCTTGGTAATCGGGATCTTGGTGGACGACTCGATCGTAGTACTCGAAAACATTTACCGTCACTTGCAAATGGGCAAAGGAAGACGCAAGGCTGCACTCGACGGACGAAATGAGATTGGATTTACTGCATTAGCGATCACTTTGGTGGACGTGGTAGTATTCTCACCGGTAGTTTTCATCGATGGTATTATCGCGGATATCTTGAAACAATTCTCAATCGTTGTTGTGGTCTCTACCTTGATGTCTTTGTTCGTGTGTTTTACCCTTACACCTTGGTTGGCATCGCGCTTTGCAAAGGAAACGCATTTGGATCCGAAGAAAAATTGGTTCCACATTCCTCTTGCTTGGTTTGAGCGCCGCATCACGAAGTTTACAGATGCCTATGTGAGTTTGGTGGGATGGAGTTTACGCAATAAAAAGATTGCGGTTCCGGTCATCATCATCATTTTCTTTTCGGGGATGGCTTCTATGGGACTTGGAATTGTCGGACAGGAATTCGTTGCTGAGGGGGACCAAGGTAAATTCATGTTGAAACTCAAATACGAGCGCAGTGCGACCTTTGAAGAGAACAATACTACCACGTTGAAGATCGAGCAATTGTTATTGGCTCAAAAGGATGTGGTAGACATGGTGTTCTCCAATGTAGGTGGACCAAGTGCAGGAATGGGAGCAGCCGCTTTCGGTTCTGAGACCAAATCCGAGATCACTGTGCAAATGAAACCGAATGTCCAAAAGCGTTTCCCTACGGAGAAATACATGGAGGAAATTCGCGCTAAAATTCAGCAGAAATTCCCGGGAATTGAGGTTAAGGCCATCAACATCGGAATGGTGGAATCGGAAGAGGCGCCTATCGAAATGTTCTTGTCATCAACCGATGCCGAATTGCTCATGAAGGAGGCACGTCGCTTGAAAAAGTACATTCAATCTGTTCCTGGAGCAAAGGATCCAACTATTTCTACTGATGAGGTGAACCCGGAAGTCCGTGTGGATCTCAATCGCGAAAAAATGGGGCAGTTGAACTTGCCAATCGCATCTGTGGGACAACAATTGCAATTTGCATTGACAGGGAACGATAACGCCAAGTTCGATGACGGAGGAACAGAATACAAGATCAATGTGATCATGGATAAGTTCGATCGCAAGAATTTGAACGATATCCGATCCATGACCTTTATGTCGAACGACGGACGTCAGGTGGAATTGAAAGAATTTGCCAATGTTTACGTGGAGAACGGTTATGGTTCTTTGGAGCGCAAAAACCGCATCAACAATACGACTTTGCGTTGTTATGTGAATGGAACTGCGCCGGGTAACGTAGCGGATTCGATCAACAAATACTTGAAAAAAGAGCCACTGGACGAAAACGTGCGTTTGTACTGGGGTGGTGAGATCAAGCGTCAAAATGAATCAATGGGAGCTTTGGGAACGGCCATGCTGATCGGTGTGATCTTGGTGTATTTGATCATGGTAGCTTTGTACGATAACTTCATTTATCCATTCGTAGTTATCTTCTCGATCCTAGTAGCCTTGCCTGGAGCATTCTTAGCACTCAATCTCGCTTCTATGAACATCGGTATATTCACGATGCTTGGAGTCTTGATGTTGCTAGGTTTGGTTGCCAAGAACGCCATCTTGATCGTCGACTTTACGAATCACTTGAAAGCGGATGGAAAATCGACGTACGGAGCATTGCTCGAAGCAGTAAAAGAACGTATGCGTCCGATCTTGATGACGACTATCGCCATGATCGTAGGTATGATTCCAATTGCAACGGCTACAGGTTCTGGAGCTGAATGGAAAAATGGTCTGGCCTGGGTCTTGATCGGAGGTTTGACCAGTTCGATGTTCTTAACGATCTTAGTGGTTCCGATCCTCTACTATACGGTAGACCGTATCCGCGACAAATTCTTTCCGAAATCTGCGAAGGTACGTTTGGATGGAGAAGACGAAAACTCTGTGGAACACGCCGTTTAATTGTAAATTATAACGAAAGAGGAACGGGAAGTCAAGGCTTCCCGTTTTTTATTCATGTCAGTTTAAAATGCAAAGAATGCGCTACTTGTTATCTTCAGCTCTCTTGTTTTTGGTCGCAGATGTGTGCAGGCAGGATTTTGAAATCGAAAGTTGTTGTCGCAGTAACTAGTGCGACGGGCAGCATATTGAGCGCAAAGTTATTGTTAATGTTCAAGTGGATAAAGAACGTACCAAAAAGTACCATTTACATAAAGACACTAAAAATGCGGAAGCTTATTGATTAGAATAAGGGGATTCGTCTGCTTCGCGAAGTAGATACTTGTATTTACGCACTGTATTTTCCAATCCCAAATACAGAGCATCTGAGATCAATGCATGACCGATTGATACCTCATCGAGATGTGGAATGTGCAGTTTGAAATAACGCAAGTTTTCTAAGCTCAGATCGTGTCCGGCATTTATACCCAAGCCAAATTCGTGCGCTCGTTTCGCTGCAGTAACAAATGGAGCAATGGCTTTTTCCGGATCGTGAGCGAATTCTTCCGCAAATGGTCCTGTATACAATTCAATGCGATCTACGCCTGTTTTTGCGGCATATTCGATCATTTCCAAGTCCGTTCCAATAAAGATAGAACTGCGCACGCCAATAGCACGAAATTGTTGCACCAGATCCGTCAATAAATGCTGATTTTCTTTTGTGTCCCAACCTGCGTTACTAGTCAGAACATGCGGAGGATCCGGTACCAAGGTGGCTTGCGCTGGACGATAAGTCTGTATCATTTCAATGTATCGTTCATCGGGA
>JBMLQF010000082.1:0-16406 GCA_049241705.1 Fluviicola sp. | reverse complement strand
AGTCCAAACCAAAAGCCAATGAACGTGCTTTCACGTCTTTGAACTTTGTGCCCAATCCCGGGTAAACCGGAGTTTCTGCTTTTTCTTTCAACACTTCGTTCAAGAATGCAGCTTTCGCCAACTCATATGATTCAGGCTTACTGAAGTCTATCTCCGTGTTGTTCGGCAACACATAGATATTGTTTGTCGACTTTGCTTTTTGAATAGCCTCTTCAACACGCGCGATCGCTTGCTGCTCAGCTTCTTCTTCCACATTCAATGTAACCCAGGTAAACGATAATTGATACACACAAACTGCGGTCAATACGATCGTCAGAAACCAGAAAAATCCTTTATTACGCATTTTTTTTCTTCTTATTTAAGCCCGCAAATATAGAATTTACCGCTATCAATGTCAACTTAATGGAAAAAGGTTTTCATTATTTTTTCACGACGGCTTGTTTTACCAATTCTTTTTGATACCACAAAAAAAAGCAGTTGGCACTGCCAACTGCTTCTATTGCGTCTGTAAATATGATCTGATTATCACTCAACTCCGTAGGCAACAGCACTCATAATCAATTGCTTTCCTTTTTTCACGTTTAACGAGTCATTTCCGAATATCTCGAAATTTTTGTAATGTTTGTAAACCATTCCCACACCTTTGGCATATACCTCAAATTTGCGGCGATAATCAATCAAACTTTTAAATTCTTCCTGTTCCACTACTACAGTAGAATCAAAATTCAGCGATCCAACTGCATACGGATTATGGATGTTTCGGTAATAGCAATTCAAGGTGCCTTGGGTGTTATATGCATTCATATCCCACTCTTTCAATTTCGTTGGAGCAAAGACCATTTTGATCGTGCGGTTATTTTCTTCCACCAATTCAGCTCGATTCGATTCGATCAATCCGGTCCAAATATCTTGAAGCGTCCAAGGTCCGTTTTGACTGGGTCCGACCCATCGTTCATACCGCCGCACAAGTCGCCCTTGATTGTCTGTCAAGGTATCGCCTATGATGGCTTTGACGAAATACGTAGAACTTTGATCAAGATTCACATCCACGTCCACATTACGTTCTTGAACAGTATAGATCACATAACGTCCTTCATCCAGAGGAAAATATCCGAAATGAAAATTGAATGGTTGTGTGTCCTTCTTACAGGAAAACATCAAGGCTCCAAATAGCAGGATGTAAATCAATCGGTACTTCATGGTGTGCTATTACACATCAAATGTACGCAATTCAATTTAATAGCCCCAATTGATGTTCAGAGCACTGTATTGACTGAGCAATTCCAGGAAATGATTGAAGATTACCCGTTCGGATCGATGCCTTTTTCTTTGCACTGCTTCAAGCGATCTTCCAGGCGTTTACCTTCCAATAACTCGCCATAACAGTAGTATTTACGACCGATCTCTTTACCGCTTTCGTCGTGGGCGTAATGCCAGCCATGAGGCACACCTTTTTTGTAACGCTCGGTCATCATCGGTTTTCCATTCGGGTGATTTGTTAACATGATCCCTTCTTTCGCACCATTGACGTACTTCACTTTGCTTTTGACAATTCCAGTTTCGAAGTATTCTATCACATCTCCTTCTAAAACACCATTTTTATACATGGCTGTCTTAGCTACTTTTTGACTCTTATCATTTGGATCTTCGGGAACATAGTACACTGTCGTTAAACCGTGTAGTTTGCCTTTCAAGTAAGTCTCTTTCAAACTTTGTCTGCCACTTGGTCCGTAATAATCCCAAACAGAATCTTTCTCCTGATTTCTATAGATACCTTTCGCCATTAAAATTCCATTCTCGTGGTACATTTTTGCTGTAGAACGACCTGTCTTTTCATCGTGAACAACGACTGCTTTCACTTTAGTGGATGGATAGTAATACGTAAATGTTCCAACCGGTTTGTCGTCCTTGAATTGTCCTTTATACTCGAATGCACGCGACTTCGGATAGGTTTTCTCCCATGGACCTTGCTTTTTGCCATTCGCATCCACACGGTTAACCGGTTGCGCGTACAATCCTCCGAGAACAAATAATGCGACTAAAACAGCTAAGAACGATTTCATATTGCCAGTTGTTGAATGAATGTTTCTAAGGAAGCACAATTGATATCCGCTTGATCGTAAGGCGCTTCATCGTGCGGAATGAACACAGTTTTCATGCCAAGCTTTTTGCCGAATACAATGTCGGAATGGGAATCACCAACCATCACGCTTTTTGTAAAATCTATTTCCGGAAAGTCTTGTTGTGCTAAAAAAGCCATGCCGGTATTCGGTTTACGCAATTCACTGTTCTCGCTTGCCAAGGCAGGAGCATGATAAAAGCGGTCGATATGTGCGTTCGATTTTGCGAGCATGTCATTGCAATAAGTGTGAATCTCGGAAAGGTTACGTTCGGTCATGATACCTTTTCCAATTCCTTGCTGATTGGTTACTACCACTACCCGTCCAAAAAGTTGATTCGCTTTTGCAATGGATACTGCTACTCCGGGCAACAATTCAAATTCTGACGGTGACTTCACATAATCTCCCATCAAACGAACGTTCACAACACCATCCCTATCCAGAAACAGTGTCCATGTGTGATCAATTCCCCAAAGCATCAGATCTCTTTTTCTACCAGATAAACGTTGCGCGTACTACTGTTTCTACCGATCAATTCCGCAATAAATCCTGTTAAGAAGAATTGCACTCCCATGATCATTGCAGCCAAACACACATAGAATTCGGTTCTATCAGCCAATTTTTTAGCTCCTGTATCGAAAAACAATTTGACAATCCCTAAGTAGAAGAACAAGCCAAATCCGATAATGAACAACAAGGTACCAATCGCTCCAAAGAAATGCATCGGTTTCTTGCCGAATTTTCCCATGAAAACAACGGTCATCAAATCCAAAGGACCGTTCAAAAAACGATTCAAACCAAATTTTGTAACGCCGTATTTACGCGCTTGATGGATCACCACCTTCTCACCGATTCTATGGAATCCAGCATATTTTGCCAAAGCAGGAATATATCGGTGCATGTCGCCATACAACTCGATACTTTTAACGACCACACGTTTGTAAGCTTTCAACCCACAATTGAAATCGTGTAAATGAATACCTGTCAAGCGGCGTGCTGCCCAGTTGTATAATTTTGTAGGAATGGTTTTGGAGATCGGGTCGTAACGTTTCTTTTTCCATCCGGAAACCACGTCAAAGTCCTCTTCCGTGATCATGCGGTACAATTCCGGCAATTCATCCGGTGAATCCTGTAAATCTGCATCCATGGTCACTACCACGTTCCCACGAACAGCTTCAAAACCTTTTTGCAGAGCTGCCGATTTACCGTAATTGCGTTGAAATTTGATCCCGCGCACATGCGGATCTGCCGCCTGTAGACCTTCGATGATCTCCCAGGAACCGTCGCGACTTCCATCGTCGATGAACACCACTTCATAGTCCCACTGCTGCGCGGTAACTACGCGAACGATCCAGCTATGCAACTCCGGTAATGACTCCGCTTCATTGAATAACGGAACTACGATCGATATATGTGGTGCTTTTTCCAACTTCAAGTCTTTGTGTCAAAATTAATACTTCTAATGAAATCGCTATACGGACTTTCTACATTACAGTTTCAAAACGCGGTAAGTTGCCTCCCCCATTCGAATAAAATACAATCCTGATTGTAGAGACGAAAGATCGATCTCAGCAGACTCCTTTGTCACAATCCCGCGCATACAGACCGTTCCGTTCGGATCGAGTACCATGAATTCAGATGGATCAACTACTGGAAAGATCACTTTTCCGGAAGTTGGATTTGGATAAACGATCCCACTTTCTGCGCTCGTTTCAGAAATACTAGCCAAAGGTGTATTGGTGACGCTGAAACGATCAAACGCTCCATCGGTTATGTTTCCATTTGCCGGCTGGTCACCAACTGTGATGAGCAATTGCATATTTGAGGAAAGCGGCATAAAATCCAGTACACGCTTACTCACAGCTTCCCATTGGGAATTGTAAACAGAAGGACCTATAAAATCGATCAATGCCGTTGTTGTTCCGTTTGTCAAATACACATTCATGGAGTCATCAAAGGCATTTGGACCATGAAAATTGAAGAAAAATCGTTCGTAATTGATGTACGGATCTGCATAAGCTGTTAAATCAAAAATCGGTGAATTCAAGCGTACAATACCTTCATCCACATCATCCAAATTCGCATCGTAACTGGCTGCATTTCCCGTAATGAAACACTGATCTCCACAATCGTACACAGCGTCTCCTTGCGGTGTAGCCGGCGTTAGATTGTAGAACGGCACTCCCCGTTGCCAAAATCCAGCAGTTGCATTCACTGAATTCGAATTCCAACCGAAATCAAAGGTGAAATCGTCGTAATATCCGGTTTGAAGCTGAATGGTAATGGCTGTTGTTGAAGGAGTAATTATCAATTCTTCGCAATACGTTACATACCCCCATTTCCCGATGATCAATTGATTGGAACCTTGGTAATACGCTTGGATCACCGACTCGCCAAATCCGTCTGTTTGATCGTCAATGGTCAATTCCGGATGCTTCAACTGCACATTCGCCCCAATGATCGGATTGCCATTTTGATCCTGCACATTTAAAGTTATCGGTTGTGGGATGATCGGCACCAGATCAAAGGTATCAATGATCAACACATTGTTCTGGAAATTCACATTCACCGTTTGAGGGTAATAGGCCGGTTTGGAAATGGTGACTTGCTGCGTTCCCGGAACCACAGTTCCCACACCGAAATCGCCATTGATGTCCGTTAGATCCGTATGTGGATCTCCTTGAATGGTGATCGAAACGTTTAATAAAGGCTGAGCATTCGATGCGTCGCGTACATGTCCTTCGAACCAAGCTGCCCCGACAAAATCTGACTGAATGATAAACAATCCTTGCGTCATGTCGGATGCCAAATAGATTCCGGATTCAAAAAACGGATACACGCCCCACGAACCGTCGAAAACACCAGCCTCGCTAGGATGCGTGTCGTAAAAAGCGATCTCCACCAAATTATGCGGACGGCGCATGTCGTGTACCACTATCCCTTCGGTATAATAAGAAGTTGCAATGAGCGTATCGTTTACAATGAATGAATTATGAGGAATAGGAATTCCGGCCGGATTGCTTTGAATGCGGTCCAACTCCTGAATATTCATCGGATCCGAAACATCGTAAAGCGTCACAAACGCATCAATCACTTCATCTGTTGTTACGGCATATTGATCATTGGATGTTACCCAAACGTTGTGCGTAAAGGCGTTCGGGGTGATCTTGGTATTCAACAACACGGGATTGGAACGATCGGTCACGTCGATGATCGACAACAACCCATCCGAAATATGCGCCCCATATAGCAAATTTCCCTGCGAAAAAGCATCGTGGCAATACCAATTATCGAACTCTCCCACTTCAATCGGCGACATTGGATTCGTATGTAAATCCAAAATGATGATCCCACCATTTCCACGATTCGCTCCGCAGATATATCCCCAACCTTGAACCGGATCGATGAAAATATCGTGGGCGCTTTGCCATTCGTTCCCAAGTGGACCAGTATAATATGCCGTTGGCAAAACATTCGATGCCGGAAGCGGTGTTAAGTCAATGATCAACAAGCCATCTTCGGCTTCCGTAGTGATGTAGGCATAATCGCCATACACTTGCAGATCGCGCCAGATCGATTCGGTTCCCTGCTCCCAAAAGATCTCCACCGGATTACTCGGGTCAGCCAGGCTGACGATCGAGGTTCCTTTCGTCGTTCCGACAAGCGCATATTCGATACCTGTTTCATCGGTATATCCCCAACAATCGTTCAAATTGGCTTGATGCAGGGCTTGGTAATTCACATGCGAAAGCGAATCCATGTGCAGACTTTGCGCATGAGCATAACCTTTTGAAAATAATCCAATTGTAACAAGCAAAAATGCTTTCACGAAATTTCGAACAGCTGTTTGCATATCACAAAATAAAAATGGCGGCAATGATAAAGACCAAAATGATCACAATGTATTGCCAAACATCCACAAAATAAGGGAAGTACTTCTTATACGTTTCTTTCAATGACATAATACGAAGATACGATCTTTTTGTGCTTTTATTTCGCTTGTGCAACTGTAAATTTGACAGTTAAAAATCACGCGAACTGCCAAAATGACCTTTATGGAGTCTTCTTTTTGCATTGGTGCAGCATTTGACGATCGCATTCCAACAATTTTAAACAACAATGGACTTTAATCAGTTTACCATTAAATCACAAGAGGTGCTGCAAGCAGCTCAGCAATTTGCTGAAGCTTCGAACCACCCAAGCATTGAAAACGCACACTTGTTGAAAGGTGTTTTTCAAGAAGACAAAGATGTCGTTCCGTTCATTTTGCGCCAATCGCGAGTGGATCAAATGACCTTAGAACGTGCTTTGGAAAGTATTCTTACTTCCATGAGCAAAGTTTCGGGCGGACAACTGATGTTGGGTCAAAAAGCCCAGCAAACATTGAATCAAGCCATTCAATTGTCGAAACAACAGGGAGATGAATATGTATCTGTTGAGATGCTGTTTCTCGCTTTGATCGAAAGTTCGGATCAAATCGGACAATTGTTGCGCGACGCGAAATTGAATAAATCAACCGTATTAAAACACATTATGGACTTAAGAAATGGAGAGAAAGTGACTTCGAATCAGCAGGAAGGAACTTACAAATCATTGGAAAAATATGCGAAGAACCTCAACGAATTGGCCAAAGCAGGGAAATTAGACCCGGTGATCGGTCGCGATGACGAGATTCGACGCGTGTTGCAAATCCTTACACGTCGTACAAAAAACAACCCGATCCTGATTGGTGAACCGGGAGTTGGTAAAACCGCGATCGCTGAAGGAATTGCACACCGGATCATCGATGGTGATGTGCCGGAGAATTTGAAATCAAAGATCGTTTACTCACTCGATATGGGCGCTTTGGTTGCCGGAGCGAAGTACAAAGGTGAATTTGAAGAGCGCTTGAAATCAGTTGTTAAAGAAGTAACTTCTGCAGACGGCGAGATCATCCTGTTCATCGACGAGATCCACACACTGGTTGGAGCCGGTGGCGGTGGCGAAGGAGCGATGGACGCTGCCAACATCTTGAAACCAGCATTGGCACGTGGAGAATTGCGCGCAGTTGGGGCAACAACCTTGAACGAGTATCAGAAATACTTCGAAAAAGACAAAGCCTTGGTGCGCCGTTTTCAACCGGTATTGGTGGACGAGCCTGACACCGAAGATGCGATCTCGATCTTACGAGGAATCAAGGAGAAATACGAGAATCACCACAAGGTATTGATCAAAGATGCCGCGATCATTGCAGCGGTAGAATTGTCTCAACGCTACATTACCGAACGCCATTTGCCGGATAAAGCAATTGACTTGATCGATGAGGCGGCATCCAAACTGCGTATGGAGATCAACTCCAAACCTGAGGAATTGGATGAACTGGATCGTCGCATCATGCAGTTGGAGATCGAACGTGAGGCGATCAAGCGCGAGAACGACACGAAGAAACTGGAACATCTCGGCAAAGAATTGGCCACACTCGAAGAGCAGCGCAATGCGTTCAGAGCGCGTTGGCAAGCAGAACGCGACGTGGTGGAAGGCGTTCAAAAGACCAAAGAATTGATCGAACAATTGAAATTGGAAGCCGACCAAGCCGAACGCGCAGGAGATTATGGAAAAGTTGCCGAGATCCGCTATGGACGCATTCAGGAGGCCGAAACCAAATTGGAGGAAGCGAAAAAGCAACTGATCGAGATGCAAGCGAATTCCAAATTGATCAAGGAAGAAGTAGATGCCGAAGAGATCGCTGACGTGGTTTCCAAATGGACGGGTATTCCGGTTTCGAAGATGATCGAAAGCGAGAAATCCAAATTGCTGCGCTTGGAAGACGAATTGGGCAAACGCGTAGTTGGTCAGGAAGAAGCGATCGAAGCACTCTCCGATGCTGTGCGACGCAGTAGAGCAGGTTTACAAGACATGCGCCGACCAATCGGATCGTTCATCTTCCTGGGACCTACCGGAGTGGGAAAAACGGAATTGGCGAAAGCCTTAGCCGACTTCTTGTTCAACGATGAGAACGCGATGACGCGCATCGACATGTCGGAATACCAAGAGAAACACAGTGTGAGTCGTTTGGTAGGTGCGCCTCCGGGATACGTGGGTTACGATGAAGGTGGACAGTTGACCGAGGCGGTGCGACGCAAGCCCTACTCCATCGTGTTGTTGGACGAGATCGAAAAAGCGCATCCGGATGTCTTCAACATCTTGTTACAAGTTTTGGACGACGGCCGTTTGACCGACAACAAAGGTAGAACCGTGAACTTCAAGAATACGATCATCATCATGACCTCGAACATGGGGTCGCACTTGATCCAAGAATCCTTCGAAGGCGTGAAAGAACATGAATTGGATGAAGCCTTACAGAAAGCGAAGTTCAAAGTGTTGGAATTGTTGAAACAAACGATCCGACCAGAGTTCCTGAACCGCATCGACGAAACGATCGTGTTCACGCCGCTGAACAAACATTACGTCCGCCAGATCGTGCAGTTGCAACTGAACCAGTTGAGTCACTTGTTGCTTGAGAAAGGCATCCGCGTACACTTTACGGAAGAAGCGAAAGCACACTTGGTAGAAGCTGGTTACGATCCGCACTTTGGAGCACGACCGGTGAAACGCGTGATCCAGAAACAAGTGCTGAACGAGTTATCCAAAGCCTTGTTAGCCGACAAGATCGACGTGAACCAAATAGTGGTAATGGACATTTTCGACGGCAAGATCGTTTTCCGCAAACCGATTACAGAAGCCGAGGAGATCGTTTCCTGAATCGATAAAAAAAGATAAAAATAAAGGCAAGAGACGCGTAATTTCTTGCCTTTTTTACATTTGTCCGGTTAACTCGTCAACACATGATCAAACGCTATTGGAAACGCTTCGTGATCGGACTCCTACTTACAGGATTGATCTGGTTCTTTGGAGCGAATTGGGCCATCGAATCGAATGCGGAAAGTAAACTTTACAACTCCGTTGAAAGCTGTCCGAAAGTAAAAGTGGGATTGCTTTTAGGTACCTCCAAAGCCGGTCGTGGTGGCGGACCGAACGCCTATTTCAACAACCGTATTGAAGCGGCGGTGGCGTTATTCCGAGCTGGGAAGATCCAATACATTTTGGTTTCCGGCGACAACGGTAACGATTCCTATAACGAACCCAAAGACATGCGCGATGCGTTGATGGCAGCGGGAGTTCCGGAAGATCGCATCATTTTAGACTACGCGGGTTTCCGCACTCTGGATTCCATGGAACGTGCCTTGAAAGTCTTTGGTCAGCAAGAAGTAACGGTGATCTCGCAACAATTTCACAACGAGCGCGCGATCTATTTGGGAGAGCATTTCGGGATGACCGTTCATGGTTTCAATGCCAAGGATGTGACCACAGCACGCGGGTTCAAAACCAAGTTCCGCGAACGTTTTGCCCGCATGAAGGTGTTTTGGGACATCTTGTGGGGCGTAGATTCGAAGTATTTGGGAGAAGAGGTGAAGATTGGGTGAGGATTAGAACATCCCATCCTTTACCCGCTTTTCTGCCATTTGCCAAATCCGTTTGTTCAACTCGGTGTGGTTTGCTAAATAGAAGTCCAGCTGCTCTGTTTCTAGAAACGCGATGATCAAACCAATCACTTGCTGTCTAAAGCTCTGTGCCTTTTTGAAAATCGTTTCGATCTGTTGTTTGCGTTTTTGCGCTGGAAGCTGATTAAAATTCGGATCGAACTGCAGCAGGAATGCATGTGTTAATGCACACAAATGTGCATGTTGGAATTTCAGAATTGGACGGAGGAATTGGTTCTGGAAACGTTCCAATTCGTTCGTAACTTTTGCTTCGTCGTAAAACACTTCCGGCAAGAGTTCACTGCGTGTCATCATGGGTTCATTTGTTCCTTTAACAATTTGAATCTGTAAATGTGCAGTTAAATCCGTTTTAACTTCAAATCCGGATCCAATTTGACTTTCATGGGAACGATTTCAACTTCAACGTTCGAGGTGTCCAAACCGAATTCTTCATGCGGCGGGTAACTTACTTTGTGCAGTCTGGCATAGGTTGACATGGCCAGTTTATTCAGTGGTCGCAATTCATTTTCAGACGACACCATGGATTTTACGAACATGAATTTAAAATCCGCATGGATCTGATGCTCTTTCAAGGAGTTGAAGCGACTGATCTCATCTACTTCTCCTGTCTCCTCCATATGTTGAACTGCCTTCTTAAACAGGTTACGTACGGTATGTTTCACTTTGAATCCTACCTGCAAATTCACATAGAAGACCTTCCCGGGAACGATCGTTTTTACACTGTACAGTTTATCCTCACTTTGTGGATTATCCAGAATGTCTACAGAAACAAACCAATAGATATCCGCCCGCTTCGGTTTGTGGTGAAAGATAGAATAAATGATGTTTGAGTCGACTTTCCCGTCTTCACCTCCTTTTGCCATAAAAACAAGGTTCGTTGCAACCTTTGGAATCGAGGTATCTGCAATGATCTCCTCGAACATACCTGCATAATCCATCAGATCCTTTTTACGGAAATGTTGGTTACGGAAATCACGTGCCCGGTGGAATAAATACATCGTTGTAAAGATCACAACGGCCATAATAAAGGTAAACCAACCCCCATAGAAGAACTTCAAGATATTCGAAATGAAGAAACTCAGTTCGGTGGAGAAGAACAAAATACCAAGAAGTACTAACCACCAAACGGACACGTTCCTGCGGTAAAAAAAGAGCAGCAAGAGCATAGACGTCATGATCATGTTAATCGTGATCGACAAACCGTATGCGGCCTCCATGTGCTTGGATTCTTTGAAGATAAAAAGAACGGCGAGACACCCCACCATTAAGAACCAGTTGACCGGACCAATATACACCTGACCTTTAGAATGTGAAGGGTATTGTACTTTGTGATTGATCCATAAGCGTAATTTAAATGCTTCATTCACCAAAGTAAAACATCCGCTGATCAATGCCTGACTAGCAATAACTGCTGCAGCGGTAGCAATAATGATTACAAAAGGTAAATAGCTCTTTGGAACAAGCGAATAGAAGACCCCAGAACTACCGAGTGTTTGACCAACGTGATTCAAGGCCCAGGCACTTTGCCCTGCATAATTCAGCAACAAACAAGATAAAACGAAAATCCAACTGATGCGAATATTCTTTTTTCCGCAATGTCCCAGATCTGCATACAATGCTTCTGCACCAGTTGAGCATAGAAAGACAGCCCCCAACAACCAATATCCTTGTGGATAATTTGCCAACAGATCATAAGCGTAATAGGGATTCAATGCCTTGAAAACTTCAGGATTCTTAAGCACTTGATTCAATCCGAGAAGTGCAATCGTTGAAAACCAAATCAACATCACCGGACCAAAAACACCTCCAATCACGGAAGTACCGAATTGCTGAAAAGCAAACAGCAAGATCAAAATCGAAACAACAATTGGCAGCGTGGGTAAATCCGGAAATAAGATGTCCAATCCCTCAATAGCCGAAGAAATGGAGATCGGTGGTGTGATGAATCCATCCGCGATCAATGCAGAACAGCCAATGAGCGTAGCAATGATGGGCCATTTGGCAGGATGCGTTCGAACGAGCGCATAAAGTGCAAAGATTCCTCCTTCTCCCTGATTATCGGCTTTTAAGGCCAGATAGACGTATTTGAACGTTGTAATGAGGATTAAAGTCCAGAAAACACAAGAAAGACCACCAAGAATTAACGGCTCACTGATCGTTTTGGTTCCGATGATGGCATTAAATACATACAGCGGAGAGGTTCCGATATCTCCGTAGATGATACCGAGCGTGATCAGCAATCCTGCAACACTAAATTTGTTCGGTGAGTAGCTTTCTGTTTTCAACACTTAAATATATCAATTTTAGCTTGAATGAAGTCCAGTGCTACAGAACATACATAATTCAGTTGCTCTCTTCTAACAGATTTATAAGAAACAGATACTGTTCGATCCCGTGATTCAAAAAATAATCATTTTCAACTTGAGGAAACATTTCCAGGTAATTCGCATCTGGTTGCAACATGATTTGTTGTCCCACCCGCACATAGGCAAAGCTTTTCACAGAACGCGGAATCGTGAGTCCCTGTTTTTTTTTGATCAACAGTTTTTTCAAACGTTTACCTAAGTATTTCTCGAAATTCTTTTGAGAACGTCGGGTTGGGCGATCCATTTTTCGGTAAGCATGTTTCACATACATTTGGGGAACCAATGGAAGCGCATTCAAGGATTTAAGCGCGTTTGTAAACGGATTGATCCGATTAAAGTCGCGCACGGTCGTTATGGTAAACGGGGTTGTTGGCACCCAATCCAATGGATTTACTGTATTGAATGACCAACCAAATTGCGTCAGGTGCTCGTAATCGTAAGCGAAGAATAAATTTCCTGTTTTCGGTGCGGCCACTGTGTAGGTCTTCAAACGCAGGTCTTCTGGAAGTTTGCCTTGCAATTTCAGCTGATGCAATTGCGCCGCCACCAAAGTTGCTAAGGCTCCGCCCTGACTGTGTCCGGCAATCACCAGATCACGACCTCCTTTGGCTACAAAATCATGCAACAAACTATCGATATCGCGCCACAGATAAGCAATAGAGATCGTCCAGCCTTCGTGTACCGCTGCCAATGGATCCTGCGCAAAAGCATACTGGAATTGGTAACCATCAGGCAAGCCAATCGTTCCTTTTGCTGGAATCATCGAAGAATAGAAATTCGATCCCCAACTCTCCAAGGTTCCCGTGGTTCCACGAAAACTCAAACAAGCAACTTCGCCATCGTCCGACATCCAAAAATCGACACTATTATCAAAACCCAGTTCTTTTGAACGAAAGGTCCGGTAGAACTTTTGCGGAGCTGGAACTGAATCCAGGTAAGCAGAATCAATGAATTGGAAATTGATCTTCAGGAATTCACGTGCTTCATTGAAATCGTATCCCGGACGCAATTGCGCGAACAGATTTGAAGAAACAAGAAAAGAAACTAAAAGGAAAAACAGGAACTTCATCTTACATAATCCGTGTTAGATAACCCACCAATTCGTTAACACGTGTTCGTGTGATGTACAGGTGCTGACTGGCATAAATGAGCTGTTGAATTGAACCTCCGCCGCTGTATTCACTTTTGATCAAAGCCGCATTTACTTCCCGTTCACTGTCCCGAAATTTCAACCAAGCCCGTTGAGCTGCGATCAATTGCTTTTGATCCTCTTTGTTCAGTTTTTTCAGGAGCATCTGGTAATATTTGTTGAGCAACTGATCGTAAGCCACCTCACAATCACGACTTGCGCGATTCATACCATAGGTAGTTTGATCCGCCTCCAGTTGGCGCATATAGATCCCTTCAATGAGGAAAGTATCTAATTGATAAGCCGCAAAAACGGAGTCAGAAAAGGTATTGGAAAAACTGGTATCCACCACACCAATGTATTTATCTATAGCCTCCATTTCCAATTCTGCACGCCAAACTTTGCGCAGGGAATCCAATTGATTATCCTCTAATTGAGCACGAAGTGTTCCGAAAGCGGAAAGCACGAAAAGTAGTATTAGAATGCGAAACATGCGATCGATTTGCATCAAAAATACAAATTGCTATTCACCTGTATACCACGTCAGGCGCAAAATAAAGGTTCGCGGTTTTGCAGGACCATAGATGTAATTACTGTCTCGTTCTTTCCCTAGATCAAAGTCCTGTTGATATGCGTTCAACAGGTTCTGCACGCCTGCACCGATCTTTAGGTTCTGTTTCCAGCGATGAAAATGAAATTTTCGTTCCACGCGCAATGTGAGATCAAAGAAAGGATCAGATTTGGTGAGTTCATCCACGGCCTGAGAAATTGAACCGCCAAAATGCGGCACAAGCATGGAACCTGTATACGTATTGGCCAGTGTCCCACTCCATTTTTGTTCCGGAAAGAAAGTCACGTTCAGATATCCATAGACATTGGGCGTACGCAAAAATCTGCGCACCGAAGCAACTTCATTCGACCATTTAATGCCTTCGAGATAACTTGCCTCCTGAATCGTGAATCCCAAGTCGATCTGATAGTTTTTTGTCAATAGCGTTCTGGTATCTAATGAAAAACCCATGACGCTTGCCGACGACCCATTGGTTCGCAATAACTGCGTATTTCCAGAAGAATCTTGTCCCAATTCTTCAAGAACAAACGGATGTTTCAGCTGATTGATGAAGCCTGAAATCGTATAATCGAATAAATTGTTCTTCCATCTTCTATTCCACGTTCCACTGACGTTGAAGGCATGTGATCGTTCGGAACGCAATTGGGGATCCAATTTAATCGTGGAAATCCCTCCTCCTGAAAATGCAATGTGCAGATCCGTTTCAAAAGCTTGCGGTGCTTTCCAGCCTTGGGCATAGCTAAATCGGAACGACCACTGTCCATTCAAGGCGAATCTCAGCGCAGTTCGCGGAACCACAGGCGTTTCGGATGTACCTTGTTGTCGAATTACGCGAACACCTTGTTGCAAACTCCATTTTTTCCACTTCATTTCACTTTGAGCCATGAAGGAAGCCGTGTTTAACCTTTGATCTATGAAGTACGTGTATGCCGGGATCTCGTCATGAACATACTCTTGTTGCCATTCAATTCCAGCTACGTTTTGGAACAAGACATTCCCTTTTTGCATGTTTCCATGAACTTGTAATCCTCCAACGGCATTGTGCGCTTGGGTAGTTCCCCAACCTTCCGCTTGATCGATCCCTGTGTAGTGCTTTCGATCTGTTAATTGTCCGCCGAGATAAGCCACGAACAACAATGGTTTTGCGCTAGGTCGGAAAATTAACTGGACATCAGCCACTCCAGTTTTTTGTTTTCGGTATTCCGCTTGATCGGCCAAATCGGGAGCGCGATCAAACGCATTGCCTCCACGTCGTTCCTCTTCGATATACCAAGCCAAGCCTCTTACTTGCCAGCGCTGTCCGAGTTTCTGGGAAAACGTGAATCCGGCATTTCCTCCTAATAACTGGGAGATCTCCGAATACCCATCGCCATTCGCATCCCACCAATCTCGCTTTCGGAAATTTCCAAAAAATTGGATTCCTCCCTTGTGTTGTTTTGAAGTCAAGGATGCATTGAATTGCGTTTGCCAATCGGCCGACTCCCCGTTGATCCACTGACCGTATTGCGCAATAGAGAACGCATTTTCTTGGGGTTGTTTTGTAATTAGATTTACTGTTCCTGCGATGGCATTCATTCCGTAAAGTACCGATCCACCGCCACGTACGATCTCCACACGTTCAATCGAATTGGAAGGGATCTGATCCAAACCGTAAAGTCCCATTAATGATGAAAACAAGGGCCTTCCATTGATCACGATTTGCGTGTAAGAACCAGCCAAACCACTCATGCGCAATTGCGTGAAGTTGCAAGTCTGACAATTGGTTTCCACCCGCACACCAGGCACAAATTGAAGTCCTTCAGAAAGATTCGCGGAAAGCGTATTGGAAAGTTGCTTGGCTGTTAAGATCGAAATGGTGGTGACTGCATTCTTTTTCAATTCTGCCGAATTGTTGGAGGAAACTACCACTTCTTCCAGTTGATTGGTATCGATCTGCGACCAGGAAGAAAAGGAAAACAATAAGAATAACAGGCTCGCTCGTTTCACGAGACGAATATAAACAATATTTTAGACGCGTCTAAATTTATTTTGCCGAACAAATTATCAGCTTATTTATTCATCATTAAAAACTGATCTCTTGTAATCCCGTAAATCACACCATCTTCCTCATCAAACTTGTAATCCGTAATTAATGAAAGACCAATCTTTTGCAAAACGCGAATTGAACCCAAATTTTCGTTCATTGAACGACCAATGATCATTTCCATTTCAAATTCTCTAAAACCAATATCCAAACATTTCAATGCTGCTTCAGATGCGAAGCCTTGATTCCAAAACCGCTTGAAGAATCTAAAACCGACATCATATTCATCGAGTTCAGGTGTGAACTTCAATCCGCACCAACCTATGAGTTCTCCCGTATCGCGCAATTCTACCCCCCACCGTCCAAATCCATATTTTAAATAAGACTGATAATTCTTTAGAAACTCGCCTGCGTCTTCAATAGATTCAAATGGATCGTCTCCGGTGTAGCGAATCACTTCAGGATCCGCATTTAATTCAAATGCAAATAAGGCATCTCCTTCATTCAATTCTCTTAATCGCAAGCGATCTGTTAACCAAACTTTCATTTCTTGCCCTACACAAATTCAGCTAATTCCATCCAGCGCTCGGTCTTGGCATCGATCTGCGCAACGATCTTGGCCAATTCTTGTCCGGCAAGCATCAATTCTTCATTCG
>JBMLQF010000081.1:0-3513 GCA_049241705.1 Fluviicola sp. | reverse complement strand
CTGGCAGTATTGAAAGGTCAGATTCACACCTATGACGGTAAACCATTGCCTGAGGACATCTCTGTAACATTGCGTTGTTTGAACTGTGGTGATCCTGTTGATCGCAAAGTCTTCCCAAGAATGCGTGATGGTGTATTCTTGAGCTCTCTTGACCCTTGTAGAGAATACGAAATGGTTTTCTCTTATGAGAATGGTAAAAAAGAATTCTACCGTGAAAAATTCAGCACAGAATGTGATAAAGAATACACGGAAGTATACCGTGACGTTTGGTTGAATGTTGAAGATGGAACTATGGGGCATCCTTACATCGTGAAAGGAAACGTCATGGATGAGAAAACGAAACAAAACCTGAAAGACGTAAAAGTTAAGGTTTTGGATAAAACAACAAACGGAAACTATGTTGATCTTCTAGCATCAAATGGATCTTTCCAATCAGACACGATTAAAGGTTACACGATTGGAGACCAAATGAAACTTACTTTGGAACTTGAAAAAGAAGGTTATGTAAAGGTTTCTTATGATGTTACAGTTGATTTAGGAAATGATCCGGTAATTGATATCAACAAACTTCTCAATATGGCTATGGTTAAAATGGAAGTTGGTGTTGATATCGGTTCTTTGAATATCAATCCGATCTATTTTGACTTTGACAAGTTCGACATTCGTCCGGATGCAGCCGCAGAATTGGATAAAATCGTGAAGATCATGAATGAAAATCCAACGATCAATATTGAGCTAGGATCACATACGGATACTCGTGGATCGGATGAATACAACTTATGGTTATCTGACCAACGTGCGAAATCTTCTGCTGCATATATCGTATCCAAAGGAATTTCAAAGGATCGTATTACAGGTAAAGGTTACGGTGAAACTAAGTTGAAAGTTAGCGATGATCAGATCGCGAAATTGAAAACAAAAGACGCGAAAGAAGCGGCTCACCAGAAAAACCGTCGTACGGAATTCATTATCGTTAAAAAGTAAACACTTGATAACTAGTAAAAAGGCCGTCTATCGATGGCCTTTTTACTTTTATACAAACTTATGACTAGCGAAGAAGCGTATTTTTTCGCATTTTTATGGAATCAGATCAATCATTCCTCTGGTAAAATCAATTATGAAATTACAACTAGACAGACCCTTTGTGATGTTAGACCTTGAGACCACAGGTCTTGATATCTCCAAAGATCGAATCATAGAAATTGCATTGATCAAAAGACTCCCTGATGGTACCGAAACCGAGTATTGCAAGCGCGTTAACCCAACAATTCCAATCACACCGGAATCTGCTGAAATTACGGGCATCACAAACGAGATGGTAGCACAGGAACCTACATTCACGGAATTAGCGGATGAGATCATCGACTTTATTGGTGATGCGGACCTGGGTGGTTACAATTCGAACAAATTTGATATCCCTGTTCTTGCGGAAGAATTCTTGAGAGCTCATAAATCCTTCGATTTCTCCAAAAGAAAATGCATCGACGTACAGAACATCTTTCATAAAATGGAACAGCGCACACTTGCCGCTGCCTATTTGTTCTATTGCAATGGAAATATGGAAAATGCACACAATGCATTGTATGATACACGCGTAACACTCGATGTATTCAAAGCGCAATTAGAACGTTACCCGAACCTTTCCAACAACGTTGCAGATCTTGCTGAGTTTTCACGTCAAGGTGCAGTTGAATGGGCAGATTTTGCCGGCCGTGTTGCCAAGAACAAAGACGGACAACTTATTTATAACTTTGGAAAACACAAAGGAAAAACTGTGGAGGAAGTGGCGAATATCGAGCCTGGATATTTCGGTTGGATGATGGATGCAGACTTCCCTTTGTTCACCAAACAAGTACTTCGGGAGGAAATGGAACGGATCAAATCTGCACGCAGACAACAACGTGAGCAAAATTCCGACAACTTGACGATGGAAGATAAACTGAAAGCATTACAGAATAAATTCAAACACTGATATGAAGATCATTTGTATTGGACGTAATTACGCAGAACACGCCAAAGAACTCAACAACCCATTGCCAACAGAACCAGTTTTCTTTATGAAACCGGACACGGCTTTATTAACGGAAGGTGCGTTTTACATTCCGGATTTCACACAAAATGTGCATTATGAATGTGAATTGGTGCTACGCATTAAGAAAGTAGGCAAACATATTCCTGAAAAATTCGCCTTGGATTATGTCGACGAGATTGGACTAGGAATTGATTTCACGGCACGCGACATTCAGGATCAATGCAAGGAAAAAGGGCTGCCTTGGGAAAAAGCCAAAGCATTTGACCATAGCGCCCCTTTAGGCAAACAATTCATTCCGTTGAACAAATCTGCGGAGAACATTTCGTTCAGTTTGGAGAAAAACGGTCAAACAGTACAGGTTGGGAACACACGCGATATGATCTTCAATTTTGCGCAGGTGATCGCTTATGTGTCTCAATTTGTAACCTTACGAACTGGAGATTATATATACACAGGCACTCCAAGTGGTGTTGGTCCGGTTGCAATCGGCGACAAACTCACCGGTTATTTGGAAGGTGAAAAAATGTTTGAATTTGAGGTGAAATAAAGCTTTTGGTTATATTTGCAGCCTCAAAAGCGAAGAGTAATCGTTATAAGAAAAAATGCGCGTGTTGATTCCGTTTTCGAACTTGGGAATGGAATGGTAGACACGGCGAGTTAGTTTAAGCGCACGTGGTGAAATTGGTAGACACGCCATCTTGAGGGGGTGGTGCCGTAAGGTGTGCTGGTTCGAATCCAGTCGTGCGCACAAAAAGAAAAAGCGAAGCGCGTATGCAGTTCGCTTTTTCTTTTTCCCTCTCTTCTCACACTCACCCTCATAATGACCTTTCAACTTTTTCTTTTTTACAGTGTGAGTATTGAGAGTGAGGTGAATTTGTCTTCGACCATTATCATTTCTCCTTTAAAATGCTTATATTCATTATCAAGACGCTTAAATCAATATTCATGTTCGATTTTGAAAAATTGGAGGTTTACAAAAAAGCCAAAGCATTTAATAAAGACGTTATAGCATTGATGAAAGACACTAAATCTATTGATGTAGTTACAAAGAATCAATTAAGAAGAGCCTCACTCAGCGTAGTGTTAAATATTGCAGAAGGAACGGGTCGATTTAGCAAAGCAGATAAACGCCATTTTTATGTCATGGCGAGAGGTTCGGCGTTCGAACGCGTAGCCATTTTCGATGTTATGAAAGACCAAACCATATTATGCGAAGAAGAATTCTCTCAATTTTACGGAAAGGCAGATGAGCTTTCGAGGATGTTATTTAAGATGATTGGAAACCTAATGGTAAAGTGATTTGCGCAAAGTTGAATTTTGAGCAGCACAAAAAGAAAAAGCGAAGCGCGTATGCAGTTCGCTTTTTCTGTTATAAACATCCATTAATTGTGCATAACTATTGATTTATTGGAAATACAAAGCGGAAATAAATCGCGAAATTTGCACTGCTTGAAACTGAACAAAATGGTTAGAATTAGCTT
>JBMLQF010000080.1:0-8457 GCA_049241705.1 Fluviicola sp. | reverse complement strand
GAAGGACGCGGCGGCAATGCCATTTATTTGGATAACATCTGTATTTCGGACCTATCTGTATTGAGTATGGAACAACTTTCCAATGAGTTGAATTTGTACCCAAATCCTGTTTCTCACGAATTGACACTAGACCTTAGGTCTTCAAAAGATTTAACCGGAACTTGGGAAGTGACAGATCAAACCGGAAGGATGTATCACGTAAAAGGTCGTTACGAAGGAGAGAAATTAGTAATGGATGTTGCGCACTTGGCACAGGGACTTTATTTCATTAAGGCAGATGTGAATGGGCAAGTATTCGTAAGCACCTTCGTAAAAAAGTAAGTGATGGAAGATCTGCAAACCAAACGATTATTATTTGGTGTCGAAACAGCTCGTTTGCGTTTTGAGAAAGTGACGGATGAGCATCGCGCTGATTGGTTGCGCTTTTGTGCATTTCCCGGTTCACTGGATTACATTGGACTGCATGAATTTGAAACTCCTGAGGCTAAAAATGACGCTTGGTTCGACCGTGTTAATCACCGTTATCAAAACAATTTGGGTGGGATGAATGCCTTGATCGAGAAAGCAAGTGGAAAGTTGGTTGGTCAGTGCGGGCTCCTCATACAGGAGATAGATGGAATCACGGAGTTGGAGATTGGTTATTCGTTGATGCCCGAGTTTCGAGGTCAAGGATTCGCTTTAGAGGCTACCCAGATGTGCAAGCAACATGCTTTTTCGCACAACTTGGCGCCATCGTTGATCTCTGTTATTCATGTGGACAACGATGCTTCAGCGCAGGTTGCACGACGTAATGGGATGTTCCTGGATAAAACAACGATCTCAAAAGGGGATCCTGTAAACATTTACAGAATTTTAAAAGATGACGATATTTAGCGTCCTTTTTAGAAAAATTCAGGAGAAACAATGGATTGTTGAAAAAGATTTCTATCTTTGCCCTCCAAATTAATTTTTTAATACATCTGTTATGTACGCAATTGTAGAGATAGCAGGGCAGCAATTTAAAGTGCAAAAAGACCAAAAGATCTTTGTACACCGTTTGGATGCTGAAGCAGGAGCGAAAGTTGAATTCGATCGTGTTTTATTGTTAGACAACGGAGGAAAAGTGAATGTTGGCGCCCCGGCTATAGCAGGAGCAAAAGTTACTGCTCAAGTTAATGATCACGTGAAAGGTGATAAAGTAATCGTTTTCCGCAAAAAACGCAGAAAAGGATATGTGAAACGCAACGGTCACCGTCAGTCGTTCACACAAATTACAATTACAGATATTAAAGCGTAATCAAGCTGACGTTACGTCGCTTTAAAATTTTAGAACAATGGCACATAAGAAAGGAGTCGGTAGTTCCAAAAACGGTCGTGAATCAGATAGCAAGCGTTTAGGAGTAAAGATTTTTGGTGGACAACCAGCTATCGCTGGAAACATCATCGTTCGTCAACGTGGTACACAACACCACCCAGGTAGCAACGTAGGTATTGGAAAAGACCATACTTTGTTCGCATTGACTGACGGTTTGGTTGAGTTCCGTAAGAAAAAAGACAATCGTTCGTTCGTATCAGTAGTTCCTTTCGAGACTGCTGAAGCTTAACGAATACACCAAATTTTCGTAAAAGGCGAGCAGCTCAGGTTGTTCGCCTTTTTTTGTTCAATTGAATAGATTTGACAGGTTATGTTGGAAATGACCAAGATCCGCGCTGAGCGAGATGCAATCATCGAAGCGCTGAAAAAAAGAAATTTAGATGTTACTGCTACGATCGATGAGATCTTGGCAAAAGATCAACAATGGCGGGGAGCAAAAACTCGCATGGAAGGAATTGCTGCGGAATTGAATAAGATCGCCAAAGAAATTGGTGATTTGTTTCGTGCCGGAAAAGCTGCCGAAGCGGAAGCTGCAAAAGCAAAAACTGCTGAATTGAAACAAGAGGAAAGTTCGTTGAAAGAAGAAGTGGAATCTTTGGATGCAGCCATCACGCAACTGTTGTATCAAATTCCAAACGTGCCAAACGAGTTGGTTGTGTTCGGTAAGAATGAAGAAGACAACGAAACAGTAATGATTTCCGGAGAACCTGCGAAACTGCATGCAGATGCAATCCCGCATTGGGAATTGACGAAAAAATACAACCTGATCGATTTTGAATTGGGAGTAAAGATCACCGGTGCTGGATTCCCGGTTTACCGCGGAAAAGGTGCCAAATTGCAGCGCGCCTTGATCCAATTCTTCTTGGATGAAGCCGAAAAGGCAGGTTACGAAGAATTCATCGCACCCCATGTTGTAAATGAAGCTTCGGGATATGGTACCGGACAATTGCCGGATAAAGAAGGTCAGATGTATTACTGTCCTGCAGACGATTTGTATTTGATCCCTACAGCAGAGGTTCCCTTGACAAATATTTACCGCGATGTGATCCTCCCGGATGAGAATTTCTCGATCAAAATGACAGGATACACACCTTGTTTCCGCCGTGAAGCAGGAAGTTACGGAGCACATGTACGTGGTTTGAACCGCTTGCATCAATTTGATAAAGTGGAAATCGTTCGTATCGAGCACCCTTCAAATACGGCAAAAGCATTGGATGAAATGTTGGAGCACGTGAAAGGTTTATTGAGTAAACTAGGTTTGCATTACCGCATCTTGCGTTTGTGTGGAGGTGATACCGGATTTGCGTCTGCGTTGACCTACGATTTCGAAGTGTGGTCTGCTGCTCAGGAAAAATGGTTAGAAGTAAGTTCTTGCTCGCGTTTCGACACCTTCCAGGCAAATCGATTGAAATTGCGCTACCGTGGAGCAGATAAAAAGAACTATTTGGCGCATACACTTAATGGAAGTGCCTTGGCACTACCACGTATCATGGCGGCAATTATGGAAAATTTTCAGACCCCGGATGGAATCGAAGTTCCGGAAGTACTTCATAAATACACCGGATTTACCAAAATTGACTAGAGAATAAAACATGGGCTGCCAAATAAGGCAGCCTTTTTGTATTTTCGTTCATATGAGATGGAGTTTTCTTTTTGTTACAGCGATCATTGTAAGTTGTCAAAGTAAAACAGATAATTGGCAAAAGGACCTTACCGCGTGTGAACAACAAGTGGATTCAGCACTGCTCTTGTTAAGTGATTCTCTGGATCTGGTTGAAATAAAGCAAGAGCTGCGCAATGGAAGGTCTTTGTTCAAGGAATTGAAAATACTCGTAGCTGAAGATACCTTAGATATTGATTTTGGCAAACAAATGGACCTTTTTGTTACGGCCTTGAAAAATGCGGAAGATCTGGACAAAGAGTACCAGCATTGCCAGGATGGTATGAAATCCTTGAAAACTCAGATCGAAGCATTGAAAAAAGACATTGCAAACAATGCCGGAGACCGTTCAGCATATTGCGAAGAAGTAGGTTTGGGCAAAAAAGATGCTACTCAGGTGCTCAAGCATGCAAAGGATATCCACGATCGTTTCGTAACTTTACGTGAAGCTCGCGTTTCTTTCGAGCCGGTTTTTGAAATTTATCGTTCACGATGAGGTTTGTTTTTTTGTTGATCGCGTTCTTATGTTGTTTTGACCTGCTTGCCCAGCCGTCAACAGATCAGCAATTAGCCAATTTGTATTACACCAACGGAGAATACGAAAAAGCCGTAATGTACTATGAAAAGATCATCCAGAAACAAAGTCCGAAATTCGAGGTATTGCGCTATGTAGAATGCCTTGAAAAGACAAATCAATTAAAAGAAGCCGAAAAGATCCTCAAGAAACAGGTTGCAGCCAATGATAGTGATTTAGAATACAAGATCATACTCGGCGATTTCTACGAACGAAATGATCGCAAGGAACAGGCGGAGAAATTGTTTGGGGAATTGATCAAATCTGTTTCCGGAAATGGGTATGAAGCAGTAGAGCTCTATAACAACTTCGTTCGCAGAGGTAAAGTGGAATGGGGCTTGAAAACCTTGGAAGCGGCCAGAAAGCAGTTGAAGAAAGATTACCCACTGCAGTTGCAATTTGCAGAAGCTTATAGCTTGTTGGGTCGCACGGAAGACATGATCGACGAATATTTCAACGTGATTGACGAGTTTCCGAATTATGCACCGCAAGTTCAAACTGCCTTAAGCAAGCAAATTGATTTTCAGGAGGACGTCAATGGGGTGTACGGAAAGTTGAAAGATAAATTACTCCAGCGCATTCAGAAAAAACCAAACGAGACGGTCTATGCCGAAATGTTGATTTGGTTGTTCATCCAGAAGAAGGAATTTAAAAGTGCCCTTGTTCAGGCACAAGCACTGGATAAACGAGAAAAAGGATACGGACAGCGCGTTTTGGACCTTGCCGAAACCTGTTCTGAAAATCAAGCTTACGATGTCGCGCGATCAGCATACAATTATGTCATGAGCTACGGAAAGCAAAGTCCTTTGTATTACATGGCCTATAGTTCGCTCCTAAATGTACACTACCGAGAAATAGTTCTTGAAAAACAAGGGAATCCAACGGCTATTCAAACCGCCATTAAAGAATACCGACAGGCATTGAATGAATCCGGTTTGAACCGTACTTCGGTTGGGATGGCTCGCGAGTTAGCAACCATACAGGCGTATTATGCAGATCAAGCACCTCAGGCTGCTCAGTTATTGGATTCGTGTCTGAATGTTGCCGGTTTGACCGATATGCAACGCGCTGAGATCAAGATGAGCTTGGCCGACATTTTGGTCCTTCAAGATGATATTTGGCAAGCTTCCCTTTACTACAAACAGATCGATACGGATTTCAAATTCGAGGCGATCGGATCGGAAGCGAAATTCAAGGACGCACGCATATTTTACTATGACGGAGATTTTAAGTTTGCACAGTCACAACTCGACATCCTTAAAGAATCTACTACCAAGTTGATTGCGAACGATGCAATGAAACTCTCTGTCCTGATCACGGATAATCTTGGACTTGACAGTAATTACACGGCAATGTACTGGTTTGCACAAGCGGATCTCTTGATCGAGCAGCACAAATTCTCGGCGGCTTTCAATCTGTTTGATTCGATCCAACGACAGTTTCCCGCTCATGGTTTAGCGGATGAAATGCTTTTCAGAAGAGCTACAGCCATGGAATATCAAGGAAAATGGAACGAGGCCATCAACTATTTGGAGCAAATTCTGAAATCTTATGGCGACGATATCCTCGCTGATGATGCTGTCTTCAAGATCGCAGAGATCTACGAATACCATTTGTTAAACAAAGAGAAGGCTACGGACTATTACAAAAAGATCTTGTTCGAATACAAGGGCAGTTTACTGACTGTTGAAGCTCGTAAACGATTTAGAACCTTGCGAGGCGATCAAGGATTAGAAGATGATTTATGATGAAAAAAATAAGCTTGTATTTCTTGGCAGCAATGTCAGTGGTTGCAGTTGCCTGTGATCAAACGGTAAAATCTGAACAAAGCATAGACTTTCCGGTCAAAGAAAAAGACAGCATGCCGCTTCAAGAGGAAGAAGTTGAAGTGCTGACGGTGCCAGATTGGGAAGGAGCTCGCTTTTCGTTCAAGGATTTAGGTGAAGACGAGTTCGGAAATCCGCACAAGATTGTTCGCGTGGATGTTGACGGTAAAACGATTGTATTGGATACAGTGATGGCTTGCAATACAATGACCGCAAAAGAGTACGCGTCGCACGACATCCCGAGCTCGGCTATCGATGCCTGTGGAGGCTGGTGGGCAGGAGCAGGGGACTATTTCTACCTGATCGAAAAGAACAACCGCCTCTTAGTCTATCAAGGATGGTTGGATGAAGGTCAGGAAGACGAGAGTTACCACTGGAAAAAGGTCAAAGAATTTAAATAGCATTTAGCTTAAAATAAAAAGCCCGGTTTTATGATTAAAACCGGGCTTTTTGCATCGTGTCATGAAACTAATGACTTCATCAAACGATGCGCTACTGCTACTAACTGCAACAAAATTAGTCATTTTATTGTTAGGGAAATGTGATGAGAAGATTTTTTGACAGGAAAACGATTATTGTATGTGAAGGTTTTCTAATTTAGAACAGTTTTAAATTATGTTGGATTGCCCGCTTTTTAAGGTTAAAATATATTAAATTCGCGGGTCTTAAAAAAGAAGATTATGTCTACACCGGTAGATTACGTTCCAATTTTGATCCAAGCCTCTGTGGCTCTGGGATTTGTGGCTTTGGTTCTTGTGGTTACCCACTTGTTAGGACCAACCTTAAAAGCCAAAAAGAAAAACTCCAACTGGGAATGTGGTATCGAAGAAGTCGGAAATGCGCGCTTCCCGATCTCCATTCGCTATTTGTTGACGGCAATTTTGTTCGTGCTATTCGATGTGGAGGTGATTTTCTTTTATCCGTATGCTGTTAACTTCAAAGCATTGCAAGCCGATGGCTTGATCGCAGTGATTGTATTCGTTGCCTTCTTCCTCACAGGGTTCTTTTATGTACTTAAAAAAGGCGCTTTAGAATGGGAAAAGTAGAAAAAATTCATGGTGTTCCTACCATTAATGGGGAAGGATTCCAATTGACCGTATTGGACAAAGTAATTGGTGCTGCCCGTGCCAATTCCATGTGGCCACTTCCATTTGCTACCTCATGTTGTGGTATCGAATACATGGCTACAATGGGTTCAAACTATGATGTGGCTCGTTTCGGAATGGAACGTATGTCATTTTCACCTCGTCAGGCTGATTTGTTGATCGTAGCTGGTACAATCTCGAAGAAACTTGCTCCTGTATTAAAGCAGGTATATGAACAAATGGCTGAGCCGAAATGGGTTCTTTCAGTTGGTGCATGTGCTTGTTCAGGAGGTATTTTCGATACGTATTCCGTACTTCAAGGGATCGATCGTGTCATTCCGGTGGACGTTTACGTACCGGGTTGCCCGCCGCGTCCTGAACAGATCATTGAAGGTATGATGAATATCCACCGTTTGGTGAAGAACGAGTCGTTACGTCGTCGCTACTCGGACGAGTACAAACATTTGTTGAACAAATATCATTTGAACGAAGATGAGTAATGTGACGCAAGAGACGGTCCTTACCCGTTTGCAAGAACAGTTTGGATCGGCTATCATCAGCAACGAAATGTTGTTCGATGTACTTACTTTGGAAATTGCTCCAGATAAAGCCCATGATATTATTGCCTGGTTGAAACAAGATGACGTGTTGAAAATGGCGTTTTTGACCTTGTTGGGTGCTGTACATTATCCAAATGATAAGGGTAGAGAGATTTGCATGACCTATCACTTGCACGCTCTGGTTCACAATGTGCGTTTGCGTTTGAAGGCCTATTTACCTATTGAAAATCCAAGCATTCAGTCGATTACGGATATCTACGTTGGTGCCAATTGGCAAGAGCGCGAAACGTTTGATTTCTTTGGTGTGAACTTCGTTGGTCACCCGAATTTGACACGTATCCTGAATGAAGATAGCATGGACTACCATCCAATGCGCAAAGAGTATCACTTGGAGGATGCCACTCGTGAAGATAAAGATGATCGCTACTTCGGTAGATAAATAACGAAATTATGAGCGATACACTAAATAATAAAAGTTTGTTCTCCGACGAAACGATCGACGGAGAAATCGCAACCTTGAACTTGGGGCCTACGCACCCGGCAACACACGGTATCTTTCAAAACATCCTTACTGTAGATGGTGAGAAGATCTTGTCTTCTGTGCAAACAGTTGGATACATCCACCGTGCTTTTGAAAAATTAGCCGAGCGTCGTCCTTTCAATCAAATTACTCCTATTACAGACCGTTTGAATTACTGTTCTTCTCCAATCAACAATATCGGTTGGGAAATGACTGTAGAGAAATTGATCGGAGCTGAGATTCCAAAGCGCGTGGATTACATGCGTGTGATCATCATGGAGTTGGCGCGTATTGCCGATCACTTGGTTTGTAACTCGGTAATTGGTGTAGATACGGGAGCATTGACAGGATTTACCTACATGTTCCAACAGCGCGAAAAAATTTATGAGTTGTTTGAGGAAATGAGCGGTGCACGTTTGACTACGAATATTGGACGTATTGGTGGTTTTGAGCGTGATTTCTCTCCGCGTTTCCACGAAAAATTGAAAGCATTCTTAAAAGAGTTCCCGAAACATTTCCAGGAATTCGATGACTTATTATTGCGCAACCGTATTTTCATGGATCGTGTGATCGCAGCTGGTCCGATTAGTGCTGAACGCGCATTGGATTACGGATTTACGGGACCAAACTTGCGTGCTGCAGGTGTGGATTATGATGTGCGTGTAATGAATCCATATTCTTCTTACCAAGATTTCGATTTCATCGTACCGGTAGGAACACAAGGTGATACGTATGACCGTTTTTGTGTGCGTCAGGAAGAGATACGTCAAAGTTTGCGCATCATCGAACAAGCTTACAATAACCTTCCGGAAGGCAAACATTTTTCACCGGATGTTCCGGAGTTCTATTTGCCTCCTAAAGCGGACGTTTATACGAAG
>JBMLQF010000079.1:0-12391 GCA_049241705.1 Fluviicola sp. | reverse complement strand
CGTTTTGGCCTTTGCAGAGGCAGGAAATACTTTCCCGACGATCCGCAAGTTCAATCCATTGAACGTGAAACGATCAGCCGGTGTGGGTATTCGTATCTTCTTACCGATGTTCGGTATGTTGGGTCTTGATTACGGTTGGGGCTTTGACACGATGGATCCGCATTCGTCGCAATACGGTGGTGCATCCGACCAGAGCATTATGGAGAAAGGTTACTACGGTAAATTCAGCTTCACGATCGGTATGAACTTAGGCGAGTTGTAATCGATAGAAATAAATTAAGCGCGTGTTGGGACGCGATGCATCGCGCCCAACATTGCGCCCCAACATCACAATAAAAGTATTATCTTCGTCGTTCCTACATTTTTCGCACATGAAAACAGCAATATTAGGATTCTTGATGGTGTTTGGCATAGCGTTTGCCAGCACGGCTCAGAAGTACGGTTACATTGATTCAGAATATATCCTGAACAAGTTGCCGGAATACAAGGAAGCGAAAGAGCGCCTTGATAAATTAGCCGAACGTTGGACCAAAGAAATTGAAGAACGCTATGAAGTGATCAAACAAAAAAAGGAAAATTTCATCCGCGAGGAAGATCTATTACCTACTGAAGAAAAGAACAAACGACAGGAGGAAATCGCCCAGCTAGAAACGGAAGCCATGGAAATGCAAAAAACGCGTTTCGGAGTAAATGGCGACTATTTCCAGAAACGTCAGGAATTGATCAAACCCATTCAGGACAAAGTTTACGATGCCATGCAGACCGTTGCTTCCAAAAGAAATTTTAGTTTTGTATTCGACAAAGCTAATCAAAGCAACTTGGTATACGCCGACAGTAAGTTCGATCTGAGTGATGAAGTACTGAAAGAACTGGGGGCTAGCTCCAAGTAATAACGACTTAAAAACAGAACACAAAACAATGAGAAAATTATTTTTCGCTCTAGTAGTTGCAATCAGCGCAGTAGCTGGTGCACAAGCACAATCTAAAATTGCGCACATGAGCGCTCAAAAAGTATTGGATACGATGCCATCTCGTCGTGCTGCTATTTCCGACATCAAAACGGTTGAAGCCATGGGTATGAAAGAATTGCGTGATTTGGATAGCGCTATCCAGGTTGAAGTTGCAAACTACCAGGCAAATGCTACAAAATGGTCACCAGTTGTACTTCGTGCTACCGAACAAAAGATCCAAGGAATGCAACAACGCTTGGAAGAGCGAGAGCAACAGATCAATCAGCAATTGCAAGAAATGTCGGCTGATATGAACGATAAGATCTTGGATAAAGTGAAGAAAGCAGTTGATATCGTTGCCAAGAAAAAAGGATTGAACTACGTAATCGACGAAAGCGCTACCCTATTCTCAAGTGGTACAGATATCACCAACGAAGTGATCACGGAAGTACTGAAATTAGAGAAACAGTAAGTTTCGAAATCAAATAACGTTAAAGAGCTCTTCGGAGCTCTTTTTTTATGCCTGGTTTTTTGGAGTCACGAGGTAAAATTACCATTTTACATTTCGTTCTAGCATATTGATTCGAAACCTCAATAAATAAGCGGTTCCTATCACACTTGCTGACCTTCTTATAAGCAAATTGCTTCACAACACATACTGAACAATTGACAGGGTATTGGTCGGAATATCGCTGTTTTCAAGACATTCAAGATTTTGTGGTAAAAAGGCAATTTCACCTTGCAATAACAACTTTTCTACCCTCCTTTCTTCTTTTCCATTTAGCCATTCTCCCTTTTCAATTTTTACCTACCATGGTATTTATTTAATTCGTATATTTACCAAAATAAACGTTCATGGAACGCTCCACATTTGTAAAAAGTATGCTCGGATTTGCCGCTATTGGTGGACTCACTTCCGCCTTTTCTCTGAAAAATGTACTCGGAGAAGAAGACTACGAATTTCCTGTCTTGTTTGTTGGACACGGTTCGCCCATGAACGGGATCGAAGACAACCACTATTCGCGTCAATGGAAAAAACAAGTAGAACACTTGCCAGCACCAAAGATGGTTTTGGTGGTTTCTGTCCATTGGTTGACACGTGGAACTGCCATCACAGCTATGGAGGCACCGCAAACGCTCCACGACTTCGGCGGATTCCCAGATGAATTGTTCGCTGTTCAATATCCGGCACCCGGAAGTCCGGAATGGGCCAAGGAGACAGCTGATACTATAAAATCAACGACCGTGCAATTAGATCACGAATGGGGCTTGGATCACGGAACGTGGACGATCGTGCGTCACATGTATCCGGAGGCGAACATTCCGGTGTTGCAATTGAGCATCGACATTACAAAGGACGCAGCATACCATTATGCCTTGGCACAAGAACTCAAAACGCTCCGCAAACGTGGCGTTCTGATCATTGGAAGCGGAAACATGGTGCACAATCTGGGAAAAGTAGCCTGGGACAAACTCAACGTTTCGAATTACGGGTATGATTGGGCAATCGAAGCACATAACAAGTTTAACGACCTCATCCAAAAACGAGATCATCAGGCCTTGATCGCTTACCAAAACCTGGGTTCGGCAGTGCAGTTGGCCATACCTACGCCCGATCACTATCTCCCGCTGATCTACACCCTTGGATTATCGCAAGAAACAGATGCTATTTCACTCTTCAATAACGAATTGGTTGCAGGATCACTGAACATGACTTCTGTTCAATTCGGATAAGCACAGCTGCCTTCAAAAAATTCCTACCTTTAGACCATGAAACCAATGGGCCCTATCGGTGTATTTGATTCGGGATACGGTGGCTTGACCATTCTATCTGAAATTCGCGCACATTTGCCGCAATACGATTATCTGTATCTCGGAGACAATGCGCGTGCGCCTTACGGTTCCCGCAGTTTCGATGTGATTTACGAATACACTTGGGAAGCTGTGCAAGCACTGTTTGATGCCGGATGTTCTTTGGTCATTCTAGCATGTAATACAGCTTCCGCAAAAGCATTGCGCAACATTCAACAAAAGCAATTGCCGGAACATGCGCCTGATAAACGCGTTTTAGGTGTGATCCGTCCAAGCACAGAAGCCCTGCACCAATTTTCGCGCAATCAGCATGTAGGGATCTTGGCAACGGAAGGAACGGTGAAGTCGGAAAGTTATGTGATCGAATTGCAAAAGTTTGCGCCGGATTTAGCCGTTACACAACATGCTTGTCCGATGTGGGTACCTTTGATCGAGAATAACCAGCACCAATCTCCGGGCGGCCAATTCTTCATTCAGCAGGATTTGTTGCAATTACTGGAAAAAGATCCGAAGATCGACACCATTTTGTTGGGTTGTACGCATTACCCGATCGTAAAGGCGCAAATCGAAGCGGCCCTTCCGGAACACATTCGCGTGATCGCACAAGGAAGTATTGTAGCTGCGAGTTTAGCTGATTACCTCATTCGCCACCCGGAAATGGATGATCGATGCTCGAAAGGAGGAAACGTGCGTTACTGGACAACGGAAAACGCTCAGGCATTCTCTGAAAAGGCAAGCACATTGATGCAAATGCCCATTCAAGCAGAACACATTCACCTTTAGTCAAGCACTAAATTGAACGCTACTTTAAACGTCAGGTTCTTTTCTGCCTGAGGCGCTGCGTAATACCCATAGTTGTAAAAGGCCCCAATTCCCAAACCAAGCGTATTTATCTTCAACAGGTTATTCAAGATCAAGCCGGCTTCGTAATATCCCTTGTTCATACTGCGCACATTACCTGAATGTTCTGCCGCATTATTCAAATATCCGGTCCCCATAGCATGGTGTAAACCAATTTGAGGGGCAGTCCATTTCACTTTCCATTTCGGTGCCTTGAACGTGAATCGGGTAAATACAGCCGCCATTCCATCGTTGTAGAAAGCAGAAGGCAACATGGTCTCAAAAGTATTCGCTACAGAAAGGTTCCAGTTTCCTCCAGTTCCTTGTCCAACATGAGTCAGATATAGCGGAGCGTCACCCCACGTTTGAGCAGCTACCAAACGGTAAGTCAATTTTCCGACAGCTCTTACAGGAACGGTTTGATCTAGCTGAACGTGAAAGCGCTGGTAACTTAATAAGTTGTTCCACAATCCCGGCACACTCTGCGCATAACGTACCGACACCTTCGGCCATTTAGAACCCAAAGAAACACGTCGATCACCCAAGTATTTCACTTTTTCACGGATTGTCCAGGAAAGTTCTGCTCCTACTTCAGCATTTTCAAATTGCTGATCAACTGCTACTTGTCGGGAAGCACCATTCCAGCTCGCACTATCCGTAAACTGAATGCGTTGATAATTTCCAAAGGCCGTTAGCTGCATTCGTGGTGTTACAAATCCGGATAAACTGACTTCACCCAAGCGCTGACGATCCATATTGGCAATGTAGAAATGATCTGTAAATTGGTTAACGCTCAGTGATTTATTGGCACTCACATACGCAGTACCTCCCCGCTCAATAATGTCTTGTTGGTAACGACCTGCCAATGTCAGAAAATGCGAGCGTAACAAAAGTACCGAACCATATCCGCCATATTTCCATTCCTTATCACGTGTTCCATAGCCGAAATAACCACCGATCGTTGCACGCTTCATCAATTTCTTACTCGTTTCTAAGCCAAGACCCAAACGATAGCCTTCGTACTCTTTGTAATCCACCAAGCGCAGCAAGTCGAGTTGCAATGGCCCAAGTGGAACTTTCCCCTCCGCGAGATACATCAATGCTTTCAACTTAGGTTCCAGATTATTGGCTTTGGACAGACTGTCGATCGTTTCATAGGTTTCCAGTTCTTTGTTGTCCAAACTGTACTTACGGCGAGCATCCCAATGCGTGCTATCCTGCTTTTCGGCATCCTTGGCTGTTTGAACTGTAGCCGCATTGAAGCGTTCACCTTTCAGATCAATTCCCAATTGAATGTTATCAATGTACGTTGAACCTTTTCCAACAAGGTAAGCATCTTTGGTCGCTCCAAAATTTATACCCGGAAAAGTAGCTTCGGTAGACAATTTATACGGGAACCATTTTTTGTTATCAATGTACGCGTATTCCTGAATGATCTTGGCTTGTACTGTTCCCACCGAATCGGTAGCAGGTTCAGCGATTACCTTTTCAAGTGCATAGCCTTTTGAATTCACATACAAAGTTCCTTTCATACCGGAGAAATTCTTATCGCGTCGAGGATGAAATTGGATGGTAAAGGTGGTGTCCCCGGGCGCATTCACTGTTGTCTCTTCCAGATAAAACCAATAGCGACGAATCCCTCCGAAAGCAAGTGGATTGATGTACGAATTTCCTAGCAGGTCAAAATTATTCTCGTAAAAATTAAAGGTTTGTAATTCACTGGCGAAAGTCGCGAACATGGGATCCGTAAACCCTGAGACTTTATAAGCAGTGATCACTTCTTTCTCACGAAATAGAGGCTCGAAATACTTATCCGTAGTATTTTCAAGCATCATGATATGCTGCTTTTCGAAGAAGCGTTTCATGTCCAATAAATTCGTGTCAGCAGTAGTATCCGGTATGGATGCAATCGCATCCGGATTCATGGTGAAGATAAATTTACTGTAGCTGGTATACTTGAAGGAAAGATCACTCTTGGGGTGATTTTTCTTGCGGTTCTCAATGGCCAATTCCATAATGCGCTCAGCAGGATTCTTCCCTGGAACCACCACTACTTCCTCGATCATACTTTCTAAACCACGCATGAAAATGATCGACTGACCTTCCAAATTCACGGTTGTATCGCGATACATACTCATGTGCAATCGCACAGACGTACAGCCTGCGGGAGGTGTAAAATATCCGTCGATATCTGCGAAGAAGTCCTTGCCTTGATCCGGAAAGATCTTTACAAAGGGAATGGCTTCATCGGTCTCCACATCACGGATCTGAATGGTTTGAGAAAAAGAGTAAAAAACGGCTAGAGTTGCCACGAAAGTCAAAAATGTACGCATAGTTCTAATCAAGTAAACATAGGACGCCGATGCCTTCTAAAAGTTACAGTCGTTAAAAAAGATTGTCAAGTTAGCACATCTTCAGTAATTTCGTGCACATGACCTACAAGCAATTCCGAGATTCCTGGCAGATCATGCGTCATCTTACATGGAGACGTCTCTGGAATCTATGGATCTTGCGACGTACCTTCCAACAGGCAAAACGATCAAAAAAAGTAGTGCAACGCGCACTTCCTTTCGCATTGAGCATCGAACCGACAACGGCCTGCAATTTGGGCTGTCCGGCTTGTCCAAGTGGCTTGAAGGCTTTTACGCGCCCTACAGGAAAATTAGACTTAGCGGAACATGAAAACTGGTTGGACCAGGTTGCGAAGACCGTTTTTTACATCAATTACTACTTCCAGGGGGAACCATTTTTACATCCGCAATTTCTGGATTTGATCCGTGCCGCAAAGCGCAAACGCATCTACACTGCTACCAGTACCAATGCGCACTTCATAAATACCGAAAAAGCGAAAGAGATCGTGGATTCCGGATTAGACCGTTTGATCATCTCCATCGACGGTTTGGATCAGAAAACGTATGAAGCGTATCGCGTTCACGGCGAATTATCGAAAGTATTAGAAGGTACCAAACACCTCGTTGAAGCGAAACGTACAGCAAAGTCAGCAACGCCTTTTCTCATTTTTCAATTCCTTGTTGTGCGTGCAAATGAGCATCAGATCGAAGCCGTTCAGCAGTTGGCAGATGAGTTGGGAGTGGACGAAGTACGCTTCAAGACAGCACAAGTTTACGATTACGAACACGGAAATTCGCTGATCCCGGAAAACGAGGCATATTCCCGTTATACCAAGCAAAAAGATGGCACCTATCGTTTCAAGTACATCGGTGGAGATCATTGCTGGCGCATGTGGTCGTCTAGCGTGCTCACTTTCGACGGACGCGTAGTGCCATGTTGTTTCGATAAAGATGCGGTTCATCAGCTCGGATCCATGCGCGAAAACACCTTCGAGGAGATTTGGCACAACCATGCTTACCAGAACTTCCGCTCAGCAGTTTTCACCAATCGCAACAGCATCGACATTTGCACGAACTGCTCGGAAGGCGCAAAAGTTTGGGTGGAGTAATACACGAATGGAAAATGGAGAATTAAAAATTTAGAAGCTTTTCACTTTTCACTTTTCAATTATAAATTTTCAATTGTCAATTAACCTTATCTTTGCCCAACTAAAAATTCGAAAATCATGTACGGAAAACTGAAGGATCATTTGTCGGCGGAATTGCAAGCGATTCGCGATGGCGGAATTTTCAAGCGCGAGCGTATCATTACTACACCACAAGGAGCACGCGTAAAAGTGAGCACTGGTGAAGAAGTGGTGATCATGTGTGCCAACAATTACTTGGGTTTATCATCACATCCGGAAGTTGTACAAGCTGCGAAAGACACCTTGGACACGCATGGTTTCGGAATGTCATCCGTACGTTTTATTTGCGGGACGCAGGATATTCACAAAGAATTGGAGCAAAAGATCGCTAAATTCTACGGGACGGAAGACACAATCTTGTATGCAGCAGCTTTTGACGCGAACGGTGGTGTTTTCGAACCGTTATTCTCGGAAGAAGACGCGATCATTTCCGATGAGTTGAACCACGCTTCGATCATTGACGGGGTGCGCTTGTGTAAGGCACAACGTTACCGTTACAAGCACAGCGACATGGCTGATCTGGAAGAACAATTGAAAAAAGCACAAGCACAGCGTTTCCGCATCATCGTTACCGACGGAGTTTTCTCAATGGATGGTGATATTGCGAAGATGAACGAGATCTGTGACTTGGCAGATAAATACGATGCCCTGGTGATGACTGACGAATGTCACTCTGCCGGATTCATCGGTAAAACAGGACGCGGTGTTCCGGAATACCACAACTGTATGGATCGCGTGGACATCATCACAGGAACTTTAGGAAAAGCTCTAGGTGGTGCCATGGGTGGTTACACAACAGGAAAGAAAGAGATCATCGAAATCTTGCGTCAACGTTCACGTCCGTATTTATTCTCTAACTCATTAGCTCCTGCAATTGTAGGCGCAGCAAATAAAGTATTCGACATCTTGTCGTCCACTACAGAATTGCGTGATAAATTGGAGCACAATACGAAGTACTTCAAGGAGCGCATCATTGCTGCCGGATTCGACATCAAGCCGGGAGATTCTCCAATCGTACCGATCATGTTGTACGATGCAGCTTTGTCTCAACAGTTTGCAGATAAATTGCTTCAAGAAGGCGTGTACGCGATCGGTTTCTTCTACCCGGTAGTTGCAAAAGGTCAAGCACGTATCCGCACCCAAATTTCAGCAGCACATTCAGAGGCTGATTTGGACAAAGCAATTGCGGCATTTATCAAAGTTGGAAAAGAATTAGGAGTCATCCAATAAGTTGATTTCCAAATCATAAAGCAAGTACAACCGGGTCATACATGGCTCGGTTGTTTTGTTTTAACTGAATTCCCATTCCTTTTGTCGAAAATTCGACTGAAATGCTGGAATAAATTTATCTTTGCGCTTTTGTTTGTCTGTAGTCAGGCAATTAGCAATTTTAAAAGTACTAGTACGTATGAAGCATTTATTGGCTTTATTATTCATCTGCGGAACATTTGCTGCTCAGGCTGAAGTAAAACGCGATGTTTGGGGTTGGATCGAGGATCAACGCACCTCGTCTGCAGCTGAAGAAGTGGAAATGGAATTGGTTTCCAAAACCACGAAAAAAGTTTACACTTCTGAAACCGATGACAATGGAGCATTCCATTTCGTAAAAGTTCCTGCAGGAGAGTACTTTTTACGTGTTGCAGATAAGGATTACCGTTTAGAACAATGGGCGGTGTCTATTGATGATCAACACACCACGGATTACAATTTTGATAAAGACAGACCATTCCCGGTTTCTTTGAAAGTAACTTGGATGTTCAATTGGGGTGATTGGAATGGACAAGAGCACTATTGGTCGCATTTAACTGCAAAGATCATTTTGACCATCTACGGATTGTGTCTGGTATTGGTATTCATCTATTCGATCCTACAACTTTCGCTTTCTGTTGCATATGCGAAAAACCGCAAGAAAGTAGCTACTGCAACTCCGAAGCCGTTTGATCCGGAAAAAGCATTGCGCGTAACTGTTCAGTTGCCGATGTTCAACGAAGAGTACGTGGCTGAACGCATCATTGAAGCGTGTGCCCAATTCGATTATCCGCGTGATAAATTCGATATTCAGGTATTGGACGATTCTACGGATGAAACGAAAGACATTATTGCAGCGAAAGTAGCTGAAGTGGCTGCTCGCGGTATTCAGATCGAGCATATCCACCGCGTGGATCGTACCGGTTACAAAGCTGGAGCATTGGACGCTGCAATGGATCGTGTGAAAGGTGATTTCATTGCCATTTTCGATGCCGATTTCGTACCTGAAAAAGATTGGTTGCAACGCGTAATGCCGAATTTTGATTCGGATGACGTAGGGGTGGTTCAAACACGTTGGGGACACTTGAACAAAGATTATTCATTGCTTACAGAACTTCAAGCATTCGGTTTGAACGGACACTTCGCAGCTGAACAAGGAGGACGTAACGCAGCAGGACATTTCATCAACTTCAACGGAACAGGTGGTGTATGGCGCAAAACCTGTATCGAAAGCGCAGGTGGTTGGGAACACGATACCCTGACAGAAGATTTGGACTTGAGCTACCGTGCTCAGTTGCGTGGATGGAAATTCCGCTATTTGGAAAACGTTGTTGCGCCTGCTGAATTACCGATCACCATGTCGGCGTTGAAAGCACAACAGCACCGTTGGATGAAAGGTGGAGCTGAGTGTTTCGTGAAAATGTGGAAGACCATTTTGACTTTCAAAGGCGTGAAATTCAGTGACCGAGTTCACGGGATGGCTCACTTATTCAACTCATCTGTTTTCTTCTTTATTTTGATCATGTCCTTGATGAGTTTGGCTGTATTGCATATCAAAGATTCGTTCTCTGATCTAAACTTCATCATTCAATTTGGTTCGGTATTCATTTCAAGTACGATCTTCTTGATGTACTACTATTGGTTGGCATACCGTGATAAAACAGACAACTTGTTTACTTCATTCTTCCGCTTTGTTGGTCGTTTCTTCCAATTCCTGGTTGTTTCTTTGGGATTGAGCTTGAGCAACACGGTGGCCGTATTGGAAGGTTATCTTGGGATCAAGAGTTCTTTCGTACGTACACCAAAATTCAACGTGGCGAAAAAGAACGAGTTTAAAGGAAACAAATACGATAAGAAGAGTATTTCTCTGATCACGATCGGTGAAGGTATCTTGATGGCTGTATTTGGCTTTACAGCGGTGAATCGTGCTATCTACGGCGATTTGGGAATGGTTCCATTCCACGCAATGTTGGCAACAGGATACGGTTTAGTATTCTTCAATACGTTGAAAGAATTGCGTCAGGGAGTATAACGACACTAACGATATTTCAAGTAAAGGCTATTCCATGTGAATGGCCTTTCTTATTTGTAGTAATCGGGCAAAAAAAAAGCCGCTCTGAGAGCAGCTTTCTTCGTTATTCGTTATTCTGTATCACGGGAATACTCCGCGATCGTTATACGTCAATTCAATGCGCTTGATTGCCTCAATGTATGCAGCTGTGCGGAAATCTGTTTTGTACTCATCTGAAGTTGCTACAACGCGACCGAATGAGTTCAACAATTTCTTTTCCAAACGCGAGATCACATCTTCAAATTCCCAGATCTCTCCATTGCGGTTTTGCAACCATTCAAAGTAACTTCCGATCACACCACCTGAATTACACAAAATATCCGGAATGATATCTACACCTTTTTCGCGTAAGATTTCCTCTGCTTGCGGTGTAGTAGGACCATTTGCTCCTTCTGCGATCACACTTGCTTTGATGCTAGCTGCATTCACCTCAGTAATCTGATTACCCAAAGCTGCAGGGATACAAATCTCACAATCGATCGCGAACAATTCAGAAGCGTCAATCATTTGAGCCCCCGGGAATCCAGCGATCAATCCCTTGTTTTCTTTTTGATAAGCCAACAAAGCATCCGGATCGATTCCATTTGGATTATACAAAGTTCCAGACGCATCTTGAACAGCTGTCATGATCGCACCTTTTTCTTTCATGAAGACCGCAGCCCACTGACCTACATTTCCAAATCCTTGAACGATGTAGCGTTTACCTTCCAAAGTGGTTTTTTTCCAGTTTGCCCAAGCTTGAACTGTAACAACTACACCAAATCCTGTAGCGCGGTCACGTCCACGCAAACCACCTGAATTAACCGGTTTACCTGTTACAACATGTGAATACTTTGAACGCTCAACCGGGGCTTTTTGCGACATGTAGGTATCTGCGATCCATGCCATGATCTGTGCATTGGTATTTACATCCGGTGCAGGAATATCGTATTCAGGCCCGATGTTATCTCCCAAAGCATAGGTGAAACGACGTGTAATACGCTCCAATTCTGCTGTTGAATACTTAGATGGGTCTAACTGAATTCCTCCTTTTCCACCACCGTAAGGTAATCCTGCCAATGATGTTTTCCAAGTCATCCAAATTGCCAACGCTTTTGCATCGTCCAATTCGATATTTGGGTGGTAACGTAATCCGCCTTTGTAAGGGCCTAAAGCATTGTTATGTTGCACGCGGTAGCCTGTAAACATTTCCACATCGCCATTATCCATCTTCACCGGGAAATGCACGACGATCTCGTTGTTCGTTTGTGCTAAGATCTTGCGGATATTCGGATTCAGATTCATCACATCAGCCGCTTTTTCAAACTGCTTGCGGACGCTTTCGATCATCCCCGCAGGCTTCGCTTGTTTTGTATCCATTGTTGTAAAGTTGAGTTCTGTGTTAATTTTTCGCGGCGAAAGTTAGCCTTTTTATTCACTTATAAAACGCATTTTTCGACAGTTTTACGGATTTGTTAAAGGAGCACCAGCAATTAAGCGACAAACAAGCGAATTACACAGATGAAAGCACCCGAGAAATCACTAAAAATCAAGAAAATAGTTGCGCTTAAGGCAAAGATTGGTACTCAAAACGCCAATTTGAATCTGAGACATCTTTCAATAAACGCCAAAAATTGGTATCTAAAATGTACTCCGTATCCATTTGTCTGAAATGATAGCGATTTGCCAGGTATTGTTCTTGCGAACTACTCGGTCGGTAAAGTCCCTTACTCCATCCCTTCTCATTGCCGTTGCGGAATGGCCAATCCGAGTACCGCAGTTTCCACAAACTATCTAATACCGGACAGAAAGGATAACTCTTTTTGATCGTATCGTTGTAATACACCCCGCCGAAGATCCCATTTTCTTCTAATAGATTGCGCTTGGTAGGATTGAACGGTGAGGGCCAATCGCCACTGAGTATGCGGATGAATTCATCGCGATTGTAATTCA
>JBMLQF010000078.1:7946-10105 GCA_049241705.1 Fluviicola sp. | reverse complement strand
AAATTAAAGATTTGAAGACCTGTTTACAAACAAAACGAAGCAGCAAACTGTTAAAATGGGACAAAACGCCCGATTTTTTTAATTATATTTGGTCAGAGATACATTCATTATGAAAGAAGTGAATTTACAAGAACTCGAATCTGGTTTTCAAGCCAAAATCGATAATGAAATTAGAATTGAGCCAAAGGACTGGATGCCTGAGCGCTACAGAAAGACATTGATCCGTCAGATTTCACAGCATGCCCATTCAGAGATTGTGGGAATGCTACCTGAGGGTAACTGGATCACACGTGCCCCGAACCTACGTCGTAAAGCAGTTTTGCTTGCGAAAGTTCAGGACGAAGGTGGTCATGGACAATACTTGTATAGCGCCATGGAAACCTTGGGTCACACACGTGAAGAATCACTTGAGGAATTGCATACTGGAAAAGCGAAGTATTCGTCGATCTTCAACTACCCAACTTTGACGTGGGCAGATATCGGTGCGATTGGCTGGTTGGTTGATGGCGCAGCAATTATGAATCAGGTGGCATTGTGCCGCACTTCATATGGGCCATATGCTCGAGCGATGGTTCGTATCTGTAAAGAAGAATCGTTCCACCAACGTCAAGGTTACGAGATCATGTGTACTTTGATGAAAGGAACACCTGAGCAACGTGCGATGGCGCAAGATGCCATGAACCGTTTCTGGTGGCCGGCATTGATGATGTTCGGACCAAGCGATGCGGAATCTGTTCACTCAGCAGAGTCTATTAATTGGAAAATCAAGCGCCACACGAATGATGAATTGCGTCAATCATTCATTGATGCAACAGTTCCACAAGCAGAATTGATCGGTTTAACAGTTCCGGACAAAGATTTGAAGTGGAATGAAGCACGTGGTCATTACGACTATGGTCAGATCGACTGGGAAGAATTCAAACAGGTGATCAGTGGCAATGGGCCATGCAACGCCGAAAGAATAGCTGCTCGTAAGAAAGCGATGGAAGAAGGGAAGTGGGTGCGCGAAGCAGCAATGGCTTATGCCGAAAAGAAAAAAGCGCGTAAAGCATCCTAGTGTTTAACTAGAAAATTGTAAGAATATGTCAGGAAAAGATTGGCCATTGTGGGAAGTTTTCATCCGTAGCAAACAAGGATTGAACCACAAACACGTAGGAAGTTTGCATGCACCAGATGCTGAAATGGCGGTGGAAAATGCAAGAGACGTGTATACAAGAAGAAACGAAGGAGTATCGATTTGGGTTGTTGAATCTTCTCAGGTTCACGCATCAGATCCAGCTGATTCAGACATGTTGTTTGAGCCGGCTCAAAGTAAGGTTTACAGACACCCTACTTTTTACGAGGTTCCTGAAGGAGTTGCTCACATGTAATTCAGATTCCAGTGAGTGCACTTTTAACATACACTCTGCGCATTGCAGACGACAGTTTGATCTTGAGTCAACGACTGTCAGAATTGTGCGGACATGGTCCGGCAATTGAAGAGGATATCGCTTTGACGAATATTGCATTGGACCTTATTGGACAGGCAAACTCGTTATTGGAATATGCTGCTCAAGTTCAAAACCAAGGGAAAACTGCTGATGATTTGGCATTCCTGCGTTTGGAACATCAGTATTTCAACACGCTTTTGGTAGAACAACAGAATGGGAACTTCGCTGATACGATCGTTCGTCAATGGTTGTTTGATTCATTCCGCGTACCATTCTATGAAGCGCTTCAACATTCTGAGGATCTACAATTGGCGGCTATCGCTGAGAAAGCTTTGAAGGAAACGCGTTACCACTGGAAACACGCTTCTGAATGGGTGATCCGTTTGGGAGATGGTACAGAAGAATCACATTACAAAGCTCAAGAAGCGCTGAATAATTTATACCGCTATACGGATGAGTTGTTCTTCATGGATGATACGGATCGTGAAATGATCAGCTCAGGAATCGGCATCGATCTAGAAACACTGCGACCGGCTTACATGGAACGTCTTAAAATGGTTTTAGAAGCCTCTACGCTTTCATTACCTACCAACAATTGGAAAATGGCGGGAGGACGTTTAGGCCGACATTCAGAACACATGGGACACTTACTTTCTGAAATGCAGTATATGCAACGCGCATATCCTGGAATGGAATGGTAAAAGAAACAAAAATATGGAAGTAAAAGAA
>JBMLQF010000078.1:5901-7936 GCA_049241705.1 Fluviicola sp. | reverse complement strand
CTACTGGATGAAGTACCGGATCCTGAGATACCGGTACTATCCGTAGTTGATCTTGGCATCGTTCGTTCAGTTCATTGTAACGATGGAAAAAAAGTAGATGTGGTGGTTACCCCAACCTATTCTGGCTGTCCTGCAGTAAAAGCAATTGAAAAAAGCATCGCTGAACATTTGATCAAACACGGCTATGAGCCCAACATGATTAACCAATTATCTCCTGCTTGGAATACAGATTGGATCACAGAACGTGGTCGCGAGCGATTAAAAGCTTATGGAATCGCCCCTCCGGTAGACGAAGTTGACAAGAATGCGTTATTCAGTGAACCACCTGTAGTTCCTTGTCCAAGATGCAATTCAAATAATACACGCATGGTGAGTCAATTCGGGAGTACCGCCTGTAAAGCTCATTACCAATGCAACGATTGTTTGGAGCCCTTCGATTATTTCAAGTGCTTGAAATAATTACTTAACAACCAATTAATATTCGATAAATCTATCGATACAATCTAATTATATTTTAGTCACATATAAGAAATGTAGCATTTTTAGCTTCGCATCAATTAAATGAATGTGAAAAAAGCGCTACTATACTTATCCTTCTGTCCTTTATTGATACTCGTGTCATGCAAAAAATCGGAGGTGTCGTCCAATTCCGAATTAACGGAAATTTCATTCGAAAAACACATTTCTCCGATCGCTATAGAAAAGTGTATTGACTGCCATAGTAGTTCAACTGAAATAAGCCTTAATACAAAAGAAAATTGGGTTGACTTATCTGAGGAAGGAAGGTTAAATTCAATATTAATTGAAAACAACCATTTCTATTTCGGTTCAAATCTAACTCAATTAGAAAAAGACATCATTCAAGACTGGATCGCTAATGAATATCCGGATTAATAGAATTGTAGATCCATTATAAATTCATTTCCGTTCTCGAGCTGAATACGAAGAAAGTAAACCCCAGCCTCAAAATCCCTCACGTTAAGCACAACTTTTTGACCTTGTTCAGGAAATGATTTGATCAACTTCCCTTCTGAGCTGATCAGCTGAACCTCAGTGATATGACCTTCTTTGGAATTGATCTGAACAAAATCATTACTAGGATTCGGATAAATCTCAATGTGTTTTGCTACATCCTCCGCAATTCCAATACTCGAAATAGAAATGCATGAACTTGTATCCTGACAACCATTCAGATCAACGACCACTGCATACGCGCTGTTGTAGGTAGCTGTAAATACTTCATCATTATCCTGTAATGTTACACCACTATTGTTGCAGTCAATCCATTGGTATGTGGCGCCAACCACTTGTTGAGCTGTTAACTCATTATAAGCTGTTTGGCTCGCTTGCGCAACCGGATTAGATTGCACATTAACCGTGAAATAAGCCGTATCACTCGTACAACCATTAGTAGAGACGGACAAACCATAGGTCGTAGTAAGAGCTGGAGAAACGGTGATCGTATTTGTGGTTTCATTGGTTGACCAATTATTTCCAGAGTTCGCAAAACTTGTTAAAATTGCCGTACCACCTTCACAGATCGTAGAAGCTGGTTGTGCAGTAATTACTGGTTGTGAAGGAACACTGTTAACAGTAACCGATACGGGCTGTGACTGTGCTTGACAACCTGAAGGACCAACAGTTACAAAATAGTTGCCTGATGTTGAAACAGTGATCGATTGTGTTGCGGCTCCCGTAGACCAAACATTTCCAGAAACCTCTGATGATGTCAAGGTAACTGATCCACCGTCGCAAAATGTAGTCGATCCGCTTGTAGAAATCATTGGTGTACTTGGATTTGTAATGACTGTGACATTAACCGGAGCCGACGTTGCTGTGCACAGGCCATTCGAAACTGTTACGGAATAAGTTCCACTGGTTGTTACAGGGATCGATTGAGTTGTTGCTCCTGTAGACCAGGTGTTTCCAGTAGTTGAGGAAGAAGTCAATAAAACTGTATTTCCCTGACAGATGGTTGTTGAATCGTTTGCCGTAACCACCGGGGTCGTCGGTAAAGCATTTACAGTAACCGTAA
>JBMLQF010000078.1:1840-5801 GCA_049241705.1 Fluviicola sp. | reverse complement strand
TCGGTGACGATGTTGAAGAGCATGTACCATTTGAAACAGACACCGTGTAAGTCCCGGAATTCGTAACAGTAATATTTTGAGTTGCCGCTCCGGTTGACCAGGAATTACCTGTTGTTTGGTTTGAAGACAAAACGACAGATCCTCCTGAACAGAAAGTGGTTGGACCACCAGCTGTGATCGTAGGCGTCGCAGGTGGTGACACCACGGTAACAGAAACCGGTACCGACGTTGCTGTGCAGGTTCCATTCGAAACGGTTACCGAATAAGTTCCGCTGGTTGTTACCGGAATCGATTGTGTTGTAGCCCCCGTAGACCACGTGTTTCCTGTAGTTGAAGAAGAGGTCAATAACACCGTATTTCCCTGACAGATCGTTGTTGAACCGTTTGCCGTAACCACCGGGGTCATCGGTAAAGCATTTACAGTAACCGTAATCGGTGACGATGTTGAAGAGCATGTACCATTTGAAACAGACACCGTGTAAGTCCCAGAATTAGTAACAGTAATGCTTTGTGTTACTGCACCGGTTGACCAAGTATTTCCCGTTGTTTGGTTTGATGTCAAAACGACAGAACCTCCTGAACAGAAAGTTGTTGGTCCGGCTGCCGTTATAGCAGGCGTAGCAGGTGGTGAAACCACTGTAACAGTAATTGGGAGTGAAGTAGCTGAGCAACCAGCAGCTCCAACAGTAACGGTATAGGTACCGGCAGTTGTAACCGGAATAGAAGTAGTTGAAGCACCAGTAGACCATGAATTCCCTGATGTTGCAGAAGACGTTAATACTACCGTATTTCCTTGACAAATGGTTGTTGATCCGCTGGCCGTAATAGTTGGTGTACTAGGAGCTGCAACCACTGTAATGTAATTCGTCTGCGTTTCAGTATCAGATCCATTCGCATTGGTCACGGTCAAACTCACGGCATAGGTTCCCGCTGCTGCATAAGTCACAACTGGATTAGCAGATGTGCTTGTTGACGGAGAACCACCTGTAAAGGTCCAGGAATAAGATGTTGGTGAACCGGTTGAAGTACTTGTAAATGTAACTGCTTGTCCGGCACACACCGTTGTTGTGGAGGACGTATAAGATGCAACTGGGGGTTGAGTTGGTGCTTCAAACCATTGGGCAATAAACGCAATATTAGTGTTCCCTTCAGTTTGTGTGAAAGCTCCTCCGGCATAGAAAATACCGTTGTAAACCGCGGCAGACTTTACGTATTCATCAATGCCATTAGCATCCATTCCCAGCCCCATAGCTGACCAGGTACTTGTATTCGGGTTCCATTTCGCAATTTTATTGGCAGCAACACCACCTGCATTCGTAAAGAATCCACCTACAATTAAATTTCCATTGTATTCATGAATTGCTCTAACATAATCATTTACACCTGTTCCAAGTGGATACCAGTTGGAACCATCATAACGTGCAACTCCACGCATATTCGTATTAGGTGCAGCTGCATCGCCATCATGAACTTCGGTGAAGGCACCTCCCATATAAAGGTTATTGTCGTTAGGATTTACATACAATACGCGAACCGTACTGTCTACCCCACCGATGATATCCACACCCGAATTCCCTCCTACCCAACTTGTTCCGTTCCATTTCACAACGCCATCACAAGCAGAACAACCGCCTACGTTACTGAAATCACCTCCGGCCCATAGATCACCTTGAAAAACGGCCAAACAACGAATGTCATTATCAAAATCGCTTGTGCCTCCCATTGGTTGCCAAGTGGTTCCATTCCATTTCGCAATTCGTGAACAAGGTTGACCATCCGCCTGGGTAAAATCACCCGCTGCAATCAATTCACCATTCCAAACCGTTACGGTTAAAACATCATTATTGAAACCGGCGCCGATATTCGTCCATTGAGTACCGTCCCACATGGCAATTCCATTACAATTGGCACAAGGTTGTTGTACATTCCAAAAATCACCTACCACTACCAAATTTCCATTCCAAACAGTACCTGCTCGAGCTACAAGACCTACACCACCCCCAAGGCAAGACCAACTTGTGCCATTCCAAACCGACACCTTTTGACAGGGGCTATTGAAGCTTCCTAAATTTACCAGTTGATTGTTCCAAACCAGCAAGCCGTGACTGGAGCTATTTGCACCTGAACCAACAGATTGCCATTGCGAAAAAGAAAACAGGGAAGCTGTTGTAAACAGCAGTAGTAATAGTAGATTCTTCATCATTCTAGTTGTAGCGTTCAGAATTTAGGAAATTTATTTTAACCTAACATAAAACAACCGGAAAAACGTGAATATTAACACGTTATTTCAGCTCACTGATAGTAAAACGCATATTTTGAATAGACGTTGCTTCGTAGTTTTCAAAAGAACAAACAACACTATCCGCATTTGTTATATCGAAATTGGATTCATAATGCATTTCTCTATTCGAATCATAACCCGGCACACCTAATCTGATTTTCTTTAATACAGATTTTCCTTTCGAATACAGTGTAAAAAAACACCATGCTCCATGAACGCTTTTCCTTGTTCTTAGATCGATCTTAACATTCATAAAATTCGAAGTAAGTGATGAAATAGTCTGAACATGGCATCTGCCTGCCGGAAGTATGGAATCAGTTAAGAACACCTCATGAGTATTCACTGTTCTTAAATTTTTCAAAATTTCTATTCCATCATCCAACAAACTGTAGTCCAATGGTGTTGGGTCTTTGTCGAGATAAATTGCTTTGTAATAAGCAAAATTCATGTGGTCAAAATGCAAGATCGTCTTGTTGTATTGCCAGATCTGGAAGAGATTTACCGCTGTCAAATAAATGCCAAGCGGCAATACAATATAACGCCATTTGGTTTCTCCAATCCGCTCAAATATCGCGGCTAAACCGAGCATGAAAACCGGGTAACTTTGAGTAAGTGCTCTTGTGGAATAACTTGCTCCATAACGCCAATCGGACCAAGAGATAATGATCCAAATATTTAACAAGCAAAATGTCAGAACCGCTTTACGAAAAGGTTTCCCTTTCATGAAAAACAATCCTGCTACCATGAAGATCGCCATTGGCGTGTAAATGAACCATCCCTTTTCAAAACCAACTAGCACACGCCACCATGGATTTAAGAAATACCATTTACTACCAACATCATAGATGAAAGATCCGGTTGCATGCTTCCAATACAACAGTTGAGGCAAAATCCCTAATATCCCGCCAAATGCCGCTGCTACAAGGTGTAACTTTTGTGTTTTGACAAGTGCCCATTTTGATTTAAGCTTTCCAGAAGACTCCAAGCTCCATAACAAGGGAATGAAAATGATGATCAATTCCGTAGGTCGGGAAATGATAGCCAATCCCGAAAGCAATCCAATCGCCAAGGCATAACCCATTTTAGGCGTCTCATGCCAACGTATGGTAAACCAAAGTATCAAAGCGTATAATGGAAATATGAATGCGTGACTCATTGCACCATCCACACTCACGTATTGCAATAAATTGGTACCTAAGATTACAGCGAACAAAGTAAGACTGGTAATACTTTCAGAATAGTAACGCAACAATACCTTTCTGGAATAGATCAACCCGACGAAATACCAAAAAACTGCACCGAAAATGATCGCATATTGGTAAGGCCACGAAAAGCCATCTTCCGGAGCATCATTCGCATAAGCTATCGCATGTCCAATGAAAAAGAACGGAGCTTCCATAATCGCAACTCCTCCTAAATATTTGAAGGCATAATCGCCATTTTCAAGTTGACTGGCCTGATAAAATTGTCCACCCGAAACCTGATAGGTCGAATCAACTTTAGGAAACCATTTCAGTTCTTTAACATCGTCATAAATGAACATCCCGGGCAAGTACATATAATAACCGAGCGCATCCCAAGTAGTCGCATTATAGCCATTTCTTTCGTTATTAGTAAAATAACCTGCGCGGATGCTGAGCGCAATCAACAATCCGAGAAATATAGCCAATCTGCTATTCA
>JBMLQF010000078.1:0-1830 GCA_049241705.1 Fluviicola sp. | reverse complement strand
ACTATTCATTGCAACACGAGTTGTACAAAAAAACGTCCCACCGAAGTGAGACGTTCAAATATACATAAGGGAATCAAATTATCCCAAGAATGGATAGCGGTAATCAGTTGGCGGAACAAATGTTTCCTTGATCGTACGAGCCGAAACCCAACGCAACAAGTTCATTGACGCACCTGCTTTGTCGTTTGTACCAGATCCTCGTGCACCTCCGAATGGTTGTTGTCCAACAACTGCTCCAGTTGGCTTGTCATTGATATAGAAGTTTCCAGCTGCATTTTCCAATGCCTTCACTGCTGTGTTGATCGCGTAACGGTCACGAGCAATGATCGATCCTGTCAATGCGTATTCAGAAGTTTCATCCAACAGTTTCATGGTTGCTTCGTAATCAGCATCTGCATATACATAGATCGTAAGTACTGGTCCAAAGATCTCTTCACACATTGTGCGGAATTTTGGATTTGTCGTTACTGCTACAGTTGGTTCAATGAAGTATCCAACAGATTTATCGTAGTTTCCACCAACGATAATTTCAGCATCTCCTGCAGCTTTGATATGATCAATGTAAGATGCGATCTTGTCAAAAGCTTTCTGGTCGATTACAGCATTTACGAAATTAGAGGTGTCATCCGGTGATCCCATTTTGAATGAAGACACTTGTTCTACCAAAATGCGTTTTACTTCCGGCCACAAACTTTGCGGAACATAAGCGCGTGATGCAGCAGAACATTTTTGCCCTTGGAATTCGAAGGCTCCACGAGAAAGCGCGGTTGCAACTTCAGCAGCATCTGCGCTCGCGTGAACCATCACGAAATCCTTCCCTCCTGTTTCACCAACAATTCTCGGATATGAACGGTATCCTGCAATATTATCTCCGATTTGTTTCCATAGATTTTGGAACACACCTGTTGAACCTGTAAAATGTAGCCCCGCGAAATGTTTGCTTTTGAAAACCACATCACTCACATCTGGTCCACTTGCAGATACCATATTGACAACACCGTCTGGAACACCAGCTGCCTGGAACAATTCCATGATCACTTGTGCTGAATACATTTGTGTCTCAGCTGGTTTCCAAACCACCACGTTCCCCATCATTGCCGGAGCAGCACATAAGTTAGCCGCAATTGAAGTAAAGTTGAATGGAGTCACAGCAAAAACGAATCCTTCCAAAGGACGGTACTGCAAACGGTTCCACATACCCGGAAGAGACTCCGGTTGTTCGCGGTAGATCTGCGTCATATACTGTACGTTGAAACGGAAGAAATCGATCAATTCGCATGCTGCGTCGATCTCAGCTTGGAATACATTCTTCGATTGTGCCAACATCGTTGATGCGTTCATACGATCGCGGAACGGACCTGCCAATAGATCTGCAGCTTTCAAGAAGATGCTCGCGCGATCTTCCCAAGGCAAATTTGCCCAAGCCTCATGAGCTTCCATAGCAGCATCAATTGCTTTTTGCACATGAGTTTTATCACCACGGTGGATGTATCCCAATACTTTTTGATGGTTGTGAGGAGGTGACATCGGTTTCTTATTCCCGGTGAAAACCTGCTCTTTTCCAATATATAGAGGAACTTCAATTGGTTCCTGTGATTCCATTTTTTTGTACATCGCGATCAAGGACTCGCGCTCTTTAGATCCGGGAGCATAAGCTCTTACCGGTTCATTAACAGCTTTTGGCACTGTAAAAATTCCGTTCGACATAACTTTTTCTTTTACGGCACAAATGTAAGCATTCCCATCCACCCACAATGTCCTTCAAGTTACTTTCCTGAAATCGGAATTCGAAACAAAATGCAATTCCTAAAAATGTGTATTATTGTAAGC
>JBMLQF010000077.1:2085-3468 GCA_049241705.1 Fluviicola sp. | reverse complement strand
ATCACGCATTGGTTGATGCGGCTCTGTACGAAAAACTGTTGCAAGGAGATACCCAACCGAAGATCACGATCGACTTGGCTTTGCCGAACGACATCGCGGATGAGGTGCACGATCGTTTTCCAACGCGTCAAATATCGATCAATGTCTTACAACGCATTTCTGATAACAATTTGCAGGAACGTTCGCAAGAGATTGCTCATGTAGAAGCAATTGTTGCAGAGGCTTTGAATGAATTCAAACGCATCGCGAAAATGCGTGAGATCGAAGTGGCTATGCGTCCTGTTCCACAAATGGTAAAGGAGATCAAAGCAGTGGCGTTCAATGAAGTGTTCAAGAACGAGATCGATCAATTGGATGCCAACTCCTTGGAAGTTCTGGAAAAAATTGCCAGTTACATGGAGAAGAAGTACATGAGCATGCCGATGCTCATGGCGAAAGAAATCTTGATTAAATCATAAAGCAATTATATGCGCGAAATTCGAATCGGTTCACGTGGAAGTGACTTGGCCCTGTGGCAAGCAAATCATGTGAAACGACAACTGGAAGCTCTTGGGGCTCAGGTAACCATTACGGTCATTAAAACACAAGGAGATCAGATCCAACATTTGAGCTTCGATAAATTGGAAGGAAAAGGATTCTTTACCAAAGAGATCGAACAAGCCTTGTTGGACAATACGATCGATCTGGCGGTGCATTCACACAAAGATCTGGAAACTACTCCTCCGGCAGGATTGATCATCGCTGCAGTTTCAGAGCGCGAAAATCCAGCCGATGTGTTGTTGATCCATCCGCGCGCTGTGGATACCAACCAGTTATGGAACCTCAAAGAAGGAGCTGTGGTAGGAACTTCCTCGGCACGTCGCAAAGCGCAATTGATCGGTTTCCGTGAAGATGTAACGATCAAAGATCTGCGTGGAAATGTTCCTACACGCTTGCAAAAATTGGTTGACGGCGAATACGATGCGATTTTGTTGGCGAAAGCAGGTTTGGATCGTTTGCAACTCGACCTGCAAGGAATGCATGAAGAAGTATTGGATCCGGAACAATTCGTACCGGCACCGGCACAAGGTGTTTTGGCTTTGCAGATCCGTGAATCAGACAAAGCATTGTTCGAGTTCCTGCAGGATATGAACCACATCGATATTCAAGCGCAGATCGCTTTGGAGCGCACTGTCTTGAATCGTTTGCAAGGTGGTTGTCAGTTGCCGCTTGGTGCTTACTGCCCAGAAGATGGCCGTTTGTTGGTCGCTTTTGCCCATGAATGGGAGGCTGGAGCACAGTGGTACGAATTCGAAGGGCCGCACGACCTGGAAATGGTGGATGTGGTGTTGGAAGCATTATTGACTGAGGAAGAAGACGATCAGGAATGATCATTTTTCTGTC
>JBMLQF010000077.1:0-1985 GCA_049241705.1 Fluviicola sp. | reverse complement strand
CCGGCAAATCCGGAAGAGGTAGCAACTCAATTTCATTCGTGGTTAGGTGAACGCAACGTCTTTTTTCCGATTTCTGATCAATCTTTGAAAACCATTTCCGGTGCTATTCCCGCTGCGCAAAAACAAGAGGTCATTGTTTACCGGACCGGCGAGAAACAGCAAGCAATTGAAGCCTGCGATTGGTACGTATTTACAAGTCCGAGTAATGCCCGTGCTTTCTTAAAAACGAACACGCTTCCGGCAAGTTCCGGTGTTGTGGCTTGGGGGAAAAGTACCGAGCGATCTTTGAAAGATCAAGGAATTTCCGTGACGAAGACCTTGGAGGATAGTTCTTTAACTGCACTGATCCAGTTTTTTTCTGCCAATCTTGGCAAATAAGCATTTAACCCGTAATTTTGTACCGTCTCAAAAGGGGTGCCGTTTGATAAACAACGGCTGAGATTATACCCATTGAACCTGTCAGGGTAATGCCTGCGTAGGGAAAATGATACGACAATTTATTTTAAGCTAATTATTCACCAGAGAATTAGCCCCTTGTTCTTGTTTTATTTTATAAAAAATGAAAACGAGATTCATGTTAGGTTTGTTGGCCATCCTGTTCGGAATGAATGGTTGGTCGCAAGAATACGACGGCGGTAAAGTTACCGGAATCGTTGTAGATGAGTTCAAACAACCGATCATTGGTGCAGTGATCCGGGTTTCTGAAACGTATTTTGAAGCTACTACTGATGCGGAAGGAAAATTCTCTTTCGTTATCAAGGACAAGGAGTACATCGGATTGCAAGTGAGCTTTCCGGGTTACGAAACACGCGAATTTACTTACGAACCGGGGAAAAGCTCTGAAATTTACATCCAACTGATCCCATCGGCAACTGTGATTGGTGATGTCATCGTGAATGCAACACGGGTGAACAAAGATCCGATGACCTATTCCACGGTGACGAAAGAAAGTTTGCAGCGAAACAATTTTGGGCAAGACCTGCCGCTGTTGCTGGAACAAACGCCTTCAGCTGTAAGTACGTCGGATGCGGGAGCTGGTGTAGGATATACCGGAATACGCATACGAGGTGTAGACCCAACGCGTACGAACGTCACGATCAATGGAATTCCCATCAATGATGCCGAGTCCCATGGTGTGTTTTGGGTAAATATGCCCGATTTTGCGTCTTCGGTGGAAGACATTCAGATCCAACGTGGTGTAGGAACATCCGCGAATGGAGCGGCGGCTTTTGGAGCAAGTATCAATATCCAAACAGATAAGATCAGTCAACAACCGTACGCTAGTTTCGATAATTCTTACGGATCATTCAACACCATGAAGAATACGATCAAAGTGGGTACTGGGATGTTGCAAAACAGATTCTGCTTCGATGCACGCTTGTCCAACATTCAATCTGACGGGTACATCGATCGCGCCAGTTCGAATTTGAAGTCCTTCTTCCTACAAGGGCAGTGGATCGGCAAGAAAACAACGATCAAAGCAAATGCATTTGTGGGGAAAGAGATCACATACCAATCTTGGTGGGGAACTCCGGAAAGTCGCGTGAAGGGCAATGTGGATGACATGTTGGCCTATGCAGATAGAAACTGGCTTTCGGATGAAGACCGTGAGAACTTATTGAATTCTGGTCGAACGTACAATTATTACACCTACGACAATCAAGTGGACCACTATCAACAAGATCATTACCAATTGCACATCACGCACCGTTTAACGGAAAAATGGATCTTAAACGTTTCTGGTCACTACACCTATGGTCGCGGTTATTACGAGGAATATAAAGCCGGACAAGATATGGCGACTTACGGTCTAGACCCGGTTATCCTGACTTCAGATACCATTACCAGCACAGATCTGATCCGTCGAAAGTGGTTAGACAATCATTTTTATGGAGCCATCTATTCGGTACAGTATATCGGTAAGAAAGGGTTGAAATTTACCTGGGGTGGAGCGGCGAATAACTACGACGGAGACCATTTCGGAG
>JBMLQF010000076.1:0-13299 GCA_049241705.1 Fluviicola sp. | reverse complement strand
AAATGGAACAGGCAGTTGGTGACATGCAATTCACCCATGCAACATTCATTCGCCCCTCCCTACTTTTGGGACCACGCCAGGAATTTCGTTTTGGAGAAATGATAGGGAAAGCAATCATGACGGTTTTAAATCCGCTCTTCTTTGGAAAAGCCAAACGATACCGCGCAGTACATGCGCAAGATGTAGCTGCCACGCTCATTCGCGAAACAATAAGTACTTCGGAAAAAATTCGATTTGTAGAATCTGAGGAAATTACTGGGAAACCGTCACGTTAAACGCGTCGTCTAAACACAAAGCTGCTTCGATTACTTGCGCCGAACCCGGAATCATCAATCCTTTGATCTTAACGGTTTTCCCTTTCTGGATCAGATCCAACAATTGCTTTTCTGTGAGCTTCTTGCCCAACATCTCAAATGGGATCTTGAAGCCACAAGCCTGGTAATTCGAACAACCAACTGCTGTTTTTCCTTCCATTAATTTGGCTTGCTTGCATTTCGGACAATCCAGATCAGTGACGGACACTTTCTCTTTCTTCACGCGTTCCTTCTTAGGAGCTTCAGCCGCTGGAATTTCCTGATGCAACTGAATACGCACCGGAGCTTGTGAAAAGATCACCTCATCAGTTAATTGGCGCACCATGACGATCAATTCGTGTTTGAATTGTTCCAAATCGTATTCACCGCGTTCGATTAGACGCAATTTGCGTTCCCATTGCCCGGTCAATTCAGCGCTTTTCAGCAACTCGTTATTGATGGTATCGATCAAGCCCATTCCGGTAGAAGTTGCCACCAGGTTTTTGCGCTTTTTCTCGATATACTTTCGCTTAAAGAGTGTTTCAATGATGTTGGCACGCGTAGCCGGTCGCCCGATGCCATTTTCCTTCATCATGTCACGCAATTCCTCGTCCTCTACCATCCGTCCGGCAGTTTCCATCGCACGGAGCAAGGTTGCTTCTGTGTAAGGTTTCGGAGGACTGGTTTTTCCCTGATGAATGAATGGTTCGTGCGGACCTTGCTCGCCTTCTTCGAAATGCGGCATGGTTTGTTCCGGTTTTTCCGCTTGTTTCTTATCGCCGTCGGTATCCTTTGTTTCTTCCCAAACTACCCGCCATCCCGGTTCGATGATCTGTTTACCGGTCGCTTTGAATTCGATCTGTCCAACTTTACCCAAAACGGTGGTGTTCGACACCTTACATTCCGGATAGAAGGCTGCAATGAAACGTCGAGCGATCATGTCGTAGATCTGCTGTTCAGCTGGAGTAATGCCCGAAACGGCCACTCCGGTAGGAATGATCGCGTGGTGATCCGTTACCTTCTTATCGTCGAAAACTGTTTTTAATTTCGGAATGGGTTTCGCCAAAACCGGCTCCGTAAAACGCGAATAATAAGTCATTCCACGCATGATTCCTTCGATCTTCGGATGTAAGTCCTCACTCAAATACGTCGTATCAACACGCGGATAGGTCACCAATTTCTTTTCGTAAAGACTCTGAACTAATTTCAACGTTTCCTCAGCGGAATTGCCGTGTTTCTTATTCGATTCAACCTGCAAAGATGTCAAGTCGAATAATCGTGGATTCCCTTCTTTCCCCTCCTTTTGTTCGAAGGATGTGATCTCAAAAGGATGTTCCTTCAGATAAGCCAGGCCTTTCTCCGCGCGATCAGCAGTTTTCAAGCGATCGATTACGGCCGAAAATTCTGTATCGCGGTATTTGGTTTTCAATTCCCAATATTCCTCCGATTGAAAGGCATCGATCTCTTTCTGACGCGCAACGATCATGGCCAGTGTAGGCGTTTGCACACGCCCGATCGACAAAGTCGCTTTTCCTTGTCCGAACTTGCGGGTAAACAAACGTGTTGCATTCATTCCAAGCAACCAATCGCCGATAGCGCGGGCACTACCTGCAGCGTAGAGATTCTTATACGATTCGCCGTCCTTCAAATTGGAGAATCCTTCGCGGATCGCCTCTTCAGTCAATGACGAGATCCATAAACGCTTAATCGGAACCTGACATTTCGCTTTTGCCAAGACCCAACGCTGGATCAACTCTCCTTCTTGCCCGGCATCCCCGCAATTGATGACCTCTTCAGCTTGCTGCACCAATCGTTCGATGACATGGAATTGCTTTTTCACTCCGGAATCGTCGATCAATTTGATCCCAAATTTCTCCGGAATGAGTGGCAAGTCTTCCAGACGCCACACTTTCCAGCGTTCGTTGTAATCGTGTGGTTCTTTCAGCGTGCAGAGGTGACCGAAGGTCCATGAAACCCAATAGCCGTTTCCTTCATAATAGCCATCGTTACGCTGTTTGGCACCCAGTACCTCAGCGATGTCTTTAGCTACAGACGGTTTTTCGGCAATACACAATTTCATAGGGTGCAAAAATCACCAAAATACCGAGCTAAATCAAGACTCTACAAAAGGAAGTATGAACAATCTTTGAACAAGCAACCTACTTGTCTAGCTCCTCCTTATCCACAATCGTAAACGAACTTTTCAGCAGCAAAGCATTTGGAATCGTGACCGTTCCTTTGTTTGGGACCTTCAAAAAAACGAAGAAGTAGGAAATATCCACCAACTCGCCTTCCAGTTCTTGTCCTTCGTAGTTAACCGAAATAATATCGCCAATTTTAATTGGATGCTGAAAGAACAGGATGATGCAAGCCGTTACATTAGAAAGAATAGACATTTCTGCGAATAAGGCCACACCAAAGACTGTAAGTAAGAAACTCGCCACCAAGAGCACATTCTCCTGCTTGACACTCCAAATAGCCACAACGATCATGATTAGGATCACTGACAGGATGAGATTGATCAAACGCAGAACATCCTTCCTTTCGGCACTTTTAAAGACCGAATTCACAATAGTCAACTGAACAAAATAACGCAAAACGAATTTGATGATGAGAAATACGCCCAGCGCAACCGCTGTTTCTATCAATTGAACCGAATACTTTTCCATACTAACCGTATTGAGTGCGAAAGTAAACGATCGAAGCCTGCAGCCCAAATTTTTCCCTTGAATCCTCTTTATGATACCCGTAAGGGAAACTTATGAAAAATCGGAAAGAAATAAAACCCGTTTAAATAAAATTGAATTAACGAAGCAAGTTCCTCAGTTTAAATTACACGATTTGATCGTCATTAGTGACTTCCCTTGCTACACTCGTACAATTAATAAATATGACTTATACAAATGATATAAAGAATAAATATTCTTAAATATAAATTATAAGTTAACTTGACAAATAAAAAATGATACAAGTAATTATCTACTTAGACGATCAGCATGATCCGGAGGAATTGGTGCTAAAACTCCTGAAGAATCAATTGGCGGCGAAGGCAACGATTGATCGAGGGAATACTTCCTATTTTTTATTAGACAATCAGCTTAAAACCCAAACGCGAAATATCATTACGGTGCAGACAAGAGCCTTATTGTTCAGTGAAATAGAAGAGTTTTTGTACAACTATTATCAGAAAGAGATTCCGATATGTTCGCTTCCAACCACCCAATCCAACCGGGCATTCAGTGATTTCATTCGGGCGAATACGAAGAAGTGAATGCAGTGTTTTTAACTTGTTCAGTAATCACAACACTCAATACTCACTTTTACTCCCCTACTATTTTCTCCTCGAATTTGACATTCAAATACGCTCCGACTTTGACGCCGACAGTCCAACACCAGTAAGAGGTTGCAGTCATTTTTTCTCCATTATACCATCCATTGTCTTTAACCACTACTGTACGAAAACGGTCATAAGAATTTATTGAAACAGCTAATTCCCCGAAATAACGATTGATACCTACACGACCAGCTATCTCAGCTCCGAACTGGAAAAGATCGATTACATAATTCACATGTTCAAATGGCGAGTAATCCGTAGGGTAATAATTTGTTACAATCCCTCCCGGGCCCATATAAGTATCATAAACGGTGGTTCTGTCCATTGTCTGATTCGATTCACGATAACTCAAACGATGATCATATTGCCCAAAAATACCTGTAGTAACTTGCCCCCATGGCCCCCTTCGCGGATCTTTACTTCCGAATACAAATCCAAGGCCTATACGATAGGAAATGTACGAAAACTCTTGGGTTGATCTCCAAACCTTGTCATCTGATGAATATGCACCGCTGCCACCACCCGATGAATTGAATTGTTCTGTTTCAAAATTAAATTTACTATGCAAATAACCGCACTCTGCATTTATTCGAAATCTTTTATGTGTATAATCAAAACGAAGTGCTTGATGATTATAAATATGTAATTGAAGATTTCCTAGGATAGAATTATCATTTTTTCTTATATCCTCTTTCACCCTGGAAACACCCAGGCTAAGTGAAACTTGAGAAATGCCGTTGGATGTTAAAAGCAAACCTCCTATTAAAAACCATATTCTCATGCGATTCGGTGTGTGTTATGGTGGTTAGATGGCATCTTGGGTACAAGGTTGTAATTCAATTTTACGCTGTTCTTTGTTACTTACCGAATAACGAGGTGTTGTTATCCATGAATCCTTAATGAAGGTAGAATTATTTTAAAAATTTCAGGGGATTTACAGAGGCTTTTTAATTTCGCAAAATTGCAAATTTGTTACTTTGTTTCTTTGCAAATTTCCAACTTTCGAACTTAGCAACTTTGCTAAATTCGTAATACACATTATTGGAACTTTTGAAAATTAAAAAGTTTCAAGTTTTAAACTTTCAAACAATTCGTTTTGGCAACTTTACTAATCAACGAAGTAGCAACTTCTGAACTTAGCAACTTTGCTAAGTTCGAAAGTTAAAAACAATCTTATAATATTCATTATCAACTCTTTACATACCTACAAATCTCAAACCCATACGGATTCTTATCATCCTTCGCATGTGTCAAGATCGTTTCAATACTCCAAGCTTGTTCATCAATCTCCGGGAAAAAGGTGTCTGCACCAAAGGTTCCGTCTACGTGTGTGATATACATTTCCTGAACCACATTGCTCTCCAAGGCCTCCCGGTAGATCTGTCCGCCACCAATAATGAAAATCGTACGCTCTGTTTCGTTGCTGTAATGATCCAAACATGCGTCCAACGAATGGAATAACAAAGCTCCCGGTGCTTCATATGATGTGTTGCGCGTCAATACAGCATTTTCGCGGTTAGGCAAAGGGCGAAAACGTTCAGGAATGGAATCGTAGTTCTTACGACCGGTTACCACAATGTGTCCGGTGGTGGTTTCTTTGAAGAACTTCATATCTGCCGGCAAATGCCACATCAGATCGTTGTTCTTTCCAATTCCGAGTTCACGGTCGATCGCTACGATCAATGCTACTTTCATTAGAGTACTTTATACGTTGTTGGTGAAATAAATACTGGTTTCGGTTCGGAGATTTCCACCTCATAAATAACCTTACGACGCGCCTCTTCTTCACTGGAGTAATAACCTAACACCCAATGGTATTGTCCGTCTGCTCCGAGCACCTTATGCATTAGATGTTTTACCCTTGGAGAAAGCAAAGACGGATCAGCCACGATCTCCTTCGGCACTTCCAAGCTGTAATAACCGCTCAAGAGCTTGGCGTAATAAGAAATGATCAACGTATCTGAATCAATAAGGTATTCTTTGCTTCCTGCAGCATGTTCCGCAAATAAGGCACGCGAATCACTGAAAAACTCCTGATACAATCGGTAGGCATCGCCATCCATGAAATCCGCGCGGTACTTCGAATAATAGAACTCCGGTAAAATGTAATACGGTTTGTTGTGAACCTCCGGACGCGGATGCACATACGCAAAGGTGTGTCGCGCACTGTCGAGTTGCACGCCATTTTCTTTTTCCGACACAAAGGCCGACAAAATCAACCCACCATTCTTATAACGATCGCGTTGATTGGATACAAAATTACCCAAGGAATAAGCCGTCAATTTCTGCTTGCCTTTGATCGTTTTTTCTACCACTGGCTGGATCACGTGCGGGTGACTTCCGATCACCATATCTGCTCCATGGTCGTAGCAAAACTTTTCCCAGTTTTTTTGATACGCATTCGGCAAAGATTGGTATTCAGTGCCCCAATGTAAGGTACAAATGATCCACTCAGCACCTAAAGCTTTTGCCTTTTTGAAATCTGCCTTCATCGTTGCAGAATCAATGTAATTGATGATCAGCGGCGGCGCAACCGACAGTCCGTTCGTTCCATAGGTATAATTCAAGATAGCTACTTTGATCCCTTTTTCTTCAATGATCAGCGGGTAGTTTACATCGCGTTCGGCTTTGTTGCGGAAAGTTCCGGTGTGTTTCACGCCAATTTTGTCCAATGCATCCAGGGTTTTCACCACGCCGCGCGCTCCCCCGTCGCAACTGTGGTTATTGGCTGTAATGATGACATTAAATCCCGCATCCACCAAGGCTTCGGATAGTTCCGGCGGTGCAGAGAATTGTGGGTAACCTTTGTATGGCTTTCCGGCATGTGTCACCTCCAAATTCGCAATCGCAATATCGGCTTCCTGAATGATCGGCTTGACAAACTGAAAGCAATCGCGGTAATCGTAACTGTCCAACGCAGGGATATACGCTCCCGCAAGCTGTCCTCCATGTTGCATCACATCGCCCACGAACAGGAACTGTAAAGCACTTGTATCTTTTTGCGACCACGCGAAACTGCTCATGATGCAGCTAAGCACAATAAAAAATCGCTTAATTGCCTTCATATTGGATAACAAGTGGTTTGTTGGTTGGGATCAATTGGCGGATCGTACGTTCCAATCCTTCTTTACTTTTGCGCACTAAATGCAATTGATTTCCTGTGGCGATCATACGTTTGCGCGCCTTGTTCATAAGGGCACGTCGCTCAAAATCCTTCCAATCTCCATTTTCAATGAACACTTCGGTACTTTTCGGATTGATGGATACAGACAATAATTCCGGTTGTGGCAGCTGAATATACAAGGTGTCGTTCTTGGGTACCACTTGGAAATCACTCGTTTTCAAATTCACACCATACAACAGTTCTCCTTTCACGATCAATGTCAAACGACGTTTCACCAAACCAGCGCTAAAGGCGTTTTCCAGATCATTGAAACTGAATAGTTTTTCCAAGCTTCCTGTCGCCTGATCTGTCACAGATTCGTACAATTCGAGTGAATCCACCACCACCTCATCCTGAAACTTCATGGTATTCAACTCCAGGATCGAACGGATCTGTTCGATGCGTAAGGGCGTTTCATCGATGGCATATTCGTCCTCTTCAGATCCGTTTGTGATCAAATTCCACACAAAGACCCCTGCTACAAGGATCCCTGCCAGAATACTGAGTCTAACGACGAGGGTTTTCCACTGTTGTAGTTTGCTTTGCTTCATGTACGATCACTTTTTCGAATCCTTGCTGCTTGTAGAATTGTACCACAAAATTCTTGGCATTCTTCTGCGCATCATCGAGGATGTTCAAATATTTCATGTCTCTGCGAATGGCCTCTTCGCCTTTTTGCAGGATCTTATTTTTTTCTTCTTGTGAGAAATTGGCTCGTAAACCAGTTACTTCAACCACTTCGGTTTTGATGTGATTCGGATCCATTTCAAAGGAAACTACCTTCGGCTGTGGTAACGTTACTTCTATCGTTGTTCCATCCACCACAATATCGCTTTCTTTCATTTCTTTCAGGTCTACTCCGGCTTTGATCTTGGCACGACAACTAATGAGTATGCGGCGGGATCCCCATTTCAGGTTCCAAAAATCCGATTCTTGGGTCAATTTGATCACCTTCCCAACGGTGTATTCAGAAGTGGAAAGTGTTCCTACTTCGCGGATCTGAAAAACTTCGGTTCCATTCACCGATTTGTCCTCTCCACAACTGGAAATTGCGATCAATACGAAAAGTGCTATGAAAATTCTCGCCATCATAAATTTGCTGAAAATGGTGCCAGGGCCATGGCTTCCACTCCGATTTGAAGAGCTGCCGGATCGATATCAAATTTAGGGTGGTGAACACCGTAAACAATTCCCTTCGCTTCATTGCGCACACCTAATCGGAAGAAACACACTGGAATTTCTTGCGCAAAGAAGGAAAAATCTTCTGAAGTCAAACGGATTGGCAATTCGTGGACGTGTTGTTTCCCAAAATGATTTTCCATCAGGTGACGCATTTCTGCAGTCATTTTAGGATCATTTTCCAGGAATGGATAGCCTTTCGAAATTTCGATCTCGGCTGTCGCACCGAATTGTTCGCAGGTATGTTTGGTAAACGATTCTATTAAATTCAATGCTTCTGCACGCCACGTCTCGTCCATGGTGCGAAAAGTTCCTTTCAAGATCGCCTTTTCAGGAATGACGTTCGTCGCTCCAAGCGCTTCAAAATGTCCGAACGACAACACACAAGGGATTTTCGGGTCACATTTACGGGACACGATCTGCTGCAAACCAGTCAACAAATGTGCGCCGGTCATGATCGGATCGATGGTGTTGTGCGGTGTTGCTCCGTGTCCACCTTTACCGTGGATCGTAATATAGATCTCATCACATGATGCCATGTACAAGCCTTCGCGGAACCCAACGTTTCCTACTTCCATATCCGGAAATACATGCAAGGCCAGCATTTTCTCCACCGGCGGATTTTGCAGGACTCCTGCTTCGATCATCAAAGAAGCTCCACCCGGATTCTTCTCCTCTCCCGGTTGGAATATCAGTTTCACCGGCTGCGGCAATTGCGCTCGAAACTGCCACAATATCTCAGCCGCACCAAGGAGAATAGCTGTGTGCACATCGTGACCACAAGCGTGCATGCAGCCATCCACTTGCGAACGGTAATCGCACTCATTTTGTTCCTGGATCGGTAAGGCATCTAATTCTGAACGCAAACCAAAACAAGGCATGTCTGCTGGATGATCTTCACTACGAATGATTCCAACAATACCAGTCCCAGCTACATTTTTCGTATATGGAATTCCGATCTGATCCAAGGTTTTAGCCACGAAAGCCATCGTTTCATGCTCCGCATACGACAATTCCGGATGACGGTGCATGTGCTCGCGGTATTGACGCACTTTGTCTGCGATTGCGGCTGCTTGTTGACGTATCAGATCGTGCATATTATTCAGATTTTAAAGCAGTGTAACCAGAACGAACCATCATGAAAGCGACGTAGAACATGATTATTCCGAAGATCAATTTCACGATTGCGGGGTTTATTTTCAAAGATAATTTAGAACCCAGATATCCACCGATCACGAAGGTCGACGCGATGATCAACCCGTAGGTCCAGTTCACATTTTGTGTTTTGGCGTAATTCACCACACCGAGTATCACAACCGGCATAGCAAGGATGAACAAACTAGTTCCTGTGGCTTGATGCTGGGTCAAACCCATCGCATAAACCAAGGCAGGAACGATGATGATCCCACCGCCTACGCCAATGAATCCGGAAAGTGTCCCGGCAAAAAATCCGATCAATACTAAGATCAAAATGGTGGATACCGTCATCTGTTTCATACTCTGAAGGCGGAAATTTACAAAAAAAGACGCATTCTACTAACTCACGAGGAGGTTGCAACCGCGGATGTCGCTGTGATCAAATCGACCCATCAAGCGAAAACGTTCTCCTTCAAAACGCCCCAGATCTTGGGTAGCGATGAAACTGCACGAATACAAGTTGGCCAGATCGATTACGTTGATCCCTCCCGATCTTCCTCCGGAAACATACCCAAAGGGATCGTTCACATCCCGCAGTAGGATCTTCATCCAATTCGGCACTTCGAACAAACCATCTTTATCGGCATAGGCCTGAGAAAGCAGTTCGCACATGCCATATTCGGAACTGACGTAAGAAACGGACAGACCAGTTTTTAGCAAGTCATGCAAGTCTTCTTTCGACAGTTCTTTTCTGCGTCCCTTCATGCCGCCGGTTTCCACGGTGATTGCACCCGTCAGGTCAATTCCTTTTTCAGCTAGGTCCAACAAGGCATACGAAACACCAAAAACCACCAGTTGTTTCCCGGAAGCTTTGACCGACTGGAAAATTTCGGTCAATTGATCCGTTTCGTGCAAATAAAACCCGGAACGGACATCCTCTGTCTCGGCAACCAACTTCTCTACCATGTATACCAAACTCGAATTCCCCTGTTCTACGTAATTCGGCAAAAGAGCAACGATCACTTGATCCTTCACAGGTCCGGAAAATGCCTCATAAGTTGGAAAGAATGATCGCTCGTACATGGATGTGAAAGCTACGGGGTGCTGACTGCGCTGCATACCGGTTGTTCCGCTGCTCTTGAACAGTAATTCCGGTTGAAATCCTTCTGCAATCACTTCATGCGATTTAAAAAATGTGATCGGTAAAAAAGGGATCTCAGCCAGTTTAGTTGGCTCTGGTCGCTTCAATAGATCTACATATTCTTTGTAAACGGGCGTATGAGTTCGCTGAAAACGATAAACCTCCAAAGTGATTCGTTCAAAATCTGCTTGTGTTCGAATCCCGAAAATTTCGTTTTCCAGTCGTTCCAATCTCATGATCAAGCTTCATAAGGTAAACGGATCGTAAACGCCGTTCCTTTTCCTGGTGAACTTTTTACTTGAATACTTCCACCATGTTCTTCAACGATCAGTTTCACATAGTATAAACCCAATCCAAAGCCTTTCACATCGTGTAAATTTCCGGTTGGAACCCGGTAAAACTTATCGAAGATCATACGAATATCCTCGCGTTTTATCCCGATCCCATTATCAGAAATGGTCATGGAAAAGTATTTGGAATCGTTTGATGTGGTAATCGTAATATCGGGAATCTCTTGACAATATTTCACCGCATTGTCCAATAAATTATAGACAACATTGGTGATATGCACTTGGTCGATCGATAGTTTATCGTTCGTTGCATCCAAATACAGATGAATGGCTCCACCCTTTTCAGTTTGGTTCAAATCAAAACTTTCCTTGGCATCCATGATCAGTTCGTGCATCGAGCACAGATCCTTGGACAAACTCAATTTTTCTTTATCCAGTTTGGCCACGTTCAATACCCGCTCAACTTGATTTTCCAAACGCTTATTCTCTTTGAAAATGATCTCCGCATAACGTTTCAAACGACCCGGATCTTCTGAAAAATCACCTTTCAACAACAATTCACTGGAAAGCCCAATAGTCGAGATCGGCGTTTTCAATTCGTGGGTCATGTTGTTGATAAAATCAGTCTTCACTTCGGATAAACGTTTTTGCTTCAGGATCACATTGATCGCATAGCCAAAGAACACGAGCAATACCACCACGATGATCACCAGGTAGAACCATGGCGACGTAACCTGTGTAGGATCTTTAATGGGGTGGATCTTCAAATCCGGAAAGGTCACCGTAAAATAATGTCCGTCATTTTTCCAGGACAACTTTTTCGCCGTGAGTCGCTTGTCTTTGTTTGGAACAGTAACGTAGTGCAACTTCTCATTGAAATGCACGCGATTCCCAAATACGATCGAATCCGAGAAACAGTCGTAAATCCCATAGATGAAATCCTGATTGAGACTTTGTCCGTAAAACTCGCGCTTCAATAAGGTCTCCAAATAGAATGGCTCGATCTCCTCAGAAATGTCGACCACAAAATAGTTGGGTTTCACTTCTTTTACCGCGCCATACAAATTCGCCGTAGCATCCGCATCGCCTTCAATATCTTCCAAGACATTACGCAGGGCAATGTGCGTGCGCTGCGCAAACTGACGCACATTCAGACTATCTTGTTTCTCCTGGATCTCGATGCGTTTCTGTTGTGCCTGTATCGTTTTTCGGATCCAGAAAATTTGGATCAACAGGATACTCGCCAAGGAAATGATCCCTAGAATAATAACCGTATTGACCGTTTTTCTGTTCATATAAATTATGCTCCGTAGGTATCGATCCAAGCAAGGATTCCGCCTTCTAAATTGTATAAATTATCATACCCGTGTTGTGATTCTAAGTATTGGATCACACTAGCACTGCGCTTTCCAGAACGACAGTGAACCACCACCTTTTTGTCTTTCGCAAATTGACCTACTTGATCAGGCACTTCATTCATTGGGATCAAAATTCCTCCCATGTTCGCTTCATCAAATTCAAACGGTTCACGTACGTCGATCAATTGAAAATCTGCTTTGTTATCAATCCAATTCTTTAGTTCTTCTACGGTAATTGATTTCATCTCCAAAAATTTGTAGCACGAATTTAAGTCATTTTTCAGAGGATGGCTTCCATTTTCCAGGATTTAAGAAAAAGCTAACACTTGGCACTTCGTACGCGAGACTAATTGATCTTTGAAATGGAAAGCACACTTCAACTACTTGGGAATAAAAAAAGGCCATCGTATGAACGACAGCCTTTCCCAATAACCAGTAACATAGACCTGTTTAGAATCCCTGTACACCATTAACAGTTGTATACTTCAAAATGTTCTTTTTGTCCGGATAAATACGTGCAAATGCCGACTGAACTGCCAAGGTTCCTTCGTGGAATCCACACAAGATCAATTTCAATTTGTTTTCGTAGGTGTTCACATCGCCAATCGCGTAGATACCAGGAATGTTCGTAGAGTAATCCAAAGTATCTACTTTGATCGCATTCTTTTCGATTTCGAGTCCCCAATCAGCAATCGGACCTAAAGATGGTTTCAAACCGAACAATGGAATGAAATGATCCGTATCGCGAATGATCTCTCCTTGCGTATTGTGTTGGATCTTCACGCGCTCTAGATTCCCGTTTCCTTCCAATCCTACTACCTCAGCTTCAGTAATCAAAGTAATCTCGCCTTTTCCGGCCATGTCGATTACGCGCTGCACCGAATCCAAATGTCCGCGAAACGAAGCACTGCGGTGTACCAATACCACTTCGGAAGCAATTTTCTTTTCTGCCAAGAAGATCGACCAATCCAACGCCGAGTCCCCTCCACCGGCAATCACACAACGCTTTCCGCGGTAGAATTCCGGATCCTTGATGATATACTCCACACCTTTATCTTCGAAGTCAACGATATTGTCGATAGGTGGTTTACGTGGTTCAAACACACCCAAACCTCCAGCGATCATCACGATCGGGGCAATGTGTTGCGTTCCTTTTACTGTTGTAACAATAAACTTATCGTCTTCCGTTTTCTCAATGCTCATCGCAGCCTCACCTAAAGTGAATCCCGGTTTGAACGGTGCCGCCTGTTCCATCAAGTTGTCGATCAACTCACCTGCTAGGACAGAAGGGAATCCCGGAATATCATAAATCGGTTTTTTCGGATAAATCTCGGAACATTGTCCTCCGGGCTGTGGCAGCGAGTCGATCAAATGACAACGCAACTTCAATAATCCCGCTTCAAA
>JBMLQF010000075.1:0-3316 GCA_049241705.1 Fluviicola sp. | reverse complement strand
AGAACGCATGTTTGGACATCCAAAAAACCAACTTTCTTACGATAACATTTGTACGATCATGTTCCTTCAGCCTGAAGTAGCGGCGGTTGGAATGAATGAACAACAATGTTTGAAGGAAAACATCCCGGTAAAAGTCGTGAAGATCGACTTCTCATTATTAGCCAGAGCAATTGCAATGCGCAAAACAAATGGATTCTTCAAGATCATCGTAACAAATGATGACGAAATGCGTGTGCTCGGAATGCGTGCAGTGGGTGAACATGCATCCACGGCCATTCAAGCAATTGGTTTACTTATACGCTTGAACATGCCAATTTCGGTGATCTCAGAATTGATCCACCCACACCCTTCCATTGTTGAAGGAATTCAAGAGTGCGTGCGCATGTTACTCAACAGTTCGATCTTTAAATCTTCTGTTTTTCAAGATAAGTTAGCGTGCTATTCGTTAGTGGACGGAGTTAAAACACCATTGGAACGCTTGTAAATAAAAAAGGGAGGACCTTCGTTCTCCCTTTTTTAAATTTATCTGTTCGTATTAAATGACTTCAAGAACGATCAACAAGGCATAGATCACGGCAGCCAATGCACACAACCATGCAATACCTCCTCCAAACAACCAAAAACCGACACCAATACCTACTATAAACAATACCAAATCAATCCAGAATCGCTTGGTGATACCTTCGTAAATAGCTACTGCCAAAGGAGGAAGAATAATCGCTAAAATAACCAACAAAATAGTCATTGCCGGGTCAGAGCTTGCCGCAGCCGAAAAAGTTGACTTTTCTTTCAAGTTTACATAAGGCATATAATATTCTGGCTCGCGAGGTTTACGCTGCGTTTGTTGCGCAGGACGAGATTCTTTCTTCGATTTTGCTGCAACTGTTTTCTTTTTAGTCTTGTTTTCTGAGGAACCGCTTGACTGATCCCCTTGCTTCTCATTGTTTGGTTCAGTCTGTTGTTGAATGGCATCCATGGTAGAAACCGTTTCAACAAGTACAGGTTCCTTCACCTCTTCTTCTGCAATCTCAGCCAATTCCTCCGACTTAACAGTTTCCTGTTTCGCAGATTTCAAATGTCCACGCTTATTCAAATAAAAACCACGTGTATATTTTCTTTTTTGAATGCCTCCTCCGGAAAAATCATTGGAATAGATTCCACAGCTGGAAACTGAAAACAATACGATCAACAATCCGATTAACTGTTTCATAGTCTTATTTTTTGCCTAAAATATTTATTTTCCTTTTAATTCCATCGCTTTCAATGTATTTATCATCAAAGAAGCAATGGTCATAGGGCCTACTCCACCCGGAACTGGCGTAATAAAGGAAGATTTTGGAGCGACTTCATCAAACTTTACGTCTCCAACCAAACGCCATCCTCTTTCGCGCGACGGATCCTCAACACGTGTGGTTCCAACATCGATCACAATAGCTCCTTCTTTCACCATATCAGCCGTAATGAATCCCGGAACTCCAACAGCGGCAACCAAAATATCGGCTTGCGCACAAATATCTTTGATATTCTCAGATCGTGAATGCACCAAAGTAACCGTACAATTTCCAGGATTTGTGTTTTTACCTAGTAACAAACTCAGCGGTGTCCCCACGATATTAGACCTTCCAACAACTACACAATTCTTTCCTGAAGTTTCAATATTATAACGACGCATCAATTCCACAATCCCTGCTGGTGTAGCCGGAACGAATCCTGGAATATTCAACATCATATTTCCAACATTGATCGGATGGAAACCATCCACGTCTTTTTTAGGATCGATCGCCAAGGTCACTTTCATTTCGTCAATATGCTCCGGTAATGGCAACTGAACGATAAATCCGTCAATGCTTTTATCTTCATTGAGAGCCTGGATCTTTTTTAGGAGAGTTTCCTCCGTGATCGAATCGTCATAACGGATCAAGGTACTTTCAAAACCTATCTCTTCACAAGCTTTCAATTTGTTGTTCACATAGGTCATTGAACCACCATCACGACCAACCAAAATTGCAGCTAAATGAGGGATCTTGCGGCCATTTGCCTTTCTCTCCTTCACTTGTTCTGCCAATTCCTTCTTGATTATTTCGGATGTTTCCTTTCCGTTTAAGATCTGCATATCCCCAATTTTGGTGCAAATATAAGTTGTTTTAGAGCAATTCTGTTGAAAATTGAAATCGATTTAGTCCTTTCGCTTGATTGATTCGAAAGATCGAGTAATCTAAATTCCTCCATTTAATCAACCAAACATTCATTTCACTCAAAACGAGGACCAATTATCCAACTATTTGAATTTGTCGGGCGTCATAGATTTAACAACAACAACTGGAAATCATGGAAAAGAAAGTTGCTCGCAGAAACATTATGAGAAGTGTTGCCATTCAACAGGTGAACGACGCTACAATTGTCTTGCGTCATTTCATTGAACTAAGTGCCAAATTACTTCCCTTTTTCAACGATCTCTCAATGAAGGAACATCTGTTACCTCAAGAAGCGATGGATCGCAATAAGATCATCGATGTATTCAAGAATTACAAATTCGATTCGTCTACTTCTCTGATCCTAATGAATTCAAACATTTTGGATACGATCCGGGAGGCCTTTGTCCAAATCGAAAAGCGCCTACCCGGAGAAGATTCCGAAGCAGACCAAATCCTTGACAGGTTCTTTGTTCAACACGAAGAATTGGTACGAAACTGGCAGTTGACCGACTGCAACTGATCTTGCAATCTTGTTCATAAAGAGACGGGATACTTCAGGAAACTGTTGGTCCCGTTTTTTTATTCCTCACGGATCCAGCAATAGATCCAGGTTTCTTTAAAATTCTTTGGATTGATTACCGCGTTCTTTTCCTCTATAGGAGCACCTTTCATCAATACAAATTGCCACTTTTTCTCAGTTGCCAAAACTGTGTAAACGGTTAATAAATCGTAATGTGCAATGCGATTGGATTCAGATCGCTGCAGCCAAGCCCCCTTTTCAACGATCGCTGGTGACCAATAAACCGGAGTTTTCTTTTTCAACGCGCGATATTTCCCGCTAAAAACAGACTTCTTAGGGAAAAACGGCCCAGCCATATCCTTGTCTCTTCCTAAAAAATACCGTTTTACCAGCTGCATCTTTTCTCCTATAAGTCGCAAACGATTTAAGTTGTGTGATGCATTTACGCAGCATGGATATTGGTGATGAAACAAGAGGATCTCTTTGGTATTTGGGTGAATTTTATAGGCGAGCAAATGCCCAATGTCTCTATAAATCCGATAAACTGTTCCATTTTTAGAACCCCAAATTTCCAGATGCTCACGATCATCTGTTTCCGAAA
>JBMLQF010000074.1:0-10348 GCA_049241705.1 Fluviicola sp. | reverse complement strand
ACTTCTCCGTATAATCACAATACGCCATGATCTCCAGACGCTTGATGTAGAAAACGGACTGCATTTGCTCGTTCATTCGAAAGAATTCTTTCAGGAGCAACAACTCTTGGTCCTTGGATAATTCGGTGGCGTTTTCTTCAAAATAAACGGCTTCCGGTAAGAAAGAATCCCAACAAATGCGTTGTGGAGTCAGTATCAGATCCGCTTTTATATCAATTGAAGATTGTAGATTGCTGTCCAGATCAATTTGCGTTTCCAGGTAATTCGTTGTCAACGCCAATAATGTGAGGTGATTTCGACCCTTAGGTATTCGAATTTGAATATCAAAGGCACCGCTGTTGTTCGTGGAAAACTTTTGAAGCATTTGATTGTCGTTATAGACCCTCAAACCGGAATTGGGAAGGGCTAATGATCGCGTGCTGTCCATTACAGTTCCGTGAATGCGAATGGAAATGGAATCCTGCGAAAACCCTAAGAAGATCAAGAAAATAAACAGGAAGGCAAGCAGGCAAGCACGTATCACGACTTACTTGTTTTGGTAAGCTTCCACCGCAGCGCGTACAGATCCGAACTCGTCCAATAATTCCAAGGCCAATTCATACGAACAGCCAGTAGCTTCGACGATCATGTTGGCACCGCGATCTACCAATTTATTGTTCGACGGTTGCATGTCCACCATGCGATTTCCTTTTACGCGACCCAACTTGATCATGACTGCTGTGGAAAGCATGTTGAGCACCAATTTCTGAGCTGTTCCACTTTTCATACGGGTGGATCCGGTCACGAATTCTGGTCCAACAACCGGTGTAATGGCAATATCCGCCAATTGGGAAAGGGGGGAACCCGGATTGCAGGAAATTCCGCCGGTTAAGATGCGCTGTTCTTTGGCTGTTTTTAAAGCTCCAAGAACATATGGCGTCGTTCCCGAAGCGGCAATGCCAACTACTGTATCAGTAGAATTGATATCATAAGCTAGCAAATCTTTCCAACCTTGTTCGGTATCGTCTTCAGCGAATTCCACCGCTTTGCGAATGGCACCGTCACCGCCGGCAATGATCCCGACAACCAATCCATGTGGTACACCAAAAGTTGGCGGACATTCACTCGCGTCCACAATTCCTAGACGACCGCTGGTTCCTGCACCGATGTAGAACAAACGTCCACCACGCTGCATGCGCTCTGTTACAGCATCCACCAGTTTTTCGATCTGAGCGATCTCTTTCTCAACCGCCAAAGGCACTGATTTGTCTTCCTGATTGATTCCTACCAATAACTCACTGGTCGATTTCAATTCAAGGTCCTGATGATTGCTGGATGATTCGGTTACTTTATTCATGCTGTACGAGTTCAAAAAGTTCAATGAGGGTTCAAGTGTTCAAATGGTTCAAAAGTTCAATGTGTTCAATCCTCTCCCGTCAGTTCGAGCCTGCCTTGCTGTGAAGTCAGACAGGTGCCGCTAAAAGCGGTATATCGAGAACAAGGGAGGAGTAAGTTCAATAGTTCAAAGAAAGTTCAAAAGTTCAAAAGTTCAACATGTTCAAAAGTTCAAGCGTTTAAATGTCTTCCGACTCTAGTCTTTCGTCCTAAAGTCTTAATATCCTAACATCTTAAAGTCCTAAAATCCTAAAACTTTTCAATTCTTAATTCTCAACTTTCAATTAAACAAGAAACGCTTCCAATCCACCATTCGACGGCATTACTTCCACGCGTTCGCCGAGGGTAGTAGTCAAAGTCATTCCTACAAAATCACATTTGATCGGGTAGCGGCGGTGCATGCGATCAACCAACGCCAAGGTTTTTACACTGCGAACCGGTTGTTCCAAGATCTTCATCACACCATACTGCATGGTCGTTCCGGAATTGATCACGTCATCCACCAAGATCACTGTTTTTCCAGCAAATAAATTGACATCCATTGAACATGTAATAGGATGCTCTAAGGGCTTGTCCTTGTCCAGGTCGATCTTGAAATAAGTCACCTGTTGCTTGCTGTTTTTCTGGACGATCTCTGCGATCTGTTGGGCGAAGTGTTCGCCGTTGCCAACAATACCTCCAATGAACAATTCATCGATACCGTAAGTGTTCTCTAAAACTTCGTGCGCCAGACGATTGATTTTCTGCGCGATCTGATGCTGGTTTAAGACCAATTGCATAACGTCAATGATTTGAGCAAAGATAGTTTTTTTGTTTCCATGGAAGTGAAAAGAAGAGCGGAATCTGCACACTGTTGAAAAAGTGCTGAAAAAACAAAAACGGTTTTGCAAGAACCCCGATTATTCTATTTAAATTTGCGCTCAATTTGTAGTATAGGTAAGCCATTACCGTGTTGCAAAGGAAAACGTACAAATTGAACTCATAAACAGCGCAAATGCCAAGAAATACTTCCATTAAATCTGTTCTTATCATTGGATCTGGACCCATCGTGATTGGCCAGGCATGTGAATTTGACTATTCCGGATCGCAAGCAGCACGCTCGCTTCGTGAAGAAGGAATTGAAGTTACATTGATCAATTCCAACCCGGCAACGATCATGACCGATAAGGTGGTAGCAGATAACGTTTACTTGCAACCACTTGAACCGGAAAGCATCATCGAGATCTTGAAGAACCACAAGATTGATGCGGTACTTCCAACAATGGGAGGTCAGACAGCGTTAAACTTGGCTATCAAGTGCGACGAGATGGGGATTTGGGAAGAGTACGGTGTTGAGATCATTGGAGTAGACATTGCTGCGATCGAGATCACAGAGAACCGTGAAGCTTTCCGCAATTTGATGAATGAGATCGGTGTGCCGATGGCACCTCAGGAAACTGCAAAATCTTTCTTAGAAGGAAAAGAGATTGCGCAAGAGTTCGGTTTTCCACTGTGTATCCGTCCTTCTTACACCTTAGGAGGTTCTGGAGCATCTATCGTTTACGATCCAAAACAATTCGACGGCTTGTTAGAGCGCGGTTTGCAATTGTCGCCGATCCACGAAGTTATGATCGATAAAGCCTTGATGGGCTGGAAAGAATACGAGTTGGAGTTGTTGCGCGATGCAAATGACAACGTGGTAATTATCTGTTCGATCGAAAACTTCGATCCAATGGGAATCCATACCGGAGATTCGATCACGGTTGCACCGGCTATGACCTTGTCGGATACGACGTTCCAGCGCATGCGTGACATGGCTATCAAAATGATGCGTTCCATCGGTAATTTTGCCGGAGGATGTAATGTACAGTTCGCTGTTTCACCTGACGAGAAAGAAGATATTATTGCCATCGAGATCAACCCGCGTGTATCGCGTTCATCTGCGTTGGCGTCAAAAGCTACCGGTTATCCGATCGCGAAGATCGCTTCGAAATTGGCTATCGGTTACCACTTGGATGAATTGAGTAACCAGATTACCAAAACAACTTCTGCTTTATTCGAGCCTACTTTGGACTACGTGATCGTGAAGATCCCACGCTGGAATTTCAATAAGTTTCCGGGAACAGATCGTCGTGTAGGATTACAGATGAAATCAGTAGGTGAGGTAATGGGAATTGGTCGCAGTTTCCAGGAAGCATTGCAAAAGGCTTGTCAATCCTTAGAGATCAACCGCAACGGTTTGGGAGCTGACGGTCGTGAATTGACGAACCAAGAAGCGATCCTTCATTCATTGGAGAATCCGAGCTGGAACCGCTTGTTCCACGTATACGATGCGATCAAGTTGGGAATTCCGTTCAAGACGATTCAGGAAAAAACGAAAATTGACATCTGGTTCCTACGTCAGATCGAGGATTTGATCAAATTGGAACGCAAGATCGAAAAATACCATTTGGGGAATATCCCGAAGGAATTGATGTTCGAAGCGAAGCAGAAAGGCTACGCCGATCGTCAGGTAGCACACTTGTTACGTTGTTTGGAATCTGAAGTGCACAATAAGCGCACGGAAATGGGCATCAAACGCGTATTCAAACTGGTGGATACCTGTGCGGCTGAGTTTGATGCACAAACGCCTTACTACTATTCTACATTCGAGTTCGAGAACGAAAGTACTGTGACTGATCGCAAAAAAGTGGTGGTGCTTGGTTCTGGACCAAACCGTATTGGTCAGGGAATCGAGTTCGATTACTCTTGTGTTCACGGGGTATTGGCGGCTAAAGAATGTGGTTATGAAACGATCATGATCAACTGTAACCCGGAGACGGTTTCTACGGACTTCGATACAGCGGATAAGTTGTACTTCGAGCCGGTATTCTGGGAGCACATTTACGATATCATCCAACACGAAAAGCCAGAAGGCGTGATCGTTCAGTTGGGTGGACAAACAGCTTTGAAATTAGCGGAGAAATTAGAGCGTTACGGGATCAAGATCATCGGAACATCATTCGAAGCCTTGGATTTAGCAGAAGACCGTGGACGTTTCTCAAAAGTATTGGAAGAGCTTAATATTCCATTCCCAAAATACGGTGTCGTAGAAAGTGCCGAACAAGCATTGGAATTGTCTGATGACTTAGGCTTCCCATTGTTGGTTCGCCCTTCTTATGTATTGGGTGGACAAAAGATGAAGATCGTCATCAACAAAGAAGAATTGGAGCACCACGTAGTAGATATCATCAACGAAATGGGAAGTAACCAGATCTTGTTGGATCACTTCTTAGGTGGAGCTATTGAAGCGGAAGCAGATGCGATTTGTGATGGAAAAGATGTGTATATCATTGGTGTGATGCAGCACATTGAACCTGCAGGAATTCACTCCGGTGACTCATATGCGGTGTTACCTCCGTACAATTTGGGTGATTTCGTGATGACACAGATCGAGGATATCACCAAGAAAATTGCGGTAGCATTGCGAACTGTTGGATTGATCAATATTCAGTTTGCGATCAAAGACGATAAAGTATATGTGATCGAAGCGAATCCACGTGCATCTCGTACAGTTCCATTCATCGCGAAAGCGTACGACGAGCCGTATGTGAACTATGCAACGAAAGTGATGTTGGGTGAGAAGAAGGTGAAAGACTTCAACTTCAATCCGAAGAAAGAAGGGTACGCGATCAAGATTCCGGTGTTCTCTTACGAGAAATTCCCGGATGTGAAGAAAGAATTGGGTCCTGAGATGAAGTCGACTGGTGAGGCGATCCGTTTCATCAAGAACTTGAAAGATCCATTCTTTACGAAGATCTACTCAGAGCGTAACATGCACTTATCGAAATAATGGAAGTTGCGGAAGCGAGCTTTACCGGTTTTTTTAAAACCGTTCTGATCATCATCGGAGCATTTGTATTGTTGCGTTTTCTAGGTCAATTGGCCATCGCGAAACGCAATATGGAAGCCGAAAAGGAAGCTGCGCAACGCGAAAAAGACTTACTGCGAGAGCGCAATCGGAAAATGAAGGATTTTGGAAAAGTGACGATCCAGAAATCCAAACCGAAAGGCGATGTGCAGGATGTGGATTACGAAGAAATTTCCTAAGGAATCAAAAAGAGCGAGTTTATCGCTCTTTTTTTTGTTTTAATCAGTGTTTTAACTAATCCAAATTCCCTGAATTAAAGTCCTTTTTGCTATTTTCACAGCTTCATTCGAAAATTAAACACGAGTTATGTCGATAAGCAACTTCTTTAAGCGCAATTGGATTCATTTTGCAGCTATTGGAATTTTCCTGATCGTTTGTATGGCCTATTTCAGCGTTCAGTTGAATGGCTATGGTTTGAAACAGCACGATATTGAGCAATACATTGGTAGTTCTCATGAAATTGCTGATTTCCGCGAGCAAACAAACGGCGAAGAACCACTTTGGACTAACTCAATGTTTGGTGGAATGCCTGCAACTCAGATTTCGATCTTGCACGACGGAAACTGGTTTTCAAAAGTGATCATCGGGTACATGCGTACCATTCCATCACCAATGGGAGTAGTGCTTTTGTACATGATCGGTTTCTACATCATGCTTAGCTTGATGCGTGTGAATAAGTGGGTTGCCATTGGCGGTGCCTTAGTGTATGCTTTCTTAAGTTATCAGATCATCATTTTGCAAGCTGGTCACAACTCAAAAGCGGTTGCTGTAGCCTTCATGGCGCCGGTAGTTGGAGCGTTTATCATGGCCTATCGCCGAAATTGGCTTTGGGGCTCTTTGTTATCCGGATTATTCATGTCTTTCGAGATTGCTTCGAATCACTTGCAGGTAACGTACTACTTGGTGATTTTGATGTTTGGATTGGGTGTTGCAGAATTGATCCGTGTATTCAAAACAAAAGAATGGGGGTCTTTCATCAAAGCGACTGGAGGAATTATTGCCATGTATTTGTTGGCTTTTGTGATCAACTACGGAAACGTTGGAATGACGAATGCATACGCAAAGAACTCAACCCGTGGAAGCAATGATCTTACTATTACAGCTGATGGCAACGCAGCTGCAGCTTCACAAGAAGGTTTGGATGTGGATTACGTGACGCAATACTCGTACGGGATTGACGAATCGTTCACGTTCCTTTCTCCATACGTAAAGGGTGGGGGTAGTATGGCAATTGGTGATTCACCATTCCGTGAGCAGATAGAAGCTTCTACAAATTTGACACAACAAGAAATTCAAGATGCATTAAATTCCAATGCCTATTGGGGGAATCAATTGAGTACATCTGGTCCTGTTTATTTGGGAGTGATCTTAGTGTTCTTGGCATTGCTTGGAATGATCTATTTGAAAGATCCGTCTAAATGGGCTTTATTGGGAGTGAGTATCTTGGTGCTAATGCTTTCATGGGGTAAGAACTACATGGGATTGACAGAATGGTTCCTTGAAAATGTTCCTGCTTATAATAAGTTCCGTGCGGTTACGATTATTTTGGTTATACTAGAATTGACTATTCCACTATTGGCCGTATTATTCTTGGATCGTTTGATCAAGGAAAAAGATAAGATCGTTGCGAATATCAAACCTTTCTACATCGCCTCTGCCGCATTTGTGGTTTTCTTGATCGGTTTGAAAGGAGCAGGATTGGGCGATAACTATGTATCTGCTCAAGAAACAGATACGACGATGGTTGAAAAACAGATCGAAGGGCAAAAAGAGGATATTCGCAAGCAGATCCAAGCTTTGACTCCGGAGCAAGCCAAGCAATACGGCATCGATGTTTCTTCACCTGCTGGTATCGAAGCGGCAGTAGATGCACAAGCAAAAGGAATGATGGACGGTTTTTTATCGCGTTTGGAAAGTGCCAAGAAAGCACGCGTGGAGATCTTCAACAGTTCCATGAACCGTTCGATCTTCTTCAGTGTCTTAGCGATCGCTTGTTTGTTCTTGTTCTTGAAAACGAGCCTTCCGGTGGCCATTTCAATGGGGGCTTTGGGATTGTTTACCTTCCTGGATGTTGTTTTGGTTGCACACAATTATTTGAACAACAAAGAAGATCAAACAGGAAACTACAAGTACTGGACACCTAAGTTGTCTGCTTTGTATCCGATGACTCCTGAATTGGGAGATCTGCAAATTTTGGAGCGTGAAGCAGCAAACAATCCTGCTTTGCAAAAAGAGATCGCTAAAGCGAAAGCAGCAGGTGAGGCTAAAGCAATGGAGTTGGATGCTGTTGGTGGTGAGAAATCGCGAATCATTGATGCCTACATCTTCCTTGCGTTGAACCGCATGACAAACTACCGCGTATTCGATGTGTCCGGAGGATTCAACTCAGCACGTGCATCGTTCTTCCACAAATCTTTGGGAGGTTATCACGGAGCGAAATTGCGCACCATTCAGAACATGATCGAATTCCATATTTCGAAATCCAATAACAAGGTTTTGGATATGTTCAATGTGAAGTACATCATGCAACCAACTGATTCTGGTTTGGTGGCAAATCCAAATCCAACAGCATGTGGTAATGCTTGGTTCGTGAAGCGTGCTCAAGTAGTAAAAGATGCGAATGAAGCGATTTTGTCTTTGGGTTCTAAATTTTCCATGAAAAACATCGGCACCGGTAAATTCATTGTGAACGGAGCGGTGAAACCAACTGTGGATGCTTTTGGCAGTGAGCGTTTGCAATACTTGCCGGAAGGAAGTCGCGATACGATCGCTGTGCCACTTTCTAACGGAATTCCGATGGGGGTAACGGTAGTATTTGTTCAAGATTTGAATGGCAAAACGGATCTGATCATGAAAGAAGGATTTGAACGCGATACCACAAAATCATTCAAAGGTTTGGTAGAATTTACGGTTACCGATGATTTCAATCCACGTGAAGAAGCAGTGGTGATTGCAGCGGATGCATCTAAATTGAACAAGCGCAATTACAGTGGAGAAGGAAAGATCCAATTAACGAAATATGCGCCAAACAAATTGAACTACTCTACAGATTCGAAAACAGGAGGTTTGGCAGTATTCTCTGAAGTGTATTATCCGGAGAACTGGTCGGCAACGATCGATGGAAAACCTGCTGATATCATCAAAGTGAACTACATGTTGCGCGGTTTGGATATTCCTGCGGGTAAACATAAAGTAGAATTTGTTTACAACGATGCGAGCTACACGAAGTATAACAAATACTCGATTTTCTCTACGTTAGCTTTGTTGTTGTGCTTCGGTGCAGCGGGTTTCTTAGCATGGAAGAAAAAAGGTACGGCAGTTCAAGAAATCGATAACAACTAATTACAAGATGAAGAAGAGTAAAATTGCCGGACTGATCTTAGCGAACCCGATCTTTTCCCTGAAGAAAGGGATGCGTGAAGTACAAGAGAGGTATTATGCGAATAAATGTAAAAACACCTACGGTATTTCGCAGTTGCCTACGATTGATATCATGGATCTGTTCGATGGTTTTGATGAGACGATCAAAAACTACACGTATTTAAATGGAACTTCATCCGTGATGGATCTCATGTTATTGAAAAGACTTGCCCGAAATTACGAGGCTTGTACGTACATGGAGATCGGAAGCTGGAGAGGTGAGAGTATTTCAAATGTTGCCGATGTAGCGAAGAAGTGTTTATCCGTCTCCCTATCCGCAAAGGAAATGTTGGACATGGGATTCGATCAGAAGTTTGTTGACGTTCACGCGATCTTTTATAAAGATTACCCGAATGTTGAGAAAGTGGAAGCAAATTCCCATCATTTCGATTTCGGTACCTTGAATGAGCAATTTGATCTGATCTTTGTGGATGGTGATCATTCCTATGAAGGTGTAGAAAATGATACTCGTAAGGTTTTTCCTTTGCGCAAGGATTCTAAATCGGTGATCGTTTGGCACGACTACGGTTATAACTCAGAAGATGTGCGTGCATCCGTATTGTGCGGGATCTTGGATGGAATTCCGAAAGAGAAACACAAGAACCTTTATCACGTGTCTAACACCATGTGTGCGGTTTACATCGAAGACCTCAATATACCAACAAGCAAAACGGTTTTCCCGACCTTCCCGAATAAAACGTTTAACGTCACTGTGAAGGCAGAGAGATTTCAAAAATAAACCAGAGGGTTGTCGAAATGACAGCCCTTTTTTATGATTATTTCTTTCGGATGAATTTTAAGATGTAGTTCTTCATTTCGTCATTCACGCGGAAAACGAACAAAGCCAGAAGTGCCCATGCTCCGATCAAAACCGTATTGGCTACAATCCGACCTACTTCAGATTCTAGAGGCAAGACCACTGCAGTTCCCAAGAAGAATAGCGGCGTAAAGGCCAACAAGGAATACACTTGCGACCATTCAAAAGGATGCATCTTGAAAAAGCGGTAAACCATGGCGGTTCGGATCAAATTGGTAAAAACAATAACGATCATCGATGCCAGACCTGCACCGGTCAAACCATAGATCGGAATGAGAAACCAGTTCAAACCGATGAGCATGATCGTGGCTGAAACGGTTACCCAAATATCCTTTTTGTATTTCTTGGAAGTAATCAGTATAATGGCATTCAAACCCATGAAGTTGTCGAAAATTCGACCCAGCATGATAAAAAAGAAAGCCCAGATCCCCGCTGAGAATTCATGAGGAAGCAATTGGAATAACTCACTCTTTGAACTCCAAACCAGGACGAACAAAAGCAAACTGATCAAAAAGTTAACGGAACTAAAATTCGTATATAACTTCTGCATCGCTTTCATGTCGCGCGTTTTCCAATGCTCAGAAACCAAGGTAGAACTCACGCGGATCATTGATCGATTTGGGATTTGCAAAGCGCTGCTCAGGAAAACGATCGTGGAATACACCCCGGCTTCAGGTAAACCTGCTAATGCAGCGATCAAAACAACATCCAGCGTATTAAAAAGCGTATTCGCTACCGAGATCGAATAACTAAACAAACTGAAGCGCAACATGATCTTGCGTAAGCGCGACGGGATCTGTCGACTGGAAGATTTTAAATGCAGTTCTTTTTTGAAGAACAAGTAGATC